>DATGJA010000135.1:0-9585 GCA_035295445.1 Polyangiaceae bacterium | reverse complement strand
CCATGCCCTGCTCGATGAATGGGTACGAGAGGCCGATGCCGATGGCGCCGCCGATGAGCGCGATGAGCACCGACTCGCCGATGACGAAGAGCGCGATGTGCCCGCCCGTGAAGCCGAGCGCCTTGAGCACGCCGTACTCGTTCGTCCGCTCGCGCACGCCCATGGCGATCGTGTTGCCGATGATGAGCGTCATGATGACGAGGATCACCGCCGACACGAGGTCCATCGCCGTGATCACCGCCGAGAACATCGCGAGGAACGACTTGTTGAAGCTGCTCTCGTCCTGGGAGAGCGTCTGTGTGTCGCGGTCGTCGAAGACCCGGTCGAGCGCGACCCCGATGTCCGCCACGTGCGCCGGGTCGTCGACGCGGCTGACGAGCCAGCCCACGCGGTCGCGTCCACGTTCGGGAAGAGAGTCGTTCATGTACTCCCACGGGAAGACGAGGGTCGACCGGTCGACCGACTTGGCGGTCGCCGTGTAGATCCCGTCGATGTTGAACTGCCAGTCGCCCGGATAGATCCCGCTCTGCAGGGCGATCTTGTCGCCCACTTTCCAGCCGAGTTTCTTGGCCAGGACGTCGCCGACGATCGCGCCTTGCCGATCGTGCTTGAACGTGTCGAGCTGGTCGGGTGGCACCTTCATCTCGCTGTAGACCTGGAAGTAGGTCGCCGGGTCAATCGCGAGGGTGCTGAAGAACTCGTTGTCGTGTTTCGGGTCTTTCGCGCCGAACCAGTTGGCCCAGGTGACCTCCTTGATGTGCGGCGAATTGCGCACGTCCTCGACGTAGCGCTTCGGCAGCGTCATGACGAAGGTGACCTTGTGGCGCGTCACGATCCGGTCCTTGGCGGCGAAGTCCGCGCCCGAAGCCCACGCCCAGACCACGGTCCGCAGGAGCAAGAACGCGACGATCGCGATCGCGACGCCGATCGACGTGAGGATCACGCGGAACTTGTTTCGCGCCAGGTTGCGGACCGCGAGGCCGGTGAGGGTCATGTGACGAGCTTCCCCTTGTCGAGCCGCCGGATGATCTTGGCCCGCTCGGCCGCCGCCGGATCGTGCGTCACCATGAGGATGGTCTTGCCGAGCTGCGTGTTGAGCTTCTCGAGGAGGGTCAGGATCTCGTCGGCGCTCTTGCGATCCAGATCTCCCGTCGGCTCGTCCGCCACGATGATAGTGGGGTCGTTCACGATGGCGCGCGCGATCGCGACGCGCTGCTCTTGACCGCCCGAGAGCTGCCGCGGGTAGTGTTGGGTCCGCTCCTCCAGGCCGACGATGCGGAGCGCCGTCTGTGCGCGCTTCTTGCGCTCGCTCGACCCGAGGTCCGTGAGCAAGAGCGGCAGCTCCACGTTCTCGAGCGCGGTCAGCACCGGCAGCAGGTTGTAGGACTGGAAGACGAAACCGATCGTGTTGGCCCGCCACTTGGCGAGGGCCCCTTCGCTCATGCCGTCGATTCGCTTGCCCGCAACCTCGACGCTCCCCTGCGTCGGTCGGTCCAGCCCCGCGATGAGGTTGAGCAACGTCGTCTTGCCGGACCCCGACGGCCCCATGAGGGCCTCGTACGACCCCGTCGGGACGTCGAAATCCAGGCCCGACAAGACCGGGACCGGCTCCTCGCCGCGCGTGTAGGTCTTGGAGACCCCTTGAAGCTTGACGATCGATCCGTTCGAGCCGCCGCCGCTCTCTTCTCGCTGCCCGCTCATGGGCTCTTCTCCTTGATGGTCTGGCCGTCGCCCAACGTCGGCGCCGGGTCGCTCACGAGCTTGGAGCCGGGGGCGGGGCCTTCGACGAGCTCGAAGCCGCCTCCGAAGGGCGAGCCGAGGGTCACCGGGACCATTCGCGCCCGCCCGCCGTCGACGGTGAAGACCACCTTTGCGCCTCCGCGGTCGGTGACCGCCGCTCCGGGGACGATGCGCTTGGGTGGTTCCTTGAGCTTTCGCTCGTCGAGGGGCGCGTCGAGGAAGGACACGCGCGCGGCCATCTCGGGCAGCACCGTGTCGTCGCGGTCGAGGAACCGGACCTTCACCGTGGCCGTGGCCTTGGCGCGATTGAGCTGCGGGCTGGTGTCGACGACCTCGCCGCGCCAGCGTCGCGACGGGTATGCGTCGAGAACGATCTCGCACGGAGCCCCCTTGGCCACCAGGTGCAAGCGCGTCTCCGGAACGTCGGTCTCGACGACGATGGACGCGAAGTCGGCCAGCTTCAACATCGAAGTGCCCGGGCTCACGACGTCCCCGGGCTGCAGCGGCTTGGTGATCACGGTGCCGTCGATCGGCGCCTTGATGACGGTGTTGCCGAGGTTCACGGCGAGGGCGTTCACCTCCGCCTGGGAGGCGTCCACGTCGGCGTCCGCCGCCCGCACTTGTTCGGCCAAGGACTTGGAGCGCGCCGCCAGGTCATCCGCCGTGGCCGTCGCGATCGCGCCCGTGGCCGCGAGCCGCTTCTCGCGCTCCAGCTGCTGCGTCACCTCCGCGAGCTGGGCGCGCGCCGTCGCGGCCCGCGCGCGCGCGGCCGCCACCCGGGCCAGAGCGCTGGCCACCTGGGTCCGCTGGTCGCTGGCGTCGAGCTCGAAGAGGGTCTGGCCCTGCTTGACGCGATCCCCCTCTCGCACGTTCGACTTGTCGACGCGGCCGACGAGCTTGGACGATACGTCCACCTCGACCTGGGGCACGACGTAACCAGCTGAAGTCAATTGAATTTGTGCTTGCGCCGGCGAGACGAGCGCGACCTCGGTCAGGGAGACCTCGGTCGAAAAGACGCGCGCCTCGAACATGGGAAGCGCGATCCGCCATGCGGCGACCGCGACGGCCCCCGTAACCAAAAGTGCGAGAAGCCAGCGCAAGGCCCGCCCCGACGACGGCGGACGCTCCTGGCGGTCGATCCGCAACGAGGCGAGGTCCGAGACGATGCGGTCGTCCATGTGGCCGCGAGCATAGCGATTCTCAGCCGGTTCCGCCGCCAAAGCCATCGGGTGCGAGTCCGTGCGAGTCGATGCCAGGCTAGCCGCGCGCGTTGCGCGGTCGCGCGCCTGGGAGAGCGATGGTACTTTTGTGTGTTGCGGTCCGGTCGGATCGCTACCGCGATGACGGACGAGGAAAGGGAGAAGCGCGTGGCGCCGAGCGGCGCGTGGGCCACCAGCCACGCGGGTCGGGCGGCGGATTCCGCGCGTGCCAGCCGCTACGTCGTCCGCGAGCAGCTCGCGTCGGGGGGGATGGGCGTCGTCTTCCGGGTGCTCGATCGCGTCGCGGGGGCGGAGCGGGCGATGAAGCGCGCGCGGCCCGACGCGAAGGGGGATCCGGTCTTCGTGCGTGCTCTCGAACGCGAGTATCGCGTCCTCGCCACGCTCGACCATCCGAGGATCGTCCGCGTCTTCGATTACGGCGTCGACGACCTCGGGCCGTATTACACGATGGAGCTCCTCGCCGGCTCGGACATGCGCCGGGCCGCGCCTCTGCCCGCGCGAGAGGCCTGCGCGCACCTGCGAGACATCGCGACGTCGCTCGCCCTCCTGCACGCGCGCCGGTTGCTGCATCGCGATCTCAGCCCGACCAATGTGCGGCTGACGGAGGACGGGCGCTGCAAGCTCCTCGATTTCGGCGCGCTGACCGGGTTCGGGAGCTCGGACTTCATCGCCGGGACACCGCCGATGATCCCTCCGGAGGCGTTCGGCCACGGTCCCCTGGACGACCGGTCCGACCTCTACTCGCTCGGCGCCCTCGCGTACTGGATGCTGACCGGGCGTCACGCGTTCCCGGCGCAAAAGTTGGACGAGCTCCAGGACCGATGGCGCACGCCGCCCGGTCCGCCGTCCGCCTTCGCGGCCGATGTGCCCAAGGAGCTCGACCAGCTCGTCCTCGCCCTCCTCAGCGCCGACCCACTGGCGCGCCCCGCCAGCGCAGGCGAAGTCATCGCACGGCTGAGCGTCATCGCCGACTTGCCGCCGGAGGGGACCACCGAGACGACGCGGCTCGCCCTGAGCTTCCTCTCGTGCCCTCGTTTCGTCGGGAGGGCGGCCGCGCTTCAGGCCGTCGATGCGCTTCTCGGATCGACCGTGACGGGACGCGGCGGCTCGCTCAGCCTGCGGGCGGCCGCGGGCATGGGTCGCAGTCGGCTGTTGGACGAGATCGGGCAGCGCGCCAGGCTCGCGGGGGCGGCCGTCGTACGGGTCGATGCCGCGACCACGCCCCAGACGTACGGCACGGCGACCGCGCTCGTGCTCGGCGTCGCCGACGCGCTCCCGGTCCGCGCGCGCCAACGGGCGGCCTCCTTCCGGACGGCGCTGTCGAAGCTCGGCGCCGCGGTGTCGGACCGCCTCGGCGTGGACGCATCCGCGCCCGACGCAGATGCGCCCGCCGACGGCGCGATCCTCGAGGGCTGGTTCGAAGGGATAAGCCTCGGCGGGCCGCTCGTCTTGCTGGTGGACGACGTCGACTCCGCCGACGACGCGAGCCTCGGTCTTCTCGCCGGCCTCGCGATGATCGCGCCCCAGAGTCGACTGGCGGTCGTCGTCACGCAGAACGCGGGGCACCCGGGCGATCCGGCCATCGGGTTGAGAACGATTCTCGAGCACGCGGCCAAGGTGGAGGTCGCAGGGCTGAGCGCCCCCGAGCTCGCCGAGTTGGCGCGATCCATCTTCGGGCGCGCACCCGGGGTCGAGCGCTTCGCCGAGTGGCTGCACGAGCGCACCGCCGGGAGTCCATTGCACGCGCTCGAGATCACCCGTCAGCTCTTCGCCCGGCAGATCATCGGCTACTCCGGAGGGGTCTGGTCGCTTCCGGACCACGCGCCCGACGCGGCGCTCCCGATCGCGCTGGGGGATGCGCTTGCGATGCGCGTGGCGACGCTGAGCCACGGGGCGAGGATGCTCGCGGGCTGTCTGAGTCTGCAGCGCCGCCAGCCGACGTTCGAGCTCTGCGCCAGCCTGGCCGGGGGCGACGAGGTCGCGGGCGTGATTGGCCTATTGAACGAGCTCGCCGCGCGCGACGTGCTCTATCCGGGTCAGGACGGCTACTACTTCAGCAGCGCCGCACTGCGGGACGTCCTCGTGGCGGGGATGGACGCCGTCGAGCTCGAGCGAAATCACCGGCGCCTCGGCGAGGCCCTCTCGTCGCTGGCGCGTCCCGACGAGCCCCGCATGTGGATCGAAGCCGGTTGGCACCTCATCGAGGGTGGGGACGAGCTGCGCGGGGCCGACATGATCGCGGCCGTGGCGCGCAGCGGCGAGACGGTGCGCGAGCTCTTCGCCAACCTCCACCGACTGGGCAGGCCGCTCGAGGCGGCCCTACGCGCCTACGGAAGGCATCACCGTTCGCCCTACGAACGATTGCCGCTTCTCGCAGCCCTGGCGCAGGCCGGGTACTACGAAGATCGAGCGTGGGGAGAGCGCTACGGGGACGAGGCCCTCTACTCCGTCGAGGAGCTGTCGGGGCTGGCCGCGGCGCGGCGCCTCCGACGCTTTTGCGGGGGATGGATCGCCCTCGTCCTCGGGATCGGGATCGCCTGGCTCCGATTCCGCCTCACTCCGCGATGCGAGCGAAGCTACCCCTTCGCGCAGGTGATGAGGTACCTGTTCGGGACGGTCACGTCGCTGGCGGCCGTGGCTTCCCTGTCCTTCGACGTCGAGCGCACCGAGCGCGCGGCCGATGTCCTCGCCCCCTTTGCGGTCTTGCCGAAGCGGCTGACCCCCGCGGGCATCTACGCCTTCTGCCGGGAGCTTCGCCAGCTCGCGCTCGAAACGCAGGCGGAGGCGTTCGAGACGTACGACGCGCTGCTCAGGCGCTTCGAGAGCCCCAGATACTATCCTACGCTGCCGGTCGAGGCGCGGCGGTTCTACGTCGCCGGAGCCCACTTCATCCGCGGCGTTCTCGGGATCTTCCGTGCCGACGGTCGCGGCGCGCTCGTGAGCGCGGACGCCCTCGACCGCACCGGGCTGAAGATTTACGCGATGATCGCGAGCCAGCTTCGCTGCCTCTTCTACACGTTCCGCGGTGAGTTCGCGAAGGCAGCCATCCATCGCGAGCACGTCGAGCTCCACGCCGCGCACGTCGGGTCGATCTGGCAAGTCGAGACCTGGGAAGCGGCGGTGCTGCTCCTTGTCTACCCGCAGATCGGAGACATCGTCGGCTCGACCCGCCTCGCGCACCGCCTCGAGCTCCTCAGCCGGACGGTGCCGTCGCTGAAGCTCCACGCGGGGCTGGCGAAGAGCGGGATGCTCCTCAGCCGGCGAGAGCGCGCCGACCGCCCCGCCATCGCCCGGGTGCTGGCCGAATATGAGAAGCACCCGCCGCGCAGTTACGCGGGATGGGCGGGCGCCATGGGGTACATCGCGCGGGCCAACAACCTGATCGGCGATCACGCCGAGGCCAAGCGGGTGTGCGAGGGGGCGCTCGCGCACGTGACGGACGCCGACCGGGACTACGTGATGCATTTCCTCACGCTGGATCTGGAGCTCGCGGTGGCGGACGCCGCGCTCGGGCACGGCGATGCCGCGCTCGATCGCCTCGACGCCCTCGCCACCCGCTACGGGCAGGTGGATCACCGCCTTGCCGTCGGCCTGTTGCACGAGACCCGGGCTTGCGTGGCGTGGTCGCTCGGCAGGCTCGAGGAGTACGAGGCGAGTCGGATCGAAGTCGAACGGCGCTTTCTTCCGACGCGGGAGCCGGCCCTTGTCGCGAAGTGCAAGCGGCTGGCCGACCTCGGGGGTACGCCCGCAATCACGCCGGCCGCGGACTCGTCCGGGTCGCTGGGCGACGCGTCGGACACCTCGGTGTCGAGCGCCGCCCAGCTCGCCCGGACCGTGGTCTCGGGCCGCGCGCGCGTGGGCTAGTAGAAGAGGAAGGGCCACCAGTTCTTCATGCGGGCCCCGTCCGACGCGTAGGCCGCGTTGTGCAGCCCGGGGACGCTCTGGCGAAGGTAGACCTGCCATCCTCCACCGCAATCGCTCCCGAAGCGCATCGTGTACGCGGACACGCTGTCGCTCGAGTACGGCTCCTGGAGATCCGCGCCGCCCTGGCCGTCGCGCATTCGGTAATGCTCGCAGCGCGACAGCACGGGTTGCGTGTTGCTGTAGTCCCAGCGAGAGCGGGCGTTGGACGGGAAGTGCGCCGTCCCGCAGCCCTGGACGTAGGGGTCCATTCGCCAGCGCGACCCGTCCACGTACGTGCCCTCGGCCACGGTCTCGCTCGGGTAATCGATGCAAGAGCCCTGCGTGCCGCAGAAATCCTCGTAGCTGTCGAACCGCGTGCCCCCGACCTTGCTGAACTCGTCGTTGAAGAAGTCCAAGGAGTTGGAGGACAGGTACGGGATCGCCTGGTGGGTATTTTCGAGGCCGGCCGTGCGAACGAGCAAGTCGCAGCCCGGCCCGTTGACGGGGCTCAAATGCGCGATGCGAGCGGAGACGGCGCAGTGGGGCGCCTGCAGGCATGCGTAGCCCGTGCACTGGTCGAAGGAGCCGGCGATGGGGCGGAAGTCCGCGTCGTAGACCTGCTTGGACTCCATCATCAGCCCGGGCGCGCGCGCGCCGGTCTCGCCCACCGAGAGCCACAGCTCGTTGATGACGCCGTGCTCGAAGAGCTCGCAGAGCGTCAGATTTCGCTGGGGGGCGCCCGGATCGGGGAAGCCGTAGTTCGCCGCGAACGACTGCGAGAAGAGCGCCGTCACGTCGAAGGCGCCCGACGAGTCCGTCGGCAGGAGCGTGCTCGAGACGTAGGGCCAGCCGGCCGGTGGGGTGTGGTCGGTGAGGTCGACCACCTTCACGAGCTGGTATCGGAGAAATGGGGCCGCCGTCGAATCGGAGTATCCGCGGTAGCGCGACCCCTCGGCGATCGCGTCCATCTGCGATTGGGCGATCTTCTGGGCCTGGGAGACGTCGATGCCGTTGTAGAAGTGGAGGAGCAAGACGCGCGGGTCCATCTCGACCAGCTGGTCGTGGTTGTCGACGATCCACGCGTCGGAGTTCGCGGTGCTCGCCGCGTTCGGCCACACGCGCGCCGTGTCCCCGCTGGACGTGCTTGGCGCGATGGGCCCGGCGCCCGGGGCAGGGGGTGCTCCCGCCTCGCCGACGGTGGGCGTCGTACCGGCGTCGGCGCGCGGCGTGGACCCCAAACCGACCGCGTCGATCGTGCGCATCGAGCATCCGGGCGAGAGCGCCACGGCGATCGCCAGCGCGGCGCGACGCGCTCGCCGGCTCACCGGAACACCGCGAGAATCCCCGCATCGAGGAGCAAGGTGGGCGCATCGAGACGCGCCACCTCCGTCGACCCGATGCGGATCGTGGTCTGGGGGAAGCCGAGGGCGGCACGGCCTTGGGCCACGAACGACCATTGCGCGAGGAGGGGCACGCCGATGCCGGCGCCGGCCGAGGCGAGCACGGACCATTCGTCCGAGACGAGGCCGAAATAGGGCGGTGCGCCTTTCCCATCGACGCGCAAGTGCTGGACCCCCGCGCCCGCGCACGCAAAGGGGGCGACGGCGCCGCGCGGCCAGAAGACCTGCACGACCTCGAGTGTGGCGAGCTGCTGGTCGATCCGCGCGGACCCCGCGGTGGCGGTGAGGGTGTTCGGGAGCGCCATCGCGAAGGTCGCGCGAGCGCCGAGGCCACTCGGCGTGCCGTAGGAGATCTGCGCGGTCGGTGCCCAGGTCGCGCCGATGGCGCCCGCCCCGTCGACGACCCCGGCCCCCACGCCCACCCCCAGGCCCTCAGCGTAGGGGGCTCGGGGCGCGGCGGGTTCGGGTGACTCGACGGGTGCGGGACGGGGGGCCGCGGGACGCTCGGCGGTCGGTTGGACCGGTGGCTTCGCGGTCGCGGGCGAAGAATCGGGGATCCACAGCTCGGCGAGGCTCGCCTTGAGGAGCTCGACGGCCCTCACGGCGAGGATCTCGGCCTCTCGATTCCGGTCGCCCGAGAGCTGCGCGTGCTCGATCACGGTGCTGTGCTTGACGCGATCGGTGACCCAAATTTCGGCGCCCGACGACGGCCGCACGACGATGGCGAACGCCGCGACCGGTGCGAGCTCGCGGCCCGCCGACTCGAGCTCTCCCTCGGTGTCCGCCCCGGCCGCGGGCAGGATGACCACGCGAAACCCCGCGGCGACGAGCTCCCCTTGCACCCGTGCGGCCGCCTCCGAGGTGACCGCGTCCTTCACCTGGCCGCGCAGGACGATGACCGTCGGCGAGTCGCCAGCGGCTTGGGCGGTTGCGCCGAGGAGCCAGCACGCCGCCGCGGCCAGACCCGCGACGGCCTTCATGGCACGTGCAAGAGCTTTTGTGCCGCGGGTCCGTAGGCCTCCCCGCCGAATCGCCTCGCGTACTCGGAGGCAGCCTGTTGCGCGGCTGCCTCGTTGCCCATGCGCTGGAGGAGGATCATCCGACGTCCGAGCGCCTGCGACGCATACGCGCCGTCCTGGCTCTCGCGCAGGTAGACGCCGTACCAGTCGACCGCCGAGGCTGCGTCGGCCTCCGACTCGGCCAGACCCCCGAGGAAGAACGCCGCGTCTCGGGCGTGGAGCGAGCCGGAAAAGCGCGTCCGCGTGGCGGACAGCGCGCGCCTGGCCAGGTCGGGCCGCCGCCCGTACCGCGCAGCGTCCGCG
>DATGJA010000134.1:0-3754 GCA_035295445.1 Polyangiaceae bacterium | reverse complement strand
CAAATACTCGACGAAGATGGTCGCCGTCGCTCCCACGTCGAGGCGCATGTCGACGAAGCGTGCCCTCGGCGGCGAGACCGCGCGGTGGTGATCGACGACCGTAAGGACCTCGTATTGGCCGCCGTCGGCGAGATCCGGATCGACCTCGTGCGAGTCGACGAGCGCCAGAAAATCGACCTGACCGAGCTCGTGCACTGTCTTGATCTTGCGAAGCTCGAGCCCGAGAAGCTTCACGAGGGCGCGATTCTCGCGGTGGCTCAGCTCGTGGCAATAGGCGACAGTCGTTTGCGCGACCCCGAGCCGCTGCGCGACGTGCGCCTGCGCGATCGCGCACGCGATTCCGTCCGGGTCCGGGTGTCCGCGAAGGGCGATGAGGACGTGCTTTCCGCGCGCCAACGACAGGGCCTCGGCGAATGCACGGGCACGTGGCTCGGTGGCCGGCTGGTTCGGCAGCGCCAAACGTCTGACCGGTTCCGTCATCGGAGTGCAGGGATTGTGGACACGTTTGCACCGACAAATCCAGAGCGGAAGAACGACACCCGTCGCCTCGCATGGATGATGCCAACGTTCGCACAGTCGCGAAAGCTCGACGGAAAACGCCAACACGCGCCTCCGTCGAGCTGCGCGCAATCAAGCCGTGGCGGCGAGCTCTCCCGCATCGACGACCCGTGCGAGAGTAGCCTCGCCGGTCGGTCTCGATGGGCGTCTCGATGAACGTCTCTTCCTTCGTACGCGCGCGCGCGATCCGCTCTCTCGCCGTTCCGCTCGTCCTCGCCATCCCGCCCCTCTTCTGGGTGGCCGAGGCGACCCGGCGCGCGTCGCTCACGCCCCTCGGCCGGGATCAAGGGATCTTCCAATACGTCGCGTGGGCGATCATGCGCGGGGCCAGGGACTACCGCGACGTGCGGGACGTAAACGGTCCGCTCACGCACATGGTCCACATCGTTCTGCTCGCGCTGGGGGGGAGCGACGAGCACCGTTTTCGCGTGATCGACCTCGCGATCACGGGACTGACTTTCGCACTCGTCGGCGCGTGCGTTCCCGGCCTGCGGCGGGGCGCTCGCCCCGATCTCGTCGACCGCACCGCATGGGCCCTGGCGGGCTGGGTCATCCTCAGCGGGCAGCATCTGCTTTACGGGTACTGGGACCTCGCCCAGCGGGAGAGCTTCTTCGACTGGTTCATCCTGCCGGCGGTGGCCCTTCAGCTCGTCGCCCAGGACCCACGAGGGTCGGTTCGTTCGGTGCGCTGGCAGCTCGCCGCCGCGGGAGCGCTCAGCGTCCTCACCTGGTTCGGCAAGCCGACGTACGCCTTCTTGACCGCGGTTCAGTTCGCCACCCTCCTCCTTGATCGCGATCAGCCGCTCTCGCGCGGCCGGGCCGCCGCTGCGTTCGCCGCGGGCGGGTGTGCGGGTGCCGCCGTTCCGCTCGCGTTCCTCTTGCGCTACGGCGACATCGCGGCCTTCGCGCGCATTCAGTTCGTCGACGTTCCGGCGATGTACCGGTTCATCTGGCCGCGCGCCGCCGCGGACATCCTCTCCAAGCCGTGGAACGCCACGCAGGCCATCTTCGCGGTCCTCGGGGCAAGCGGTTTCCTCGCGCTCATCGCCCTCGGTGAGCTGCCGACGCGAACGTCGACCGTCGCGCTCATGCCGCTCGCAGCACTCGCGGGGGTGCTCGTCCAGGCGAAGGGTTTCCCGTATCACTTCCATCCCGTCACGGCTGGGGTGCACGCGCAATGGCTCGTCTTCGCGTGCTGGGCGGCCGAGCGCGCCCGCGTGGCGCGGCGCCGGCTCGCGCTGGTCCGGGTCGTGCCCGTCGCCGTGGCTCTCGTCGTCGCCTTCCGGATCGCCACCGCCATGGAAGACTCTCCGCACGTTCGCGCGACATGGTTGCTTTGGGGCGCGGCCACCGCGGAGGAGCGTGCCTCGCGCGAGTACTTCGCGCGCTTCCCCGAGCCCGACTTCTTTCCCTACGAGATGCGCCAAGCGGCGGCGTACTTGCGTGGCCACACTTCGCCCGACGACCGGGTGCAGGTCTACGGCATGGATCCCTACATCCTCTTTTTGGCCCAGCGCGCGAGCGCGACGCCGTTTCTCTATGCGTACGATCTCGACGCCGACGCCGCCCTGACGGGGGGTACGGGAGGACGTCCGGACGACGCTCAAGCGGCGGTCATCCGCGCGATGCGCGACCAGCATGAAGCCGAGATGCTCCGCGAGCTCGAGGCGCGCCCTCCCGCCGCGCTCGTCTTCCTCGACGCGGCTCCCCTTCTGTCCGAATCGGACGCTTGGGATGACTTCCAAGAGCATTGCGCGGAGACGGCCGCTTGGGTTCACCCGCGGTACCGCGAGTCGGCGCGCTTCGGCCACGATCACGTCTGGTTGAGGCTCGATTTGGCCGGGCCCGCCGCGTCGCCGCCGACGGTCGAGCCGTCCGAGCCCTCCGACGACTCGCCTTAAGCTAGAGTACGACCCCTTCGGCCATGGATGAACCGAATCCTGCCATTCCCCTCCAGGCCGCCGGTGCGAGCGCGTGGCCCGCTGCGGCCGCTCATGGATCGGCGGTCCCGGCTCCGAGCGGGTCCCAGCCGTCGCTCGCGTCGGCCGCGCCCTCGTCCCGCGCGCCGGACGTGGGCGACCCGGATCTCGACTCGAGCAACTACTATCTCAATCGGGAGCTCTCCTGGCTCGAGTTCAACGCCCGCGTCCTGGCGGAGGCCGAGAGCGACGCCGTTCCTCTCCTCGAGCGCCTGAAGTTTCTCGCCATCGTGTCGAGCAACCTCGACGAATTCTTCATGGTCCGCGTCGCAGGGCTCAAGCAGCAGCGTACGGGCGAGGTGGGCGAAATGGGTCCTGACGGGATGACCGTCGTGGAGCAGCTCGACGCCATCGCGGCTCGTGTTCACGATCTCGTGGCGACGCAATCGAGCAGCCTGGCCGCCCTCCTCCCGAAGCTTGCCGAGGCGGGGATCGTGCTGGTCAAGCCGGCCGATTTGGCTGCCGAGGCTTTGGCTGAACTCGACGCTCGCTTCCGAAACGAGGTGTTCCCCATTCTCACTCCGCTCGCGATCGACCCGGGGCACCCTTTCCCGCAGGTGAGAAACAAGAGCCTCAACCTCGGGGTCATGTTCGCACGCGAGGGTTCGCTCGATCCTGGCTTCGGCGTCGTGCAGGTGCCGTCGATGCTCCCCCGCTTGCTGTCGGTGACCGGTGTGAAGACGCCCGGCGGTCAGCCTGCGAGTCGGGCGATGGTGTTGCTCGAGGATCTCGTCGCACGTCACGTGACGACCATCTTCCCGGGCGTTCGCGTCAAGGGGATGTACGTCTTCCGCGTCACCCGGAACTTCGACATCGAAGTGGACGAGGAGGAAGCGGACGATTTGCTCCAGTCGATCCAGCAAGAGCTGCGGCGGCGGGAGCGAGGCAATGCCGTGAGGCTCGAGGTCTCGGGAGACCCTCCCGCAGGCTCGCTCGCGAAGCTCGTGAAGGCGATGAAGCTCGATCCCGACAAGGACGTCTACCCCGTCCACGGGATGATCAACGTCGCCGACCTGATGGCGATCTCGCGAGACGACATCCGGGGTTTGCGCGACGAGCCGTTCACCTCGCACGTGGTTCCGCCCCTGCGCGAGGCGGACGACGTATTCGCCGTCATTCGCGAACAGGACGTGCTCTTGCACCACCCGTACGAGTCGTTCGACGGGGTGGTCGATCTCATCGCTCGAGCCGCGGACGATCCCGACGTGCTCGCCATC
>DATGJA010000133.1:0-7958 GCA_035295445.1 Polyangiaceae bacterium | reverse complement strand
GGGACGGACGACGGCCCCTCGATCGAGGGGCCGGGCGACGACGCCGGATCGACCCAACCCCCGGGGGACGCCGACGCGGCGCCGCGGGCCGACGCGCGCGTCGCGTACTCCACGCACTTTCCACTGACCGAGAACCCCATTTCGGAGAACGGGCGCTGGATCCACCTCGGGACGCCGTGGAGCGTCGTCGCCACGGGCGGGGACGCCGCTTACGGGACGCAGCCGGGCGACGGCGCTTACACCGATTCCTACGCGCACCTGACGGGCTTCCCGCCCGACCAGGCGGTCACGGTGACCATTCACCTCGACGCGGCGTTCTCGCCCGGCGGGACGCGCGAGGTGGAAATCCACCTGCGATGGGCCGACGCGGCGAACAGCGCGCGCGGCTACGAATGTAACGTCGCGTACGATGGCGCCTACGCCGAGGTCGTGCGATGGAACGGGGCCCTCGGCGACTATACGTACGTGTCGCCGCAGGGCAGCGGCGGTCCCGGCGCGGTGCACGACGGCGACGTCTTCAAAGCGCAGATCGTCGGAACGGTCATCACCACGTGGCTGAACGGCCGTCAGCTCCAGCAAGTGGACGTCGCGTCTATCCGCGGCACGGTCTGGACCGACGGCAACCCCGGCATGGGCTTCTGGCGCGGCAAGGGGGCGAGCGCGACGCCGGGGGATTACGGCGTTTCGAGCTACGCTGCGACGTCGCTGCCGTAGCGTCTTGCGGGTCGATCTCAAAAGATCGCGCTCTTGTCGAACGGGTGGTTCGGCGGGGCCTGGCTCGCGGCGGGGCGTGTCGAGTCGGGCGCATCGGCCGACTCCAGCGCGCGCGGAGGCTTACCCTGCGGCGGGTCGCGGCTCGACGTCACGGGCGCCGCCGAACGTGGCGACGCGGTACCCCGCCCGAGCACGCCTTCGACCGGCCGCGGTCCCGGCGACGCGACGGCAGGCCCGGCCGCGCGGTGCGGCGCGAGCCCCATCGCGGCCGCCGCCGCGATCCCGAAGAGGACGGAGACCGAAAGGAGCCGAGCCAGGCCGATCCGACGGTGCGGCGTCCGACGCGGCGCTCGGCCGACTGGCGAGGGGACCGCGAGCGCAGCCCGCTCGAAGGCTTGCGCGAGCTCCGTGGCGCTCCCGAATCGCCGATCGATCGACGGCGCGAAGGCCCGCTCGAAGAACCGGCGCAGCTCGACGTCCAGGGTCGCCGCCTCTTCGTGCGGGAGCATCCCCGTCAGCGCCTCGTACGCCACGGTCGCCAGCGCCCAGAGATCGACCTGCCGATCGTGCGACGAGCCGCGTTCTTGCTCCGGACTCATGTATCCGGGGGTGCCCCAGACGGCGTTCGGAGCGGTCCTGAATGCCTGGGCGATACGCTGGGGCTGGAGCGCACGCGCGATCCCGAAGTCGAGGAGCTTGACGAGTAGCTCGCCACCCTCGTCGCGCGCAAGGAAGATGTTGGCAGGCTTCAGATCTCGATGAACGACCCCCTCGTCGTGAGCGCACGCGAGGGCGCGCGCCACCTGCGTGACGAGGCGCGACGTCTCGGCCGGAGTCATCGCACCGCGCGCCAGTCGCTCGTCGAGCGAGGAGCCCTCGAGCAGCTCCATGACCAGGTAAGCGAACGCATCCGCCTCGCCATGATCGGTAACGCGTACGATGTGGCGTGTCTTGCGGGAGAGACGAGCCGCGATGTGCGCCTCGAACCGGAACCGTGCGGCCGCGGTCGCTCGACTTTCGAATTCACCGACCTCGGGCCGGTGCGCGAGTAGCTTGACGGCCACCTGCTGGCCCAGCGTCTCGTGATTCGCCAGCCACACCTCGCCCATGGCGCCCCGTCCGAGGAGTCGCTCGAGTCGGTACCTTCCCCCGACGACGCAGCCCGGGTGGAGGAGCATCCTGCCCCCGTCAGGCAAATTGCATGCGACGAGCTCGGCGCATCCTTTGGGGCGGGCCCGATGCGCGCGGAGCGGAGCATGATTGCCGCAGTGGGGCACGATGGCCGTCGGCCCTCGGCCCTCACTCGCCGTGCCCCAGCCCGGATGCAAGCACGCCGGCGTTTGCACGGGGCCTGCATGGTGCGGCCTGGCTCCAGTGCTTCCCGGGAAGAGTTCGCGCGCGTGCGGGTGGCTGCTCGTCGGCCTGTCGTTGACCCCGCGAGGGGCGCGGGCGGACGCGCCATCGGACGCGAGAGATCTCTTCGATCGAGCACGAAAGATTCGGGGCGAAGGCGACTGCGCGAGCGCGGTGGCCCTCTTTCGGGAGGCGTACGCGGTTTATCCCCCGGGGCTGGGGAGTCTGCGCAACGTCGCCGAATGCGAGCAAGCCTTGGGGCACTTCGCATTGGCGCGCCGCGCTTGGCTCGATCTCGGGCGCGCCGCGAGCACCTCCACCGAGCGAAAGTACGAGGGATGGGCGAACGACGCAGCGCAGGCCGCGGCGGAGCTCGCGCCTCGCGTGGGGACCGTCACGATCACCGCGCCGCCGGACGCCGAGGTGACCTTGAACGGCGAGCGACTGGCTCCCGCCCTCCTCGGGGCGCCCCTCGAGCGGGACCCCGGGCACTACGTCGTCACCATGACCCAAGAGAGCCGCCCGGCGCGCGAGCGCTCGTTCGATCTGAGCGCGGGCGACGCGCGGCGAATCGACCTGCGGCTCGCCGAGCCCCAGGCGCGCCGCGAGCCCGGCCACAGCGGTGCCACCGAGCGAACGGTCGCGTGGGTGGCGCTCGGTGCGGGCGCCGCGAGCTTGCTCGGTGCCGGCATCGCCGAAGTCGAGCGCCAATCGGCCCTCGGAGACGCCGACCACTTGAAGGAGACGTGTCCCGGGCCATCCGGCGACGTCGTTCCGCCCTGTACGGCGTCGCAGGTCCAATCTGTCAACGCGCGCGGCGACTCGGCCGCCGCGTGGGAGACAGGGTTGGTGGCGGCCGGGGCCATTGGCCTCTCGAGCGGGATCGCCCTTCTCGTGTGGCGCGCGGCGCGTTCGACCAACACGGCGCTCGTCGTGTCGCCGACGGGTCTGTCGGCGATGGGGAGGTTTTGACATGTCCGCTCCGGATTCGAGCGCCCGCCGCGATGCGCTGTGCCTCTTGGCGGTCGCCCTCGCCTGCGGTGGGTCCACTGCTGGATCGATGGGCTGCGACTTCCCGGACCTGAGCTTCGCGACGCCCGACGCCGGCGAGCCGTCGACCGGCCACGTCGAGGCCGGAGCCAGCCGCTCCGGCGGGGTCCAGGGCGCGACGTCCGGCGCGAAGCAGGGGCCACCGGCGTCGAGCAGCGGGAGGGCGAGCGGCGGGGACGGCCCGTCCAGCGCAGGGGCGCAGGCGAGCGCGGGTGCGGGCGCGGGTGCGGGCGCGAGCGCGGGTGCGGGCGCGGGCGTGGGTGCGGGCGCGAGCGCGGGCGCGGGCGCGGGCGCGGGCGCGGGCGCGGGCGCGGGCGCGGGCGCGGGTGCGGGCGCGGGCGCGGGCGCGGGTGCGGGTGCGGGTGCGGGTGCGGGCGCGGGCGCGGGCGCGGGCGCGGGCGCGGGCGCGGGCGCGGGTTTCTCTTCCGTCTGGACGGAAGCGATCGGCTTGGCGTCCGTCGTGCGCGCCGCCTGCCTCTCCGCGGCCGGCCGCGCGACCGGACGATCGACTCTCGGCGCTCCCGGAGTCGTCCGCTCCGCGCCCTTCTCCTTCGGCGTCGCGCGCGGGGCCGTCGGTGTCGTCGTCGCCGCGGGCATCCCTTCCCGGGGAGCCCCGGCCACCGTCCACCTTGCGTGCTCGGGCAGAAGCACCGTTCGCGGCGACACCTGCACCTCGAGCGCCGGGCGCTTCTCGCGTGTGGCCTCGCCGTACATCGGCACGCGCGTCGTGTCCCTGCCGAGGCGCGTCGCCTCGGTGATTGCGTCGACAAGCTTGCGCGCCGGACCGGCCCACCGCGCCCCGCGTGCGGAGAACGCGCTGGCTCGCTGCTCGAACTCGTCCAGGTTCGTCCCGACGAGACCTGTGCCGTCCTTCGAGAGGCGCGGCAGCGCGTTCGCAAGCTGGATCTCCAGCTCCGACACGGACCCCGACGACAGCACCGACAGGAGCCGATCGAACACGCCCTCGGACAGCGCTGCGATCTCGGCGTTTGTCGTGGTCGCGCCGATCGACGACGCCAGCATCTCGATGAGATTGCCCTGCACGCGCGTGCTCTCGCCGGGGCCTCCCTCGGCGAAGTAGAAAAACTCGGCCGAGACGCGGTCGATGCCCAGCGAGTGGACCCGAACGCCCTTGTCGCGCAGCTCCTTCACCAGGTTGTTCGAGACGGCGAGGAGCGGGCTCTCGGCCACCGCGCGCGCCACCAGTGGGTGCCGCTTGGGCGCTATTTGCTCTTCCGGGAGGGTCGCTCGCAACGACCGGGCGAGGTCTTGCGAGAGCGCCGATCGCGCGACGAACGAGAGCTCTTGCTCCCAGTCGGCCAGCGGAGCCGGGAGAAACCAGCCCGCGGCTCGCCCGACGCGGATCGAGCTCCTCTCGTTGGTCGCGGAGGGGGCGACGCAGAGGACGCCGGGAACGGCCAGAATGGAGTCGTCGTCGTTCGGGGTGGCTTGGGGGGGGCTTCGAGCATCGTGTCGGGCTGGGGGGTGAACGAGACGCAGACCACACTAGCGGGAGGTTCCCTGGAAAGGCGAATCTGTTGCGCGCAAGCCCGTGATCTTTGACCTGCACTATGGAGCCCATGAAGACGAACGCGGCGCGCCTCCTCGATACCCTCGGGATCGTCTACGAGTTGCGTGACTACGACGCGGGTGACGAGCACCTGTCGGCCGCCGAGGTCGCCCGGCGCGTGGGGTTGCCCCCGGAGCAGGTCTTCAAAACACTCGTCGTGCGCGGCGACCGGACGGGGGTCATGCTGGCCGTCGTGCCGGGGGACTCGGGGCTCGACCTCAAGGCGATGGCTCGCCTCTCGGGCGACCGGAATTGCGACACCGTCGCTCTCAAGGAGGTTCAACCCTTGACCGGGTACGTCCGTGGCGGCGTGACTGCCCTTGCATGCAAACGCGCCTATCCCACGTTCGTCGATGAGACGATCGAGCTCTTCGATCGGATCAGCGTTTCGGCCGGAGCGCGCGGAACGCAGATCGTGCTTGCGCCCGCCGACTACGTGCGGGCGACCAAGGCCACGGCCGGCGCGATCGCGAAGCCGTTCGACGCGGGCGGCCTGGGCGTCACGTGAGGTCGCCGCGGGCTTGCCGCGCGAGCTCTTTCGTCCCAAGACGGAGGGCAACGTCACCCGCACGCTCGAACGAAGCGAGAGTCGGATGACACACCCGACGGAGGCCGCGATGCTCTCGACGTTCTTGACGCGAACCTGGGGTCTCGAAGTGCCGCTCGTCGGGGCGCCCATGTCGCCCATGGCGGGGGGCCGGCTCGCGGCGGCTGTCTCCTGCGCGGGTGGCCTCGGGATGATCGGCGTCTCCAGCGCGCAGTCCGTGCAGCAGCTCGAGCGAGACGTGGAGGAGTTCCGGGCGCTCGCCGGGGAGCGGCGGTTCGGGATCGGGCTCATGACGTGGGCGGTTCAGGCTCGTCCGGACCTCCTCGACGCGGCGCTTCGCGCCCGCCCGTTCCTGCTCGCGCTGTCGTTCGGGGACCCCGCCCCCTACGCGCCGCGCGTCCGGGCCGCCGGGGTCGAGCTCGTCGTTCAAGCGCAAGACCTGGCGACGGCGCGCGCGGCCGAGGCCGCCGGAGCGAGCCTGATAGCCGCGCAGGGCACGGAGGCGGGCGGGCACACGGGGGCGGTCGGGACGCTGCCCTTGCTCCAGGTCGTCCTCGAGAACGTGCGGACGCCGGTCGTCGCGGCAGGTGGGATCGCCACGGGTCGGGGGCTCGCGGCGGTTCTGGCCGCCGGGGCGCAAGGCGCCTGGATCGGGACGCCGCTGCTCGCCTCCGAAGAGGTGCGCAATTCCGCCGAGGCGAAGCGGCGCATTTTGGCCGCGCGCGAGACGGACACGGTGCACACGCGCGTCTTCGACGTGGTCCAGGGGATCCCGTGGCCCCGCGCGTTCCCAGGGCGCGCGCTGGTCAATTCGTTCACCGCCCGATGGCACGGTCACGAGGACGAGCTCGAGGGGGACGAGGATGCTCGGCGCGGCTTTCACGCCGCCAAGGCGGCCGAGGATTTCACGACCGCCGTGATCTACGCGGGGCAGGCGGTCGGGCTGGTCGAGCGCATCGAACCGGCGGCGGCGATCCTGCGGCGGATCGCGTCCGACGCCGAGCGCCATCTTCGCGCAGCGGGGGCGATCGCGGTCTGACGCGCGACGGCGCGTTGAGCGACGCTAGGGCCCGGCGTTCGTGACGTTGTTCGCGACGATCTGCGTCACCCAGTCGGACAGCTTCACCGTCGGGCCGCCCTCGTCGCCGCCGGCGGTGACCGTGTCGAGCGTGGTCCCGCCGAGCGACGTATGGGCGGTCCCCTGGAAGATGAAGCTCCCGAAGTTCTTGTACGCGCTGAGCTTCATCCGCTCGTCGAGCAGGCCCGCGGTGAAGGTCGACCCGGACACGGGAGTCGGAAAGCCGAGGGGCCCCGTCATGCAGTTGTTCCCGCCGAAGCCATAGAACAGCGTGATGACCGAGTCGTCGGTGTCCTCGACGAGGCCGAACGGCACGTTCGGGTACATCTTCGCGGTGTGGAGCGTCGCGTCGAGCGTGTAGTTGGTCGGGTCCGGGCAGTCGCTCCCGCACTCGGCCAGGATGGTCTTGTCGAAGCCCCAGAGCTGCGCCCACTCTTGCTGCAGGCACTTGGGGACGTAGGGGTCTTCCATCGGCGGCCCGGAGTCATCCAGGTCGTAGACGGGTACGGGGGCGAACGCGCGCGCGGTTTGAGGGTAGTTGGCAGCCGCGCCGAACCCGCCGGCGCTCACGCCGGTCAAGAGGACCTTCGTCAGGTTCTTGAAGGTCGGGACGAGGCGCGCGAGGTAGAGGGACATGTTCACGTAGCCGACGAATTGCTGCACGCCCACGCCCTGCACCATCGTGTTGGGCGCGTTGCCCGCGTGGACGTCCCCCGTGCAGAACGGCACGTAGACGAGGTTCCAGTCCTTGATCGGGTTCGCCGCGTCGGTTCGGTTGAGAATGCCGCCACCGCCGGAGTTGCCCATGAAGCGGCCCGCGAAATCCGACATGCCGAACTTCGCCGGGTTGGCGCCGCACGTCACCGAGTTGAAGCACGCGCCGCCGCCCTCGAGATAGATCGCGAGCTGCGTCGACTGCGGGTTCAGGTTGACCCCGATGCCGGTCGCGGAGCCATCGCGGCAGATGGCGCCGTCGATGGGGACGAACGTCCAGTTCATCGCGGGGATGCTCGACACATCGATGGGCGTCCCGGCCTCGAAGGCGGCAACGTTGGGGTTGGCCGGCGATCCCCCCTCGGACGAAGAGGTCGTGCCACCGTCGTTCGACGCGGGCGCGTTGTTGGAGTTCTTCGAGCTGCCCCCGCACGCGATTGTCGCACCGAGCGCGATGACCGCGGCCCCCAAGGCAAGACTCCGCCGAGCGACCCCAGGACCCCACGCGCCTCGCATCATGGACCGACCTCGTTGCAATGTAAGTTTTTTGAGAATGCGCATCGCCGGGCCGACGGTCCGGCGCTTCATCGGCCAGCGCCGGCGACGCGTATCATTTGCGCGCATCTCACGGGCTGGTTGCGGCTTCCGATAGTACGTCCCGCGGGTCGGGTCAATCCTCGAGCCTGCGGACTAAAGGTGGCTCTTGCGCGCGCAGGTCGGGCAATACCAGCGCCCCGTCCCGTGGATCTCCGAGTCGTTCTCGCTTCGCGCGCTCAGGTGACGGCGCCCGGGGTCGTGATGCCATCCAAAGTCGCGAAACCTCTTGACCGCGGCGATGCGGGCGAGGGTCGGGACGTCGCGCTTGCCGCAGGATTCGGCGCTGGCGGAGCGGCACCCATCGCACACCACGCGGACGTGCGTGGCCTCGAGGA
>DATGJA010000132.1:0-7634 GCA_035295445.1 Polyangiaceae bacterium | reverse complement strand
GCGCGAACTCGACCGAGACGTGGTCGAAGATCATCGTGGTCGCGTTGAGGAGGTTGATGCCGCTCTTCGTGTTGTCCGAGTCGAGCGTTCCCTGGCGGAAGCGGACGTAGCGCACGATGTCGTTGGTCGACCCGGAGAACGAGACCTCGCGACCGACGATCGCGACCCCGTCACCGGGTGCTGTCTGCCCCGCGATGGTCAGGTTGCTCTTGGCCGAGACCGGCGTGCTCAACGTGATCGTTCCCCCGACGTCGAACACGACGATGCGCGATCCGGTTCCGACGGCGTCCCGGAACGACCCGGCCCCGGAGTCCGCCAACGTCGTCACGTGCACCACGGCGCCCATGCGGCCGCCGGAGGCCGCTCGGCCGAAGCCGTAGGCACCGGGGAACGCCACGACGGGGCCCGGCGGCCCTCTGGATACGCGCGCGTCGGGCATCCGCCCAGAGTCGCCGGACGCGGTGGCGTCGCCCGACGGGCCTGTGAAGCCACCCTCGTTCGCCATGTCGCCCGCGTCGGACGCGCTGGAACCTTCGCCGTCGGAGGGCGAAGCACCGTCGGGGGTCAGGTTCACCGGCGCCGCACCGTCCGCGTCATTCTCGCGCGCGCCCGTGGAGCCCCCGGCCGAGGGCGTGCCGTGGTCGCTCGCCATCGACCCACACGCCGACACGAGGCACGCGACAACGGCGAGGACCATCGCGCGAACGCGGGGGCGGGAAGAGCGCATCGCTCTCCTTAAGTGACGCAACGAGCCGGTCGCCTCTCACAAATCGACCGGGCGCAGAACGGAGTGAGCGGAGGGACCGAGGGGGTCTCTTTGGCCACCCAGGCACGGGGCGTGCGCGGATATTGCAGCACCGATCTCGTGACCTGCCGTTATCTGCTCGATGCCTATCACCGCGAGAGTTGTGGCTGCTACGTCCGCTAATTTAGGGCCGCTCGAACTGTGCGAACAGAGCGGCTTTCTGCACGCGGTTTACGTGAGCTGGCCACACGACATCAGCTCGCGCGGCCGAGAGATCGTCACAAAGCTCGCATCTTCCTTGGAAGACTCCTTCCGCGGCTTTCCCGGGATGCCTCGTCCTCGGGTCTATTTGGACGAGCAGCGGCTGCAGCCAGGGGATGGCTGGGACAAGGAACTGCGCCACCGCCTTGCGCGGAGCGCCGTCACGCTCGTTCTGCTGGTGCCGACGTATTTCGGAAGTGAATACTGCAGAATTGAGTGGGGCATCACGGCCGATCTTGAGACTCGGAGGATCCCCCCCGGAGAGCAGAAGCGGCGCACTTGCCGCGTCAACCTGGCCCTCGTGCGAAAGGAGGAACTGAACGCGCCCCTTGAGGTCGAGGCCATACAATTCAGCGAACGTTTCGAGAAGCTCAGGGTCTGGGGTCGGAGGGTCGACACACACCCGTCCTGGAGAAAGCTCGTGGAGGACCTGCGCGTGCTCATCTTCGAACGAATCAGCCTGGTCTGCACAACCTCGCGGAACTGGCCCGAGGAAGAGAGGATCGCGATGGATCGGAAACCCCACGAGTTCAAGTGGAAACCTCTTCCATCGGCTCCGGCCTTTCCGATCATGAAGTCCGTCGAAGGGTCATGACCTCGGAGGCAGCCGCGACCGTCGGCGCGTCGGGCGACAAACCGCCTCCGCCTCACGACGTCCGCGGTGAAGTGATCTCGTTCTATTCGTACAAAGGTGGCGTTGGGCGGTCGATGGCAGTGGCAAACGTCGCCGTCCTCCTGGCTCAGGCCGGAAAGAGGCTGCTCGTCCTCGACTTAGACTTTGAAGCTCCGGGGCTCCATCGATACTTCAGCACGGGAACCAGGTGGGCCCACCGGCCTGGAATGATCGAACTGATGCACCGGTTTCGCGAACGCCTCGATGGCTCACTCGAGATGGAGGCCGCCGAGGGAGCAAGGGTCGCCGAGTCGTCCGCGTCGCAAGCCGAGGCTCTGCGACGCAGTGTCGAAAGGTAGCGGATCGTGGACGAGATCCTGAGGCAGGAGCTCCGCTCGGGCGACTACGTCCAGTCGGTCACGGTCGGCGATCCCAACAACGACGGGCGTTCGGCGTCCGTCGACATCTTGCACGCCGGTCGATTCGACAAGGGGTACCCCAGCCGGGTTTACGACTTCGACTGGCGAGCGTTCTATGGGCGCCACCCCTTCGCGCTGCGTTCCTTGGCAGACGCCCTGGCCGCTGGCTACGCCTATGTCCTGGTCGATTCACGAACCGGATTGACGGACATCGGGAGCATCTGCACCGTTCTCTTGCCGGAGAAGCTCGTAGTTGTTTTCACCCCGAACGAGCAGTCGTTGAACGGCGCCACCGAAGTAGGAGGCGAAGCGGTCCAAGCACGCGTGAAGTCGTCAGACATGAGGCCCCTGCCGCTCTTTCCTTTGCTGTCGCGCGTCGAAAATGCGGAAGACGCGCTTCAGCGCAAGTGGATCGCCAGTGCCCGCGACCATTTCGAAAAGGTCTTCCGCGACGTTTATGAATTGCCTTCTTGCGACCTTACTGCGTATTTCGATGCCGTACGCATCCCGCACAAGAGTGCTTTCGCGTTTGGCGAGCAGATCGCAGCCGAAGAGCAACGTATCACCGAGCGCGGGTCTTTGGCTGCTGCTTTTTACGAATTCGCGGTCGCGCTCCAGTGCAACAACGTGATCGACTCGCAGGCGGAGCTGCAGTCGCGGCTCATCGCGCCGAACGAGGCACAGGCACGCGCCGCCGAGGCCGAGCGCCGTGCCAAGGAGGCCGAGTCGCGCGCCGCCTTGCTCGAGGCGCAAGTGACCAGTGCACGCGGCTGGAAATGGGCGTTGCTGGCGGCTCTCGTCGCGGCGGCTGCAACAATTGGCGTGTGGTTTACCTGGTTCACCAAGGCAGCACGCTTCGAGCGCTGTCTGCGCCGCGAACTCGCGGCCACGGCGTAGCATCGGATCGAGCCGAGAGAATCATTTCGAACGCTTCGTTGAATATCCAATATCCCACGCTCGGCGTTGGCGTCGGTGAGGAGGTCTACCAGGCACTCCTGGAGTCCACAACGCGAGGAGCATTCGACCGGTGCGACGGACAAGCCTTCGGGCTCGGTCTACCCCTGAAGACTGAGCTCCAGGTGCGCGCGGTGAACGCGAGGGGGGCCCCGTTGGCCAATGTTCGCGTCAGCGAATCCGGCGGCGCGGAATGCTCTACCGACGGGAATGGCCAATGTCGACTCGTACTGAGTATCATCCAACCCGCTTCGAGCGTCGAGATCGAGGCCAAGATCGGGGAGTACCGAGACATTCAGGTGGCTGTCGACGCTCTCGAGCTGAAAGATCCACTGGTGCTCGTCCTGACGCCCGTAGCGTCGCACCCGTCCACCGATGGCGGTCTCGCGAGCGCGGCCGGAAGCGACGACTCCGGCTCCGCGACGTCAGCCAATCCGGGCGTCGTCCTCGAGTACGTCGCGGCCGAGGACGAAGACCTCGTCCAGAAACTCGTCGATCAGCTCAGGAGGTCGCAAAGGGGAGTCGACCCGCCCAAGCTCGTGGACCCCAACGCCCAGCGAGTGATCCGATACTATTTCGAAGAAGATGAGCCGGGTGCGGTTGGCCTCAAAGGTGAGATGCAGACTCTCCTCGCGGCCGCCGGAATGCCGTTCGCTCTGACGCCGCAGTATGTGGATCCGAAACCGTTTCCGGCGGCGAAGCGCGGACTGATCGAGGTGTGGCTCCCGAAGCTGCACGCCGGCGTTGCCGCTGTGAAAAGGACGCTCCGCGCAAACGGCTACTACAACGGGGTTTCCGACGAGATTGTGCCGAACGATACCGATTTGGTTGATGCGCTCAAGAGATTTCAACGCAAGGAAAAGCTACCCGTATCGGGTCGAATCGGCGACCAGACGGCCCGTAGGCTGGGCCTGTAGGCTTGCCGCCATTCTTCGTTCCCGCCGCCGACGGGAACGGCCTCTCTCTCGTCGACTTGGGGCCACGGCTTTCACCCCTTGTTCATCGCTCGGCGCGCGCGAAGCGCGCAGCCGCGGGGGGCGGTCACCGCGGTAGCGCCCGGAAAGCCAAGGGCTAGTCGACGACGACCGTTCTTGTACGAATCTCGCTCGTTCGCGCGCGAGAACCCCCGTTCATTTTCATGCGCGATCTTCCTGGCGCAGGCCCCTTCGATGGCGTAGGAAGCGAATGAATGA
Source organism: Polyangiaceae bacterium (assembly GCA_035295445.1). Taxonomy (GTDB): domain Bacteria; phylum Myxococcota_A; class Polyangia; order Polyangiales; family Polyangiaceae; genus Palsa-1150. Next base: position 3,449 of record DATGJA010000132.1, on the reverse strand, counting down.
ACTTTCATTCGCAGGACTGATCGACTGGGCCGGCCGCCGCCGGAGGAGGACGCATGACGACCCCCACGCTGAAGACCCACGACACAAGGGCGTGCAACGTGGATTGGGACTTCAAGACATCCGGAGTGCCTCAGGAACCGACCGAGCTCCCCGTCGCCTTGGAGGCGTGACGATGCGAGCGGTGGTCATCGACGCCGGATCGTGGCACGCTCCTCGCGTCCGTCTCCCCGCCTGGAGCGTCGTTTGGTGCAACAAGCCGTTTCGAGCCAAGACAAGCGCGCAGCCATCCTCGACGCCGCGCTCGCCGTCTTCTCGGAGCGTGGGGTCGACGGCGTCGCCGTACCGGAGATCTCGGCCCGAGCCCGGGTCGCGACGGGCACCATCTATCGGTACTTCTCGAGCAAAGAGGCTCTCGTCAACGAGCTTTACCGCGAACAGAAGGCGGCGCTCGGCCGGCGGCTCAACGAGGGGGTCAACCACAAAGCGGAGCCTCGCGAGCTCTTCGCCGATTGGTGGGCGCGGATGGTGGCCTTCGCCAGGGAGAATCCGCGCGCGTACCGGTTCCTCGAGCTACAGGACCATCGCCCGTACCTCGATGAGGCGAGCCTCCGCCTGGAGCGCAGCGTCCTGGCTCCGATGTCGGCACGGGTCAGGCGCCTCCAGGCCCAGGGGGTATTCCGGTCGGACGTGCGGCACGAAGTGATGATGGCGATGACCTGGGGCGCTTTCGTGAATCTGTTCAAGGCCGAGCGCGACGGCTTCGTGAAGCTCACCGCGCGCGACATCGCCGCCGCGCGCGACTCGTGTTGGCGCATGTTCGTCGCCTCCGACGGCTGACCCTCCAGTCCCGCCGATCTGGGCTGCCGCGGACGTCGCCGCTGAGCCGTCGCGCTCGCGAGTCGTTGGGGAGGCGGCTGCGAGTGCGGTCGTAGCGCGAGTCTCGTTTCATTCGACGACACGGGGTTTTCGTTTGCTCATGTTCGCGCGCCCGAGCGGCGGCGGAGGGTTGACCCATGCAGACCTACCGATATTTGGCATTCGCATCCGTCGCGCTCCTCGCGCCATGGCTTGGTTGCGAGACGAGTCCCGCGTCGAACTCGGTCCGGGGGGGACCTGGCTCCAGGATGACGGACGCGTCTCCCGGTGGCGCAGGCGGGCCCGCGACGGGAAGCGCGGTCGCTCCACCGGGCGCCAACGTGCCATCGACGACCAACCCGCCCGCGTCGAACGCGGACGCAGGGGGTAGCGCTGGGGCCAGCGCCCAAGACGGGCCATCTGCGGCGGGGGCGCGCGACGAGGGAGGAGTCGCGCTCGAGGGTGGCGACGACAGGACGGGAGGCGCAATCCCCACGCCGGCGACGGTTCCGTACGTATGGGGAGTGGGAATCGGCATCACCGACGTGCCGTCTGCCGTGAAGTTCTATACCGGGGTCATGCAGATGAACGTGGAGCAGAGCAACGTTCAGCGCGACGATCGTACGGAGACGGTGCTCTTCGCCTCGCAGGCCAAGCGGGGCTCTCGCTTGGTCCTCATGAACTTCAACGACAAGCGGAATACCGAGGACATCACTGCCAAGCTTGTTTGGCAGGCTTCGAACCCGACGGGAGTGTCGACCGCGGCCGCCGGTTACCCGGGGTACGTGAGCCGCCTGGCCGGAGGCGTCATCGTCCAGTTCGACGGTCCGGAGACGTACATTCAAGAAGTAGGGAGTGGCTTCGATACGGGGGGCGCCGGCCTCGACGTGCCGTATCTCATCGCCCTCGGAATGAGCGTGAGTAACCAGCCGGCCTCGAGGCAGTTCTACATGACGGCCTTCGGGATGACGGAGGCGTTGACTGGAACGTTCCAGGTGACCGACGCCACAGGCACGGGCACGATCACCGAATATACGGAGCAGTACTCGACGCAGGGCGGAGCGGCCATCGTCCTTCAGGCGTGGACTCCTCCGCGAAATTCCAAGAACAGCCCAGTCAAGATCGTCCTCTTCGTTCCGGATGCGCAGGCCGCGGCGGACAAGGTGGCCGCGGCGGGTGGCACGATCGTCAAGACCGCCGAGCGAACGCCGGTCTATGGCAACCGCAAGCTCGTCGTTGCCCAAGATCCGGACGGGTACATCCTCGAGCTCGTCGAATAGATGCGAGCGCGCCTCGACACCGTGCAACGCTGATGGTCGATGTCGGGTGTGGTGCGGTCGCACAGCGAGTAACATCCGCTCGAAATGGCGCGATTCACTTTCGTCGTCTGGGACGGCGGCGGCAATGTGGGGCCAGCCGTTGGGTTGGCGCAGGGGCTGTCCTTGCGGGGGCATCGTTGCCGCTTCTTAGGTTATGGGGTACAGCGCGAGCGCGTCGTGGCCCAAGGCTTCGCGTTCGACGAACTCCGGCGAAGCGGCGGTTTCGACGTTGCTCGTGAGCCGCCCGATCAGCGAATCGGCGGCTTCATGCGCCACGTCTGGTCCTGTCCCGAGCACCTCCAGGACTTGCCCGAGGCGCTTGCGGCGGAGCCCGCGGACGCGCTCGTGGTCGACTTCGTCATGCACGGGGCTCTCGCCGCGGCGGAACGCGCCGCGATTCCCACCGTGTCCTTCGTACACAGCGCCATCGCCGGAGTCGTCGCGCCACCCGGCTCCGCGATGGCGAACGCAAGGGTGGCGGCGACGAACGCCCTCCGGGCCGCCGCCGGCCTCGGCGCGATCGAACGCACGACCGACGCCTGGGATCGGTTTCCCATGCTCGTGACTACACTTCGAGAGCTGGACACGGCGGCAGCCGGAGCGCCCGCCACGGCCTACTATGTCGGCCCCATCACCGAGCAATTCGAGTCGCGTGAATGGCAGTCTCCGTGGGACCGGGGCGATGGACGTCCGCTTGTCGTCGTGAGCTTCACCACAACGGGGTTCTGGGATCAGCACGGTCGCATTGAACGAACGCTGGCCGCACTCGCCAGCGAGCCGGTGCGGATCCTCGTCTGCGGCGAGAAGGGAGGCGCTTCGGGGCTTGGGGTGCCTCCCAACGCAGCCATTCGAGGGTTCATCCCACATGCGGCCGTCCTGCCGTCGGCGTCGGTCGTCGTAACGCACTGTGGGCACGGGACGGTCGCCGCATCGCTGACGCACGGCGTCCCGCTCGTCGGGCTGCCAAACAAGGGCGCCGACCAGCCGTACCTTGCGCAGCGCGTCGAACAGCTCGGGGCCGGGATTGCCCTGGACGGTGACGCCGAGCCCGACCTCATCGGCGCGGCGGTCCGCAAGGTCCTGGACGATCCACGGTACGCGACGGCGGCGCGAGCGCTCGGGGAGTCCATCTTGGCGTCACCAGGCGTCACCGGCGCCGTGGCTTTCGTCGAGGGCGTCGCGCGAGCGACGTGAGAGGGAGCAGGCCTACGACACGCTGACGACCTCGCCCTCGACCGGACGAAGGATTGTCCCCGGGTTTGACGCCGCGCCCCA
>DATGJA010000131.1:0-3861 GCA_035295445.1 Polyangiaceae bacterium | reverse complement strand
CGCAGTGCGTCGCATCGCTCGCCGACACGCACTGTCCTCCGCACATCAGCGACGTCCCGCTGTCGCAGCTCAACCCCGACTCCTCCCCGCTCGCGTCCGTGCCACCGCCGTCCGCGACGACACCGCTCCCGTCCGAACCCGGGCCCGCGCCGTCGCGCGCCGCGCCCTCCAAAGGGTTGCCCACGTGATCCGCCTGACCGCCGTTCGAGTCCACGAGAACGACCTGGTCCCCGGCGGCGTCCGGCACGGTGCACGTGCCGTTCGCCGTGCAATCGTCGGTGCTCGATTCGCCGCACGCCGCCGCGCCCGCGACCACCCCCGTCGCCGAGGCGCTCGCCCCCAACCAGACCATCCAACGACGCATGAATCCCACCTCCGGCTTCCGACTTTCGCTCGCTATTCGAAACGCCCGTGCGCGGTGAGCCCCCACGTCCCCGCCCCCACCACCGGCGCCACCGCAACAGGCGCCTGCGCCTGCTGCGGCCACAAGAACCACGTGGCGACCGCGCCCGCCACAAGCACCCCACCCGTCACGTACATCACGTTGGACCACGTCGCGTCGCGGTTCTCCGATTGAACCGCCGCGTTCCATGCCGGGCACGGCGTCTGGCTCGCCGCGGCGCCTGCGCACGCGTCGCTCGGCAACCGCTCGCGGTATCCGGACGCGACGTTGGCCTCGTCCCGCGACTTGAAGGCGAACGAGACGCCGACGCCGATCGCCACGAGCCCCAGCCCGCCGACGCCGGCGACCGTGGCCACTTGCCCCGCCGTCACGCGCGACGGCGGGGTCGCCGCCTGATCCGGGCGCGGCGGGGGCGGCTCCGGCGCCTGCGCCTCCGCGGGGGCGCTGGTCGGCTTCGCGGCGGGCGCGTCTAGGGACCCTTGGCCCGTAGGCGACGCACCCGCAAGAGCGCCCGTGGCGGACGACGGTTCCCCGAGCGACACCCGCACCACCTGGCCCGCAGCCGCGTCGACGTCGAGGCCCTTCACGCCCGCGGCGTTGCGCCCCTCGACGCGGTGCTTGCCGGGCAGGACGTCGAGCGGCGACGACAGCGGGATCGTCCCCGCCGCCGCGCCGTCAAGCGTGACCTGCGTCCCGACGGGGGCCTGCACGTCGATGTGCCCCGTCTGCGCCATGAGCGCGTCGTAGTGCCGCTGCGCCCCGATGCGATCGTCGTCGCTCGGAAAGAGCCGGACGTAGTCGCGGAAGTGCCCGAGCGCGTCGAGGAAGTGACCGCTCTTTTCTTCGGCCAGGGCCAGGTTCCACAGGATGCTCGGCCGCTGCAGCACCGCGTACGCCTGCTGAAACGAGATGCGCGCCGCCTCGAAGTGGTCGCCCTTCAGGCGGGCCAGCCCCTCGTCGAAGCGGGCCTGCGCCTCACGTGTGGCTGTGGCGGCGTCCTCTCCGGCGCGGGCGGTCGGAGCGACGGCGACGACGAGCCCCCCGACCAGGGCCGCTCGCCGCAAGACTCGTCGCATCGCCACCTCGCTCCCGTCGAAACGTGCCGGCCGGGAGCCGCCGCCCTCGGGGACGGCGTTCTCGACGCGGCCCGCGCGTTGTACCGCGCCTCCGAGGAGGGGCGCAACGACTGCAAGCGGCGGACTCGGCGTGAGGGCGGCGCCTTTCCGCCTCTGCCCCCGCTCTTTCCGATGGCCCACGAGGCCCCATCGGCCGCGCGCGCGGCGCGGTTTCGTCACGTCATCAAAAATGCGTCTTGAACTCGCCGAGGGAGCCGCCTGTCCCCGCCGGCCCCGGCGGGGCGGTCGGGGACGTCCGCGCCGCCGGCCTTCGCGAGGGCGCAGGCGCGACTGCAGGCGTCGTGCGGGCTCCGTCGGTCGAGCGCGCGGTGGGGATCGCCTCGCCCTCCGCGGCCGCCACGGCCACCGCAGAGACCTCTGCCGCGGCGGGCGCCGCCGCGGGGACGGCGGGCGCGAGCGGCGCGAGGGTCGGCGAGGGGGCCTGCCAAGGGACCGCGGCCGCGGCGGAGCTCGACGGAGGAGACGTGCCCGCCGTGGCCCTCATCACGCCGAAGAGCGCCAGCACCACGAGAAGGCCCGCCACGGTCGCCGCCACAATCCGGCGCGCCAGGGTCCGCGGATGCCGACCCACCGGCTCGGTCGTGACCATCGCGCCGCCGCTGGCCGCGAGCAGGGAACCGCGCTCGACCAGGACCTTCGGCCCGTCGTCGCGCAGGACGCCGGCGGGCCGCAGAACGTGCTCCGCATGGTACGCCGCGGCCGCCTCGCCGTGGCTCTGCGGCGTCGTCTTCGTACGGTCCGGCTTGGGCTCTTCCATTCCCTCGAGCAAGAGCTCGACCGAATCCTTCTTCCCGCCGGGGGGCGGCGAGCCGGGCGAACGCAGCGGCGGGGCGTCGGGGGCGAGCTCGCCCAGCGGGAGGCGCAAGGTCGGCGGCGGCACCACGATCCCTCTCGGCCGCACCGATGAACGCGGTGCGGCTTGGGATGAGCCCAGACCTGGATCGGTCGGCGGGGGCGGGGGGACCACCGCCAGGGGGGGGGCATCCGGACTGCCCGCCGCCGCAAGAGGCGCATCGGAAGTCCGCATGGCCTGGGGCGTCGAAGGGTCGGTGTCCTTATCGCTGCTCGTCATCCGCCCAATCCCCTTTTACCGCCGATCGCGGCGGGTGACCAAACGGACCGACGAACCCCCCTTTCGTCGACCGGGCCCCCTCGACGCGGCCTGACCCGTGCGTATAGATCCCCGCATCATGACGATTCTGGGCGGCATCGGCGGCGGGGGGCGCGGGGCGAGACCGGGCGAGGCGGCGGCGGGCAAGGGCGGGGGCGGGGTCCCCTACGTCACGGAGCGCGACTTCGAGCGAGAGGTCCTACGCAGCGAGGTCCCCGTCCTCATCGAGTTTTCGGCCGAATGGTGCCAGCCGTGCAAGCAGATCGCGCCGGAGGTCGAGGCCTTCGCGCGGGAGATGGCCGGCAAGGCCAAGGTCGTCAAGATCGACGTCGACAAGGCTCCCGTCATCGCGCAGCAGCTTCGCGTCCAGAGCGTCCCGACGTTCATGGTCGTCGCCGAAGGGCGCATTCAGGACGCCGTCGTCGGCGCGATCCGCAAGAAGAAGATGCAGGAGCTCGTCGAGCCCTTCCTTCCCCGGCCGGCGGGCGCCCTCAAGGCGGCCGAGCTCGCGCAGCTGCTCACGGCGGGGGCGGTCGTGGCCGTCGACACGCGCGACGACGCGGCGTTCCGCCGGGCGCACCTGCCGCACGCCGTCAGCATGCCCCTCGAGACGATCGAGAGCCGCCTGGCCGAGCTCCACATGCTCCAGGGCCAGCCCGTCCTTTACTGCCGGGCCGGCGACCGCTCCAAAGAACTCAGCGAGAAGCTCGCCGAGCAGGGCGCTCCGGTCGCTTTCCTCGAGGGGGGCCTTTTGGGCTGGGAGGCGGAAGGCCGTCCCATCGAGCGCTGACCTGCGCCGTTCTTCCTACACGCGCCCACGGGAGTTGGGCTCAGCCGTGGGCTCGGCGCCGATCGCGGCCGTATACTGATGCGTGGGCTTCACCAAACACGAACGGCCGACGGTGCCGCCGTCCTTCGATGTCCACAAGTTCGCTAAAGATTCGGACGAGCGAATCGCGGGCGCGGCGCGCGTTCCGCCCGACGACGAAGAGGGCGCCGGCGAGCGTTCAGAACCCCGCTCCGAGACACGACTGGTCACTCGACCGACCATGGGCGCCGTCAACGACGAGGCGTGGGCGCGATCGATGCTCGGCGTACCCGTGGTGGTCCTTGCGCCGAATCAGATCGTGCGCCTGCCGCTCGACCACCGCGCGGGGTTCGTGCTCTCGCTCATGGACGGTTTGCTCGACCTCGACACGCTGATCGAGCTG
>DATGJA010000130.1:0-5712 GCA_035295445.1 Polyangiaceae bacterium | reverse complement strand
GTGAAGAACGGATCGAAGATGCGCTCGAGCGACTCGGGCGGGATCCCCGGCCCGGTGTCGCTGACGGTGATCGCGACGAAGTCGGCGTCGGCGCGCGCGCCGATCCGCACGCGGTGCTTGGGCCGATCGACCTCCGAGATCGCGTGGAACGCGTTGATGAAGACGTTCATGATGACCTGCGTGACGCGCGCGCGGGGCACGACCAGCAACGGCAAGCCCGGCGCGTAGTCGCGCTCGAGGACGCCGCGGCGGGACGCCTCGCGGCCGCTCAGTCGAATCGCGTGCTCGATGAGCTCGTCGACCTCGACGCGCTCGGGCGGCGCGTCCTGGTCCGACCGCGCGAACGTCCGCAGGTCGCGCACGATCGACGCGATGGCCTCCGCCGCGGCGTCCATCTCGTCGAACACGCCCGCCACCCCCCGCCCGCCGTTGTCGGTCCACGCGAGCTTGGTGAGGCTCGCCACCGCGTGGGCCGGGGCGGGCAGGCCGTCCTTGGCGGCGACCGCGATCGCGAGCGCGGCGTCGAGCGCGGGGAGCATCCGTCGTCGCGCGACCTCGATCGAGAGAATCACCGCCGACAGCGGGTTGTTGATCTCGTGTCCAACGCCGGCGACGAGCGTGCCCAGCGCCGTCAACCGCTCGGAGTGAGCGAAGGCCTCCTGCAGTCTCCGGCTCTCTGCGCGCAGGCGTGCCCGCAGGTCCAGGCGCTCGACGAACGCGGCGAGCTGCGCGGTGTCGTACGGCTCGACGACGGCGGCTTCGTCGGCGCCGCCCAGCAGGGCCTCGAGCACCTCACCCTCGTCCACCGCGATGTAGCCGATCTGCGCGTCGGGCTCTCGCTCGCGCCGATCGGCGACCGTCGCCTGCGGGTTGGCGTCGACGACGGCGAACTCGATGGCGCGCCGGGCTACCCAGGGCAGCGTTTCGGCGACGTGCACCCAGCCATCGTGGGCTTCCTGGCTATGGACGAGAACGAGCACGCTCGAACGCCACCTGGGCGTGACTCAGTCCGCAGTTCGGACGGCCACCCGACCTAGTGTGCCTGGTGCAGCGTCCGGAGTGAAGCCGTCAGCGGCCCTCAGCCGGGCACTTCGAGGATCGCCGCGGCGCGCGTGAACCCCGCGCCCTGGCCATAAAGGGCGAGCAGGGTGCCTGGCCCGACGAGGCCATCGGCCCGCGCCCGCTTCAGGTTGAAGACCGGACCGCAGGCGCCAAGGTGCGCGATCGTGTCGTACGTGCTGACCCCACACGAGCGCGGGAGGCCCAGCCGCTCGGCGATCGCCCCGGGGATGAACCCGCGCGGCTGAACGCTGGCGATGACGCCCAGACGGTCCACCTGCGCCGACCCGCGGGCGGCCGCCTCCCGGATGGTGTCCGCCCCGTAGCTGACCGTGTCCCGCATGAGCCACTTGACGCGCTCGGGGGTGCGGCTCCCGATGCGAAAATCGTCCCCCGCCTTCCACCAAGGGGGGGCCGCGCGGTCCTGGCTGCGTATCCACACGATCGACTCGGACTCCTCGCCGTGGGTCACCGAGAACGTCGAGCGGATGGCCAAGCCGTTGCCGCGCGCCACGACCAGCGCCGACGCGCCGTCGCCCAAGCCCGGGGCCGCGGGGTGCTCCATCGCCATCGTCCGCAAGAACAGGTGCGACTGCGTGAGCAGGACCGTGCTCGCGAGTCCGGCCGCGATGTAGGCCCTCGCGACGTCGATCTGGACCACGGCGGTCGCGCAGGCGGCCTCGATGCCGAGGGCGACCGCACGTTTCGCGCCGATGCGGTGCGCGACGGAGGCCGGGTTCGTCGCGCCGATCTCGTCCGGCACGACGGCGTACGAAAGAACGAGATCGACGTCGCCGGGGAGCGCGCCCGCGTCGCGCAGCGCGGCCATCCCCGCGAGCGCCTCCGCTTCGGGGGAGGTCATCGTCGGGTCGGCGACGCGCCGGACCTTGGCGCCGAGGAACGGGTCGTTCGCCTCCCGCGCGAGGTCCCGCGCGACGATGGCCGCCGACTCGGGGTCTTCGCTCGGAGGGATGTCGTTGAACGTGCGGTCGCCCCTGCGGAGGCGTTCGGCGAACCCCGGCGGCCAGGCGTCGTTCGTGCGAACGGTCTCGGGGAGCCAGGTTCCGACGCCGACGATCGAGACGGTCATCGGATGGCCGCCGTAGGTGGCGAGAGCATCGACATGTGCTGGAGCGCCTCGACGCGACCGCCGCCGCGGATGCGCTGGCTCGCGTCGATCCGTGCGTCGATGAGCGCGGGGCCGCCCTGCGCCATGAGCTCTTGGATCAACCCGGCGTTCGCTTCGCCCGGTCGGGACACGACGGCGGTCGGCATGCCGAGGGCGCTGGCCCACATCGCGAAGTCGACGGGGGGCGCGTCGTACGGCGCAGCCTCGCCGAAGATTTGCCGCATTCCGTGGTGCACCATGTTGTACCGGCCGTCGTTGAAGACCAAGAACAAGACGGGCAGCCGCTCGCGCAGGGCGACGAGCGCCTCCATGCCCGCCATCTGCATCCCGCCGTCCCCCGCGACGCATACGACGGGACCCGACGGATCGGCGAGCGCCAGACCGATCGCGCCCGCGATGCCCGAGCCCATGCTGCCCAGATTGAGCTGGATGTGGAACGCGTCCGGCCTGGCCGCCGTCAGGTAGTGGAGGGCGAAGAGCATGTGCTCGCCGATGTCGGTCACGAAGCGCGCGCGCGGGCCGACCGCGGCCTCGACGTCCGCGAGGAGGCGTTGAGGGCGAATGGGGACGGCCGCGTCCGTGGGGGCGTCCGCGGCGTCGAACGGCGATTCGGATCGCGCGTCGCGCAGCGCGGACCGGGCGCGGAGGTTGGAGAGCCCCACCCGCGCGACCTCTTCACAGACAGCCTGCGCGAAGAGCCCGAGGTCGGCGTTCACGCCGAGCGCCGTGGGCACGTTGCGCCCGAACACCCGGCCGTCGAGGTCGACGTGGACGAGCTTCCCGCCGGGGCCCACGTAAGGGGTCGGCCCCATCGACGTGTCGTCGAGATCCGTTCCGAGGGCGAGGCAGACGTCGACGGGGGTCGACGTGTAGCGGCGCGCCCACATCGATGCTGCCATTCCGCCGTTGCGCAGCGATCGCGGGTGGCGCTCGCTCACGATCCCCTTGGCCCGTGGCGTCGTGACGAAGGGGATCGCGCACGCGTCGACCAGGGCGCGCACGGCCGCCTCGTTCCCGCGGCAGCCAGCGCCGAGCACGACGAGGGGGTGTCGAGCGTCACGAAGCATCGCCACCGTCGCTCGCACCGCCTCGAGGGGTGGGACGGCCGACCATCGCGTGACGCGCGCGGGGATATCGATCTCCGGGCACTCGCCCATGGCCCGGTCGAGGGGCAGAACGAAGAGGACGGGCCCCGGAAGCGCCGGGCTGCACGCGAGCTCCAGCGCGGCGAGCGCCTGGCTCACGACGCTGCGCGAGTGCGCGGCGCGGACCTGGGTCCGCGTGATGGAGGAGAGGAGTGTCTCGGCCGAGAGTCCTTCAGGGCCCGAGTCCTGGGCCATGCGGCCACCCGTCGTAGCCCACGCCACGTCGCCGGCGATGACGAGCATGGGGACGCGCTCGAGGCTCGCCGACGCGATCCCCGTCACCGCGTTGGTGATGCCGGGGCCCGCGGTCACGACGACCGCCGGGACGCGACCGCTCGCTCGATGGAACAGCGCGGCCGAGAACGCGGCGTGCGACTCGTGCCGCGACTCGACGAGGCGCGCGCCGGGCGTGAGGCGGATGGCCTCGAACACCGGGCAGACCGGCCCTCCCGGGATGCCGAAGAAGGTGTCGACCCCGCGGTCGACGAGCGCCGCGACCAACCGACGCGCAGCCGACGCGGGGGAGAGTGTCGACTCGAGCGGGGCCTCCGAGGGCGTGCTCGGCGGGGGCGCCAGCTCGCGGACGTAGGACGCCCGGGGGACGGGGCGGCCGGCGTGGCCCGACTCGAGTGTGTCCTTGGCGGGTTCGGGGCGTTCGCCGGACGGGTGAACCATGGGGGCCTGCCTTCTGATGCAATCGCCCCGGCGCCTTCGCAAAACCTCCGCGCACACCCCGAAGCGCGCTCAGCCAAGGCACGGGCCACGCCAACACGACCTCGGGCCGTAAGGCCGCGAGACTCTACGTTAGGGTCGACCCTGTATGGCAAGGGCTTAGCATGTATGAAACCGGCGCCCTTCCACGTCTGCAATGCGGCCTGCGATGAGTACCGCCGGCGGCAGGCGCCGCGGAGGCTCCGCGAATTACCACTGGAGAAGATGTTTCCCGTTAAAGCGATCTTTCAGGATCGCCTCCGCGCGCACGGAGACACCGATGGCGTCGAACGTGCCCTGGGCGGCGCCCAGCAAGTACGATTCGATGTAGGAGTATTCCTCTGTCATCGTAACGACGGCCTCGTGGTCCGAAGGGAGCTCGAGCTCCCAGTGACCGTGCGTGTTGCCCTGCCGCCGGCCCGCGATCCCCTGCTTGAGCAGGCGCTTCGGGTCCCGGTCGAGGAGGCGAATGAGCACGCGTCCGAGCAGGCTCTCGGCGAACGTCACGGCGTTGCCGCGTCCGATCTCGAACATTCCTTGGTGAATTCGTTCGGGTCCAGCCAAGAGAGCACCCCCCACGGTCAGGCGTTCGAGGAACTCGCTCATCGGATACCAGGGGATGGCCGAGGGCCGCTGCGGGAAGAAGTCCTTGAACCGCTCGAAGGAGCCTGTATTGGCGAGGACGCGATCGATCCCCAGCAAGTAGACGCCGCGCGACTTCGCGGACGGCGGCAGCAGCGGCAACCGCTCGGCCACGTCGCACCACCGGCAGAGGTCGCGGATCGCGTCGGCACGAGGGTCCGACGCCGCCGCCGGGTTCGACGAACGGGACAGGCTCATCGTGGCCGCTCCTTTCCGGTGAGTCGTCCGAACTCTCGCTTCGCTTCTTTCGGGTGTGTCGTCCGAACTCTCGCTTCGCTCGAGCGTGCGGACTCCCAGCGCTAAACCACGAGCATACGCCCGCGTCGACCCTCGAGAGTCATTTTCGCGTACGGGGCGTGCCTGGCGGACGCAGCGTCCTCTGCGTCTCTTCGCGCATGTCTCGAGCGCACGCGGAGAGAAAGCTGCGCAAGAGGTCCATCTGCGCGCGGTCGTACTCCCGGCTGCGCGCGAGCATTCGCTTCCCGAGGGACGCGAAGAGCGGGACCATCTCCCTCTCGACTTTGCCCGTGGGCTTCACGAGGACTCGACGGCGATCCTGGCGGTCCCGGAGGCGGCGTACGAACCCTCTCCGCTCCAGGCGATCAAGCAGGCTCGTCACCGACGCGGTCGCCAGCCCCGTCCGAACGGCCATCTCTCCGGCCGAAACGGGACCGACGCGCTGGAGGACGTCGAGCGCCTTGAGGTCGGTCGGGCTGAGCGCGAACCGATCCGCGATGGCGCCGTGCAGGACCACGGCGGCGGTGCTGAAATCGCGCGCCGCGTCCACCAGCGCCTCGGCCGGCTTCGGTTCGCCGCGCCTGCGTGCGGTTGACAAGCGTCCTCCCGGGTTCTACCGATCTCTCGATCCATCGAGATATTAGATGGTTCGTAGTGAGGAGGCAAACATGGCAACGGTCCAGGTCCGCTACATCGTCCGCGACGTCGACGCTGCGATCGCCTTCTATTGCGGTCACCTCGGCTTCCGGGAGGTCATGCATCCCGCGCCCACGTTCGCGATGCTCTCTC
>DATGJA010000129.1:0-33886 GCA_035295445.1 Polyangiaceae bacterium | reverse complement strand
CGCCTCAGCGAGGAATTCGAGATTCGCCCGTTGCGCGTCGAGTTGGGCGTCGCGATACTTGACGTACTCCGTCGCGGCTTCGGCGACTCCCACGCTGAGGCACTTCGCGAGGATGTCGAACTCATCGATGGAGATGCTCATCCGCGCCTCTTTCGCGGTCAGGAATATGCAGTGGCGAAGCACGCCGTACTCGCGAATGAGAGCTTCGAGGTCGTAGCCAAGCGACCATCGCTGTTCGCCGTGCTGACGCGCCGTCGCGCTAGTGTCGGTGGCATCTTGGCTCATCCGAACGGAATTCAGCCCCGTGATCTCGGAGACGATCTCGTCGATGAACTTGGGGATGTGGTCCACCAAGAGAGAGCGCGCGACTCCGGCAGGCGATAGATCTTTGCGCTGCACTTCGGCGACGAAGCGCGACACGATCTGATCCCGTTGGTTCTTGAGCAGCTGTGCGAGATCAGGCGGAGCCACGGTTCCTCCGCATCCGATGGCGAGTGCCGTCAGCCATGATTATCGTTCCGGGAAGTGTACGTGCAGCGTCCCTTTGGCACGCTACGGGTTTTGGGGCTCCACTCCATAGCTGACCGTCCTCCGCCCCAGGTTGCGGACGGATTCGAAGTGGCGCGGTTAATGGTGGTGTTTGATCTTCGATCTTCACGGCATGTGCCGCTTGGTCCCTTTCATGTCGTGCTGCCGGACCCCCCGACGTGGGTGGAGCGGTCGCGTCGACCGTCGCGCTGCTCTTCGTTCACTTCATCGAGCGAGTTCGCTTGAGGGACCCATCAATGCGTCACCGCCGCGCTCCGTGCAGGCGTAGCTACCGGTCACCCCGACCAAGCGGTACCCCACAAGGAGCAATACGCGAGAGACGTCGTAGCCCGAGATCCGCTCCAGGGTCGCCATCACCCCTCCGGCTCTCGCGCATGCTTCTTGGATCGCCTACCGCCGAGGAGAAGCTCGATCTTGCAGTGGGTGGCATCCAGCGCATGCTTTAGGAGCATACGAACCACGTCAGCACGGGTCACCTCCAGCCCCGCAGCCTGAAGCTCTCCCATGCAGTGCTCAACACGCTCGACGAGCCGTTCTGGAAGACGAAACGAGAACTGTCTAGCTGCCTCTTCGTGTGCCATTCAAACCCCTCACGAAACGACGACCGCGCGTCACCCAACGTCACCCCGAGCACGAAGAATGCCAGAAGTGGCCCAGTACCCTTTTTTGCGGATTTCGCACCTGAGCCGTGTGGCAACGCGCCACGGCTGCACAAACTCGACACGCGCAAGTAGGCGGCAGGCGGAGATGGGAGATGGACGTGGGGCTGTGCGCGGGGGACGGGAGTAGGTCCGGTGGGATCGCTCTGCTCCATGAAGCGGGCGCGAGGGGTCGTCGGCGAGACGGGCTCAGAGCGCGCGAAACCGCGCCCGTTGATCGCCTGTTCCCGGCTTTTCGGCTGAATTCGTTGCAACGATCCCTACCGCGAGGAGGTAGTGACGGAGGGAACGCAGCACTCGGTTGCGCGGGGGCGATCTGCGCGCTGGAACACGACGCAGCCGGCACTCGGCGGCAGCCTTCAGGGTATCGCGCGAATCGCTGCGACACGCCGCTCGTCCAACACGTCTGCGCTCAAGTCCTCGTCCTCGACCTGCTCTGCTTCCGCTCGGGGAACGCGTCGTGAAGGACCCGCGCGATTTCTAGGAGGGTCGAGCCGAGCGGCGATCGCTTGCGCAAGATGAGCGCGATCGTGCGGTACGCGTTCGTCGAAGCCATCGGCCGCACACTCCAAGGTGGCGCGCTTGATGCCGGCGCGTGCTCATCGATCGCGCGCGCTTGACGGCGCTCTTGAAAACTGACCCAGACCTCCTTCGGAGAGACAGAGTGCTTGCCCCAACCGCGTCTCCACGGTCGTCTCCAAAATCTTTCCAAGAATTGGGGCGATTCGAGGGACTGGGGTGGACGGCCGAGGACGCATCGCGTGACGGAAACCCGTGAACTTCTCGAACCCTAGCGCCGAAAGACGAGCAGCATCGCCTGTTTAGTAAATGCCGCTTGCTAGGGTTCGACTCCCTTCCCGGGCACTTTCCGCACCGCCCGCAGCCAGGCGACCGACAGCCGCCATGGCCAGAAGCGGAGCGAGCGATTTGCGCGAGCGCCCGGGCATCGTCCTCGAGTGTACCCACCAGCTCCTCGACCCGCTTGTCCGGTGGGCGGAACGTGTACCGACGGATCTCACCGCGCTTCATGCGCGAACTCGTCCCAGCCTCGCCGTCCCACCCCAGGGGGTCTTCCGCGTCCGAGAACTCGCCTGGCGCCACGGGTGCATACGCATGGCGCCCGGCGTCGTGGGCTCCGGATCACCCTCACCTGCGCGACCTCGCCCTGGGCCGCTCCGTAGCTCTTCTCACTATTTGACCGATCTGCAGATGAGCCTTGCGGCCCGTTCGAAGGTCGATCGCTCCAACGCCTGGGCTATGTAGCTGAGGTAGTGACCGTGGCCCTCGAAGAGCGTTGCCACGGTCACCCCGCGGGCCTTCAGCCACACCCGCGACGCCGCGACGTACACAGGCCCCTTCCTCGTCTCCTGGGAGAAGGTGCCGAACATGTACGGATTGCCGACATGCGTCTCGGCCACTTCGAACTCTGGCAGTTCTTTGAGACTCGGCTCACCCGCCATCGTCGCTTTGAACTGCGACACAGAATCGTCGAACTGCGCGCGCGTCTGCGCCTCGACGGATACCACAGCGGCGAGCATCGGCGAACCCGCCGGGTTTGCCCAGAAGTCGACGATATGTACCTTCTTCGAAGATAGCCTCCAGTCCCTCGAGGGCAACGTCAACGCAAAACCGTAGTCGAGAGAGTGATACTCCCATGTACCGCTTGCCGAGCACGCGACAACCGCGCCCATGATGGGCATCATCAATGAGAGGGTCGCGATGACGGAGGCCAAGCGAGCGATGTTACAAGACGTAGATCCTGGGCTCATGTTCGCCTCGCGGTCGACGTCGAGCCTTCGGGAGACCAATAGCTCGAGTGCAGCGTGCCCACCCCGTGCTCAATGAGTGGGGCCCCCTGGTACCAGAGCGGCTCTACGCCGCGTGGTCGGGACTCGACAGCCACGAACATGACGACGAGCGCGGTAGCCACGAGGGCTTCCTCTGCGGGCGGGAGGATGTACGTGCAGAGGGATAGAGCTAGTCCAGCGAAAACGGATGCGATCCACCCGGCCTTGCGAAACCCCGGCGCCGCTCGTTTTGAGAAATCCGGGGTAGGCGGACGAATGGCAATCCGCATCCGACCGTGTTTCGGCCGCTCGAGACTCTCTTCCTCCCCGTGCCTGTACGGATGAATCCCCGGCGCACCACCTCCTCGAAGCACGCCGAAGACATACGCCCGGACGCCAGGCTGCAGCTCGGCCACTCGAACTCGAGTCGTCGGTCCAGCGCGGATGATGCCGGCGAGGTCGCCTTCAAATTCAACGTCATCGCAGACCAAGACGCGAACCACCGCTCCTGAGTCGAGCTGCAGTTCGAACGGCTCGGCCCGAATTCGCCGAGCCCGTTCGGACCAGCGGTGCGACCAGCAGCGGCGTTCGGAGTCCCACTGCTGGGTGCCGTGTTGCTCGATATCGACGCGCAAGACCGCTCCTCCCGGGATGTTGCGGGGCAAGACCACCCCTTCGACGACTGACCCGTCCAGGTCGGCGGACCCTTCGCGAAGGGCGGCCGCTGCGACGGGTGAGCCTTTGCGCGCACCGACGTCTCCCGCCGTGAGAGGTGCGACCGGAGAGGCAAACTGGGGCCTCATGACGACTCCTCTTGGGTCGTACATGAAATCTGCGAGAAGGTTACGCGGAGAACCAAGCCCATAACCTCACCGTTCCACGTCCGGTAGATCGTATAGAGTCCGGACGGGACGCATGTACGCGAGACGAGCATGCCTCCAAGAAACGCGGTGGAGCCTGGTCCTGCGGGCGGGCGGCCCGCGGACAGACGCTTCGCGTCGAGCTCTTGCCGAGTTATGTAGCGCCTATCGTCCACCGCTCGTGGCCTGGGCGCGACACTTCGAGGCCGATCCGGAGCGGGCGGAGGACGTCGTTCAGGGATTCTTCGCGCGGCTCGTCGAACGCGACTTGGTGAGCGCCGCCGATCCGACGCGCGGGCGCCTTCGGGCCTTCTTGCGCACCGCGCTCCGACACTATGCGATCAACGTCCACGACGCGGCGAACGCCCAAAAGCGCAAGGCGCGGCTGGTCGACGCCGGCGTCGATGAGCTCGCGAGCGGAGCTCCCTCCGCCGAGCGCTTGTGCGACCGGCTATGGTCGCGGACGCTGCTCGATCGCGCCCTCGCTCGACTTTCAGATGAACAGGTCCGCGCCGGAAAAGGTGCACGATTCCATGCACTCCAGGAACGGCTGGTGGGCGACGACGAGCCGCGCGCGCTCCGGGACGTAGCCGCGGATCTTGGCGTAAGCACCGGCTCGGCGAAGGTCATCCTATTTCGTCTGCGTCAGCGGTTCGCCGAAATCGTACGTGAGGAGGTCGCTGACACGGTGGTCGACGCCGAGGACGTCGACGCCGAAATCCGGGATCTTCTCGACGTGTGGCGCGACGACGATGCGCTCTGACGACGCATTTCGGACGCGAGCGCTGCTCGAGCGAGCGCTCCATGGCTCCCAGGTACCGGACCTGACGGGAGAGCGCTTCGGTCCCTACGCGGTTGGCCGCGTGCTCGGCCGGGGCGCCATGGGCGTGGTCTACGAGGCCACCGATACCCTACTCGGACGCCAGGTCGCGCTCAAGATACTTACCGGCGCCCTCCCGGCACTGGACGACCTGGTGCGCGAGGCACGAATCGCGGCTGCGCTGGAACACCAGAATATCCTGCGGGTCTACGACGCCGGAGAACACGACGGTATCGCGTATTTCACGATGCAGTACGTGGACGGGGCCCCTCTGAGGACGCCCGCGCCGAACGCGCGCCGCGCGGCGCAGATCGGGCTGGCGATCGCCTCGGCGCTGGGGTTTGCCCACGGGCACAGGACGTTGCACCGTGACATCAAGCCCGCCAATGTGCTCGTGGATGCGGCAGGGCAAATCTTCGTCGCCGATTTCGGCCTGGCCGCGCGCGAAGGGAGCGCGTCCCCGGCGGGCGCGGGGACGCCTGCGTACATGGCGCCCGAGATCCTTCGCGACGAGCGGGGAGGTGCGTCCACCGCCGCGGACGTCTGGAGCGCGGGAGTGATCCTGTACGAGCTTGTGTCGGGTCAGCATCCGTTCGACGCTTCGTCGTGGGACGAGCTTGTTCGAAGCGTCACCCAAGAGCCGCCCCGGCCCCTTTCGAGCTGCCCCCCGGACCTGGAAGCGATCTGCATGCGTTGCTTGGAGAAGGACGCGGCGGGACGCTACGCGACTGGCAGTGACCTGGCCGACGACCTCACGCGCTTTCTCGCGGAACAGCCGGTTCGCGCGCGCCCGCTGAACCTCGGCGGGCGCGCGTTGCGCCGGGTCAGGCGCCACCCATGGGTCGCCGCGCTCGCGTTCGTTCTCTTCGCGTCGACGGTTCGCGCGGCCATCGATGAGCTGGTCCTCGCAAGAGTCCGTCGTCTCAACGTTCGAGTCGCCATCCGAACGTGGGGACCTGGAACGCGCCGTCGCTTCTCTCGATCGGCGCGGGGGACACGCTCACCTATCAATGCGCTTACTCGAACAGCGGCGCGACGCCGATTACCTTGGGCGAAAACGCGTCGAACGACCTCTGCATGAGCGTCGGGTACTCCTTTCCTGCCGCCACGACCACGTCGTGCCATTGACGTTCGAGCGGTGACCATGTGGCCCGCAGTCCCCGCCAAGCACTGCAAGCACTGCGGAAAGGAGCTTGACGCGCACACCCGACGGATGGGCGGACGACATTGCCGGTCCGCGGCGTGCTTGCACCGCGAGGCGCTTGCGCACACCGAGCAACTCAAGCGAGGCCTCAGCGTCTCGGCCATCGCCGCCGCCCGCGTCCATCTTCCACTGCTGCGGCGGCCGCCCACGGTCGTGGTCTGGCTAGAGCACTACGAGCCCCGGATGGTCGACGTCACGGCCGAGGATCGCCGGGACCACCGGCGCTATCTCGAGTCAGTGGTCGCCGAGGGCACGGTCATCGACCGGTTGCGCCTCGCCTCGCCCACGGCCGACGACGGAGCGCCGCAGGGCGCGGGGCTCTGCGGGCAATGCCGCGGGCGCTGCTGCGCGCACGGCGCCGGGTGGCACGCCTTCATGGACCGCACTCTGCTCCAGCAGTGGCAAGACAAGCACCCGGGCAGCAGCCCCGTCGAGGCAGCCGAGGCGTACCTCGAGCTCCTGCCCGAGCGACACGTCGAGGGGGCCTGCCTGTACCAGACCGCCGCTGGCTGCGCGATCCCGCGAGAGCACCGCGCGTGGATATGCAATGGCTTCGCGTGCGCGCCCCTGCAAGAGGTGCAGCGTCTCGCGAGCCAGGACGCGCAGGCTGCCGTCGTCGCGGTCACGTTCCATCGCGACGTGGTCGAGCGCGCCGCGGTGATCGACGCCGACGGAGTGACCCCGCTCGACGAATCCGCACTGGACTTGCCGAAGTTGGAGCCCACGATCGGAGGACGATGAAGGTCACGCTTCGCTACTTCGACGTCACGGCCAGGGCGCAACCGTTGCGCGACGCGCTCGCGTGCGCGCGTGTTGCGTTCGAGGACGTTCGGATTTCGACGACCGACTGGCCGTCGAAGCGTGCCGACCCGGGGTTCTCCGGCCCCCACGGTAGCTTGCCGACGTTGACGTGGGACGGAGCGACCATCGGCGAGACGCTGCCCATCGCGACGTTCGTGGCGAGCCGGCTGGGCGAGCGGCAGTCACTCGACGACCGCGCCCTCGCGGTGCGCGACGCCGTGGTCTCGAGCGCCTATCTGGAGATCATCGCGCGCCTCGGCGAGATCGTTTGGGCGTCCGTGCTCTATCCCGGCGTGGAGGCACCGCGCGCCTTTGCCGCGAGGGCGCCGCGGATCCTCCAGAAGCTCGAGCGCATCGACACCCAATACGCCGCGGAGGCGCCCTTGCGGCTTCCACGGCCAAAGCCTTGCGTCGCGGACTTCTTCGCCCGAGAGGCTCTGACGATCGTCCGCCGCGTGCTGGGCGACGCGCGTGAGGATCGCCTCCAGGCCCGCCTGCCGCGCCTGTTCGAACTCGACGCGTGGCTCGCGTCGGAGCTGGCCCTCGTCGGCGGACCGGCAAGGCGCCCGACGGCGTTCACCGCCCGTCCCGACGAAGAAGCCGTCATGGCCACCCTCCGCGCAGTCGACGTTTCGGCCTCGCTCTGACGCGAGCGTCGCGCTGCGGGGTACGCGCCGCATTCGAGCGTCGCGCTAGGATAGGGACTGTGGGCAAGAAACCGATGCGCCAGCGGACCGCGCGACGAGCGGCAGAGCGCGCGGCGGCCAAGCTCTCCGACGCGCGAGAACGGCTCGCGAGCCTCGAACCGGGCGGCTC
Organism: Polyangiaceae bacterium; assembly: GCA_035295445.1. Classification (GTDB taxonomy): domain Bacteria; phylum Myxococcota_A; class Polyangia; order Polyangiales; family Polyangiaceae; genus Palsa-1150. The sequence goes on along the minus strand of DATGJA010000129.1, from coordinate 26,390 downwards.
CGGGTCGCGGCCCCTTCCCGTGGAGTCGGCCTCGCAGATCGAACCCCACGCTCTCGCCTCCGCGTGCCTGAGGTGCGGCGGAGCCAATCGTCTGGTCGAGCACGTCGCGATCCCGCACGACGGCGAGACGCTGAGGGTGGCGCGCCTGCAGTGCCCCCAGTGCGGAGCACTTCGGGAGTGCTGGTTCCGGATCGCGCCCGCGTGGGCGAACTGACGAATGGACCATGTGCGACACGCGCATCCATCGATTCCGGGGGACGACGCGCGTAGGCTTCTGTGATGCGCGGCCTGGATACCTACGGTTTCCGCTTCGTCACAGTTTTTTCCGCGAGCGCGCTGCTCACGACGGCAACGCAGGCGTGCGGGGGAGGCGCGAGCGGGGAGGATCCCGCGGACGCGGCGCACGGATCGTCGAGCGGGAGTGGGAGCGCGGGCGCGGGGGGCGCGGGTACGGGCGCGGGCGCGGGCGCGGGCGCGGGTACGGGCGCGGGCGCGGGTACGGGCGCGGGCGCGGGCGCGGGCGCGGGCGCGGGCGCGGGCGCGGGTACGGGCGCGGGCGACGCGGGCGCGAGCGGCGACGCGAGCCCCGGCTCCTGCAGCGTGGCGCAGGTGGGTCAGTACGGGGACTTCAAGGGGTACCGCATGTTCCCTGCGGACAACCCTATCAACACGGCCGTCGACGGGCTGAGCGTAAGCTCGCACTCGAGCGACTGGCTGACCCACTGCGCGGCGGGGCACCCGCACCTGCAGATCGATCTGAGCATGCCGTACCAGATCGTCGCCGGGACGACGCCGACCGTGACGGCGACGCAGCTCGACTACAATTCGAAGCCCTACCCGAACCCCTGGCCCTTCCCGACCAAGGCGCTCATCGAGCAGGGCGACATGCACTGCCTCGCGTTCGACGTCGGCAACTGCAAGCTCTACGAGGTCTACAACTTCGTCTGGGGGTCGGGCATGACCACCTTCGCTGGAGGCTCGGGCACCGTTTGGGACAGCACCCTCGACGACCCGGGCAACGGCAGCGGGTCGGACGCGGCCGGGCTGCCCATCATCCCCCTGCTCATCCGATACGACGAGCTGATCGGCGCCGGCGCAATTCGCCACGCGCTTCGGTTCACGTGCGCCGCCACCGAGCAAGGGCACATCGCGCCGGCCCGCGCGTCGGCCTCGAGCTCGGGGGGTAGCGGCGTCCCCGCCGATCCGCACGACGCCACTTACCCGCCGATGGGCATGCGCGTCCGACTGAAGGCGAGCTACGACCCGACGGCTCACTCCTTCGCCCCGACCACGGTGGCGCTCCTCAGAGCGCTCCAGAAGTACGGCCTGCTACTCGCCGACAACGGCAGCAGCCACTCGCCGATGTACATCACCGGGTCGGACGACCCGCAACTTCAGAGCGCCCTTTCGTCTTCGCAGTCCGAGCTCACGCAGATCACGGCGACCGACCTCGAGGTCGTCGACACGGGCGCGGTCATCCAGGACTGACGCCCGGCACCGCCGCCGCCCGACGGCTGCGCGCAGCGTCGCGGCGGATCCGTCACTCCTCTCCACGGACCACGGATGGGCGCACCCCTGCACGGATCAAGCCTAGATGGATCGGCGCTCGGATTCCTTGCAACTCCGAATTTCGATTCGCTCGACGGATTCGGCTCGCGAGCGCCATAGGGGTTGAACCGAGCCGCCATAGGGGGCGGCCACTCGGCTCTTGCAACCTGCAGGCGCCTTCCATTTGGGGGAGACGACAATGGCTTTGATTCGCGCGCGAGGGGAACAGGCCTGGATCCAGCGATGGTGGCGGTTCACTTCGCTTCCGGTGACCGTGCCGACAGCGGGTCTCGTCGGCGTCATCGGCGTCACCGCGTCGGCCGCCAGTTGTTCGTCGGGCGTGCCCCGGACCGAGACGGTGAGTACGTCGCAGCAGGAGCTCGTGACCGAGGACGGCCTCAAAGAGGCATACGCGATATTCAAACCGCTATTTCAGGCGGGATTACAGCAGGGCGGCGCGATCGGCGGTCCGCCGCCACCACCACCTCCTCCTCCCCCGCCTTTCGACGGCGGAATCGCCGACAGCGGCGTCCCTCCGTCGGGTGACGGGGGAGGCTTTCCTGTCGGCGACGGCGGCGGAGGACCGTCCGCCGGCGGCGACGACGGGGGCTCGTTCGTGGGCGACGACGGCGGCGGATCGGTCGATGCGGGCGTTTCGGACGACGCATTCTTCTTCGATGCGCCGCCTCCCCCGCCGTTCGATGCCCCACCTCCTCCGCCGTTCGATGCGGCGCCTCCCCCGCCCTTCGATTCGGGAACGTTCCCCGACGCCGGCCCCCCACCCGAGGTCTACGTCATCGGCTTCGGCTTCCACCCCGGCCTGAGCACCGAGAAGCTCACGCTCAATCAGAATCCGGTCAACGGCCAGGTCGCCATCGGGCTCGACAGCGGCGACGTCAATGCTCGTCTGGCTGGTCCCCCGGGCCGCCGCTTCGACCTCTACTTCGTGAAGAACGCGCCGGGCAGGGGCACCGTGAAGCCGGAGCCGTTCGACCAGATCTTCAAGGTCGGCACTTTCGAGCCCGACCCGAACGTATCGAACTCCTACGTTCTGACTGCGCACATCGGAAAGGCGCCTTTCCCGAGGGAGGGCGTACATTTCGATCTCGACATGGTCGTCGTCACCCTCCACGGTCAGTCACCGACGAGCTCCATCCTCGCCACGGGGGCGCGCACCCTCTTCGAAAAGCGGTTCTTCCGCGAGCGCGCGAACGCCAGGCTCGATCCGGTTACGGGAGCGCTCGCGAACTTCGTCGAAACGAACGATCCGCTCGTCCGGCGCGGTGCCGAGCTCTTTCAGAACGAGACGTTCGGTGGCAACGGGCGAAAGTGTGCTACCTGCCACCCGCTCGGGCACAATCAGACGATCGATCCCGCGTTCGTGGCCGCGCTGCCGCCCACCGATCCGCTCTTCGTGTTCCCGGCTGGTCTCGAGGACCCAACGATGCTGACGCACTCGCTCATCCGCGAGAACGTCGACGGGTTCGACGATCCGACCCACCGTTTCGTCGAGCGCGGCGTGCCTCATACCCTCTCGATGAGCACCTCGCTGGGTGTCGTGGGCACGGGCTTGGGACAGAGCGACGTCACGTTCCCGCCCAACGGTCCGCCGCCCGACCAGCGCACGGGGTGGAGCGGGGACGGGGCGCCCGGCCGCGGTACGCTCAACGAGTTCGCGTTCGGAGCGATCGTCCAGCACTACACGAAGACGCTCAATCGCCAACCCGGCGTCGATTTTCAGATCCCCACCCAGGAGGATCTCGACGCGCTCGAGGCCTTCCAGATGTTCAACGGGCGCCAATCGACCCCGACGACGTTCGCGCTCACGCTAGGGGATTCTGCCGCCCAAGCCGGACTCCAGAGCGCCAACGGCGAGGCCGCCTGCTCGTTCTGCCACCTGGACCTGGAAGGCATCGTGAACGCGAATCCGAACCTCGATACCGGCGTGGAGAACCTTGCGATCTCGTTCCGCGCGGCGAAGAACATGCCGAAGGACGGCGGCTTCGGACTGAATCACCTCGACGGGACTCCGGGCACGGTCGCCACGGGCTTCGGCAACGGCACGTTCAACGCTCCGCCTCTCTTCGAAGTCGCCGACACGCCGCCGTTCTTCCACAACGGCGCGATCACCACCGTCGAGGATGCGGTCGCGTTCTACCAGACCCCGGAGTTCTTGGCCTCACCGGCGGCGAACTTCGTCGTCCCCTTCCTCACGCCGCAGAGCATCCAGAACATCGGCGCCTTCTTGCGGACCATCAACGCCCTCGAGAACATCGCGCAGGTGCGCAGGCGCGCTCAGTACCTGGCCCAGAACGCAACCGCCGGCGGCGCGACGATCCTGACTCTGGCCATCAACGACACAAACGACGCGATTCGGGATCTCGACGCGCCCAGCCTGAGCGCCAACGCCACCGTGACCGCGCTCATCGCGTTGCGCGCCGCCAAAGAGAGCCTAGAGGACGCGATGCCCAAGGCGACCGCCCGCCCCACGGACGACATGAACGAGGCGCTCGCCCAGCTGGAAATCGCCAAACGGGTGCTCCTGCCCGGAAATCCAAACAACGACTTTTGAGCAAGGTTCCCGCTTGGCTACTGGAAGTTGCCCTGCGCGGTGAGCATGGCGCCGGCGATTCCCACTGACGGCCAGGAGAACGTGTCGATCACTTGCTGGCCGTCGGCCCCGGTGAGCCGGATCGAGAAGGGCCCCTGACCGAACCCGCCCGAGTCCGTGAGCGTTCCGTCGGTGCCTCGCGCGACGCTCGCGTAGTCGTGGCTCTGGCACTTGACCTCCACGTTGGAGATCGGGACGCGCGCGTTGCGGACCCAGAAGCTCGTCCAGTATTGGCTCGAACCCGTCTGAAACTCGTAAACGATGGCCCCCGTGTCCGGACACTTCGCGAATTGCCACGTCATCGACCGTGGGTATTCGCCGCTGTTCAGGATCTGGTAAGCCTGCGGGCTGACGTCGACGCTGTCCGTCGTGGTGTCGCCGTAGGTGACTACGCGGAGCATCGCTGATTTGCCCTTGCCGGTCGTGACATAGATGCACGCATCGCAGTAACCGGCGACGTTGGGGATCCCGTTCCACAGGCCCGCCAGCAGCATCCCCTCGCTTTGCTGGATCGACGCCGGGTACTTGGTCCCGGGGGCGCAGGCGTTGTGAAACTGCGTCTCGGCATAGTCGACGGGGCCGAGGTTGTACTGACCGTCGGTGTACGCCGATCCGTACGTCACCAGGCCGCCGTCGGTCGTCGGCGGCGGCGACGAGCCGCTCGAGCCCCCGTCGTCGATCGGTCCACTCGACGAATCGGCGCCCGAAGGACTGCCGGAATGGCCGCCCGAGCCGCCGGCCGGTCCGCCGGTCGAGCCGCTCGTCGCTCCGGCGCTCCCCGTCGACGCGGACGCGTCCGTCGCGCCGGCCCCGGTCCCCGTCCCGCTCCCCGAGCACCCCATCACGTTCAGCCCCAGCGCGAGGACCGCGACGTACGTCTGCCGCATGCTCCAACACTACGGCCCATCGGAAGTCGATCCAAGCGCGGCCCGCGCGGACGACTGCACGACAGCGGCGCACACCGTGGGCCGCGCGGCCGCGCGCTCGGCAGGCGCAACTCGGGCTCCTCGCAGCGGGCGACGCGGTTACGATGGGGAAGTGCGGACCTTCGTCTTTCATCGGTGGGTCCTCGGTGTCGCCGTGGCGGCGGGCGTTCAAGTCCCTTGCCGTTCGGCGTTTGCCTCACCCCAGGATGCCGCCGTGGCGCAATCGCTCTACGACGATGCGCGCAAGCTCGTCGCGGGGGGCGACTACGCCGCCGCGTGCCCCAAGCTCGAAGAGAGCCAGCGCCTCGACCCGACCGCGGTGACCTTGTTCAACCTCGCCGACTGCTACGAGCACATAGGGCGGACGGCGAGCGCGTGGGCCGGTTTTCTCGAGGTCGCCGCCGCGTCCAAGCGCGCGAGTCGATCGGACCGCGCGCAGGTGGCGCGAGCGCGGGCGGATGCCTTGGAGCCAAAGCTCGCTCGCTTGACGATCGACGTGTCGGCCGCGGCTCGCGGCGCGGGCATCACGCTGAAGCGGGACGGCGCGGTCGTCTTGGAGGGCCAGTGGGGCAGCGCGGTTCCGGTCGACCCCGGCAAACACAAGCTCGAGGCGACGGCGCCGAGCAAACGAACGTGGACGACCGAAGTGGACGTCCCGCCGGAGAAGGCGATCGCCACGGAGGTCCCGGCGCTGGCGGACGCCCCTTCCGCAAGCGAGCTCCCGACGTCGAGCTCCGCGCCTTCCCCGCCGGGGACCCCGAGCTCCGAGACGCCGAGCGCGCCCGCCCAAGACTCACACCCGTGGGCAACGTCGCGAACGATCGCCCTGGTCGCCGGGGGCCTGGGCGTGGTGGGTGTGGGCGTGGGCTCGTACTTCGGCGTGACGGCGCTCTCGAAGAACGCGGACGCGAAGAGCTCGTGCCAGGGCAACCGCTGCTGGCAGCCGGGCTACGACCTGCGCAACGAGGCGGTGAGCGACGGCAACATCTCGACGATCTGTTTCGGTATCGGCGCGGCGGCGATAGCCGCAGGCGTCGTCCTCTGGGTCACGGCGCCCACGGGCGCGCCGGTCGCCCTGGCACCCGCGATCGGCGCGCGGGACGCCGGCGCGACGGCCACGGTCGCGTGGTAGCGCCTACCGACAATCGAGCTCGTTGATGTTTAGTGGCAGACATCGACCTCGGATCGCTCGGGACTCCGGGCACGGTCCTCTTGGGGAAGTATCGGATCGAGCGGATCCTCGGCGCGGGAGGAATGGGCGCCGTCGTCGCGGCGACGCATCTTCAGCTCGACGAGCGCGTGGCCATCAAGTGCTTGCACGGGTCGATGCGCAATAACCCCGAGGTCGTCGAGCGGTTTTTGCGCGAGGGACGCGCGTCGATCAAGATTCGCAGCGAGCATTGCGTCCGTGTCCTCGACGTAGGGACCCTCGACGACGGCGCGCCCTACATGGTCATGGAGTACCTCGAGGGGAGCGACCTCGCGGGCGTTCTCGAGCGAGAAGGGCGCGTGGCCACGGCGCTCGCGGTCGACTACGTGCTGCAGGGCGCCGAGGCGCTCGCCGAAGCGCACGCGCGCGGCATCGTGCATCGCGACATCAAGCCGGCGAACCTCTTTCTCAGCCAGGGCGCCGACGGCTCTCCGACCATCAAGGTGCTCGACTTCGGAATCTCGAAGCAAACCGGTGGCGCCGCCGGCCTCGCCATGACCGGCACGGCAGCGTTGCTCGGGTCTCCGCTTTACATGTCTCCCGAGCAGCTCAAGTCGACGCGCGACGTCGACGCCCGGACCGACATCTGGTCGCTCTCCGCGGTCCTCTACGAGCTCCTGGCCGGCTCGCCCCCGTTCACCGCGGAGACGCTCGCCCTCCTCTGCGTGCAGATCCTCGAGAGGGCGCCCGCCCCGATCGCGACCGCGCGCCCCGACGTGCCGCCCGGCCTCGCCGCGGCGGTTCTGCGCGGGCTGGAGAAGGATCGCAGTCGTCGCTACGCCGACGTGTCGGAGTTTGCGGCCGCCATCGCGCCCTTCGGCTCCGAGCTCGCTGCCATCTCCACGGCGAAGATCGGGCGCCTGCTCGGGCGGGCAGTCCGTCCCCCGCAGCCGTCCGCGCCGAACCTGGCCCAGTCGGCCCCGACCGGCCACGCGTTGCTCGGGACGTCGACGGCCACGGCCCAGACGATGGCGCCGTCCGTGGCCTCGCCGCCGTCCCCACTTCGGATGGTCTGGGCCGGGGGGGGCGCTTGCAGCGTTGCTCGCCGTTGCGGGCGGGGGCTGGCTTGCGTGGTCGTCGCGGGTTGCGGCGCAAGCGGGCGGTCCGACGAAGGCGGCCGCGGTCGCCGCCACGGCCGACACGCCCGCCATCGCCCCGCAGCCTGGGCCACCCCGCGCGGCTCCTGGCGAGGGTGCCTCGCCGACGGTGGGCGCGATCTCTCCGGCGGGGGCGTCGGCCGTCGCGTCCGCGACCGCGTCGGCCGTGGCCCCGCCAGAATCGACTCACGCGCCCGCGGTGAAGCCGGCGCTCACCACTACTTCACGGGCGAAAGCCCCCCCGGCCAAGCCTGCCGCACCGGCAGCCAAGTCAGCCGGCGGGCTCTTCGACGATCGCAACGAGTGAGGTCGCGGGAAGCGGTGCGATCTCGTCAGGGCCCGAAGCAGGTCCGACCCGATCCTATCGCCCCCACGAAAAGGGGCGACTATGGGAATCGCTCACGCGACCGGCGCCGTGGCCCCGCTCGCGCTGCCTCGCTCGAGAGCAACAGCATGACGCGCTCCGCGACGGTGCCGGGTCGCCAGTTGGTGCGCGTGAGCAGCTTCACCGCACGGGGCGCGATCCGCGCGCGCTCGACGAGCACGCGTTCGCCGAGCGTGCCGATGGCCAGGCCCGGTGCGAGCCCGATCCCGAGGCCGGCGCGGACGTAAGACAGCATAAGGATCACGCTGGGGACATCGATGGTGGAGAGCGGTCGGAGCGACTGGCTCTCGAGGTACGCGTCGAGCACGCGACGGCCCTCGCTGCGAGAGGACAGGCGAAGGAGCGGCTCGCTGCCGATCCGCTGGACGAGATCCCGACGGCGGCCGTGGAGCTTCGGCGCGACCCAGTAGAAGGCTTGCTCGCAAAGGATCTCCTCGCGTAGCGCGTCTTTCGACACGTCCGCCTCCGATGCCGTGACCACGGCGAGGTCGGCTTCCCCCGTCTCCACCGCTCGGCGCGCGGCCGCGGAATGCGACGTGGTGATCTCGAAACGGAGGGGAACGCGCTCGGCGAGCAGGCGGCGAAGCACCGGCAGGAGCAGACGCCGGCCGAGGTAGTCGCTGGCGGCGACGCGCAAGACGGTGGTGGGCGTGGCCGACAGCATCGTCAACGCGCCGAAGACCGACTCCGCCTCGTCGAAAAGCCGGTTGACCGCGCCGATCGCCGCCTCGCCCTGCGGCGTCAGGACCACTCCCCGCCCGCGCCGTTCGAAGATCTGGATGCTGAAATGCGTCTCGACGCGCCGCACCTGCTGGCTCACGGCAGAGGGGGTCTTGTGGAGGCGTCGGGCGGCGCCGGCGACCGAACCCACGCGGGCGACGAAGAGGACGTCCTGCAGAGGGGGAACGAGGGCGGGATCGATCATGCAGTATTACTTACGGGATCCATTAAATCGTTTCACTCGACTTCAGCGTCTGGGAGCGTCAGTTTCACTCGAGGAGGTGCCAGGAGCCATGGGACGGAGCCTCTTCGACAAGGTCTGGGATCGGCACACGGTCGGCGAGCTGCCCGACGGGCGCACGCAGCTCTTCATCGGGTTGCACTATGTCCACGAGGTCACCAGCCCGCAGGCCTTCGCCATGCTGGACGACCTCGGCCTCGGGGTTCGCATGCCCGAGCGCACCGTCGCCACGGTGGACCACGTGGTGCCGACGGATCTGCCGATGCGCCGGCGCGAGGGGGCGCGGCGACTTCCCTTCTCCGACGCCGTGGCCGAGGGGATGACGGCGGCGCTTGAATCCGCGGCGAAGCGCTTCGGCATCCGCCTTCTCGCGGCGGGCTCGGAGACGGCCGGCGTGGTGCACGTCGTCGGCCCCGAGCTGGGCCTCACCCAGCCGGGGATGACGCTGGCGTGCGGCGACTCCCACACGTCGACGCACGGGGCCTTCGGCTCGATCGCCTTCGGTATCGGCACCACCCAGGTGCGCGACGTGCTTGCCACGCAGACCCTTGCCGCGCGCCGACTCGCCGTCCGGCGCATCGTCGTCGACGGCTCCTTGGGGCCCGGGGTTTACGCCAAGGACGTCATTCTCCACGTCATCCGGAGCCTCGGGACGTCCGCGGGCGCGGGCTGCGCCTACGAGTTCGCCGGATCGACGGTCGACACTCTGTCAATGGAGGAGCGGATGACCTTGTGCAACATGGCGATCGAGGGCGGTGCGCGCGTCGGCTACTGCAATCCCGACGAGACGACGTTCGCGTTCCTTCGCGGTCGACCCCACGCGCCCGCGCGCGAGGCGTGGGACGGGGCCGTCGACTACTGGCGTTCGATGGCCTCGGACGGCGACGCCTCGTACGACGGGGTCGCGCGCTTCGACGCGGCTCGCATCGCGCCGACGGTGACGTGGGGCATCACCCCGGGGCAAGCGATCGCGGTCGACGAGCGCATTCCGTACCCCGACGAAGGGCAGACAGTCGCCGACCGCAGCGTCATCCGCGAGGCGCTCGAATACATGAAGCTCGACCCGGGCGCGCCGATCGCGGGGACCCCCGTGCAAGTGGCCTTCATCGGGAGCTGCACCAACGGGCGGCTCTCCGATCTGCGCGAGGTGGCGCGGTACCTGTCGGGCCACCGCGTGGCGCGCGGGGTGCGCGCGCTCGTCGTGCCTGGCTCGATGAGCGTGGCGCGCGCAGCGGAGGCCGAGGGCATCGACGCCGTCTTCCGCGACGCCGGCTTCGAGTGGCGCTCGCCGGGGTGCTCGATGTGCCTGGGTATGAACGACGACCGCTTGGTCGGCGACCAGACGTGCGCCTCGGCGTCCAACCGCAACTTCAAGGGCCGACAGGGCAGCTCTACCGGGCGCACGCTGCTCATGAGCCCCGTCATGGTCGCCGCCGCCGCGATCGCCGGCGCCGTGACCGACGCGCGTGACGTGTTCGACATGCGACCGAGGAGCAACCCCGATGCCTCTTGAATCGATCGCACGGGTGACCGGGCGTGGGGTCCCGCTGCGGGGCGAGGACGTGGACACCGATCGCATCGTGCCCGCGCGCTTCCTGCGTGCCGTCACCTTCGACGATCTCGGTCGCCACGCCTTCGAGGACGCACGCGCCGAGGCCCGGTCGCGCGGGACCCTCCACCCCTTCGACGACCCGCGCTACGCCGGCGGCGCCGTCCTGCTCGTGGGCCGCAACTTCGGCTGCGGTTCATCGCGCGAACATGCGGCCCGGGCTATCGCCAAACGCGGGGTTCGCGCCCTCGTTGGCGAAAGCTTCGGGGACATATTTGCGGGCAACGCCACCGCCCTGGGCATCCCTTGCGCCTGCGTGGCGCGCGAGGACGGCGACGTCATCCTCCGGAACGTGGAGGTCGAGCCGGCGACGATGATCGAAGTCGACGTCGACCGACTCCGCATCCGCGCCGGCGAGCGGGAGTTCGCCTTTCACATGCCCGTAGCCGTGCAGCGTGCGCTCCTCGACGGAGCGTGGGACCCGATCGCCGACTTGCTCGCGCGCGAAGCGGCGATAGGTGCCACGGCCGCGCGCCTCGACTACCTCCGCTGGGCGCGGCCGAAGGCAGAGACGGAGTGAGCGGCGCGGAGCGGAACCCCGACGCGATCGAGCTCCCTGCCCCCCCGCGTCAGTTCCGTCCTGAGGGCCCCACGCTCGTCCCGAACGCCGCCTGCTCCACCGAGACGAAGCTGCTGCCCCGGGCCGTCGGCCCGACCCAAAGTACGTCGGTCCGACCGTTGACCTGTCCGCCGCGATAGAGCCCCTGCTTCATGTAGGTACCGTTGACCGGGGCGGACATCATCGTTGTCACGACCAGCGTGAACGCCGTCTGCCCCTGATTGCGGCGCCAGATCGAGAGTCCCCCCGTACCCCAGTCCACCTCGAGCACGAGGTCCACCCACGCGCCTGGAACGATTTCTCCGCCATCGGAAAACTGCACTGTACTGCCCCCGCCCGTGAGCCACATCTTTTGGGGCTGTCCGGGCGCCGTGCTCCCGGCGGCCAGCACCGCCCATGGCGTGCCGCCCCCCGGACCGTGAAACTGCAGGACGATCGACCAGCTGTTGCACAGGTTGCCCGCGCCAATGCAGTCGCTGGACACATTGCCGGGCCAGGTGCCACCGCCCGACTCGAACACGGAGTTCGGATAGAAGGTCGCCGACCAGCTGGTCGAGAAGTAGTAGCTCGTGGCGTAAAAGAGGATGCCGCTCGACGGGCCTTCGTTGAGCTGACCGCCCGTTTCGTATTGCTCGATGAGGCACTCCGCGCGCTCGCTGTTCTCCCCAAGGTTCAGCGGGTCGTCGCCCGGATCGACCTCGAGCCGCGCAGAGGGCTTTCCGTGCCAGGTCTGCAGCCCAGGGTCGGCCTGGTAGCGGCACGCGTCCATCTGCTGCGCGCCGTACCAGCCCCCATGAGCGGGACGCTGGCCCCAGTCGGTCAGGGCGAGCACGCCGGAGGGGAGACCGGTCGTCGGCGGGAGCGACGACAGCTCGTAGTCGCCAGCGGAGACATGCGGACACATCGAGCCGGTGGCGGGCACCCCTCCGGCGGAGGTCACCGAGCCCCCGCCGCTGCTGCTGGCCGGGCTCATACCGCCGGCGCCCGCTTCACCGCTGCTTCCGGAGCTCGCCACCGTACCGCTCGCGCCCGAGCCGCTGCGTGCACTGGCGCCCGAGCGGGCTCCGGAGCCGGTGACGTCCGACCCGCCGTCGAGCGCCTCGTCGATCGAGAGCGGGTTGCTCTCGCGGGGCCCGTCGCACGCCCAAGCGACTACGCCGAAGGCGCATGCGAAGCACGCGAGGCGTGCACCGAACGGGACGCACTTCTCGACAGGGAAAGGCGGCACCGGAGTCAAATCGAGCTACTTGAAGCTCGTTCCTGAGTCAACCCGGTGGATCGGCCGAGCCGCCGCCCGGCAAGCGCGCGTTGTCACTCCGGGTCAACCACATGGCCCATGAAGAGAACCGCATCGGTCGTGCGCTCGCGGATGACGTACAGGAACGGATGATCGGCATGGAAGACCGGCACGGGCCCTTGGCGGATCACCGCCGACGTGAGCACCACGCCGATCGCGGTGACCCCGGCAGCTTCGGTCCCTTCCTCGTTCACCTCGACGAACGCCTTGTGAAGCACGCTCGCAATCGCCAGCCCGCCAGGGCGGTAAATGCCGCTGAAGTCCGCGCTCATCGCGAAAGCACGGGCCATGCCCATCGCCTGGAGTGGAACCGTGAGCTCGGCGCTCCAGGTCATCGTCCATCGGGGAAGCTTGAGATCGACCTCGGACCGGCCGGATTTGAGGGCGGAACGCCAGCCTTCATAGCGTCGGGCGAGCTGCGCCTCGACGGCGGAAAGACCGTCCTTCGCGTCGGGCAACGCGACCATCATCGAGAGGCCCCCGCGGTACGGAAGCTCGACGACCTGAACACCGTCGACGGAGGCATAGGCCATCTCGTCGTGGCGGGTCATCATCGGTACCTTCACCGTCCTTGCCGGCGTGTGAAAGTCCTCGGTCTTGGTTGCCGCCTTGGGGAACGGCACCTGCCATTTGCCTTTCATGTAGATGGCGTTCGTCAAGACGAGACGCGTCATCGGGTTCAAAGGGTGGTCGATAATCGTTGGGATTCGATCGTGCGTCTTTGCGGCTGCCCACGCGTTGATGGCGCCGGCGGCCTCGCCGGAAGCACCTGCAAAGTCCACCGTCGCAACCGGCGCGCCGAAGTCCTTCTGCAGGAGCGCGAGGTAGTCCTGCTCGAAGGCCATCCCTTGCTGCCCCCAGACTTCGTCGGCGACGTGAACCTCGAGTCCTTCCTTGCCATCGAGACCATTTGCAACGGCGAGCAGTCCGCCGAGTGCACCCGGCGCGTCGGCGATCAAATCGACATGCAGTGTCTTGGCCATCTCCGCGGCGGTCTCGCCGCGAGCCCCGGCTTGAGCCATCCCGAGCGCGATGGCGACGCTGGCCGGAGAGAAGATGACGTTCCCACCGGCGAGGCGGACGCGAGCAAAGAGATCGAAGCCGAAGCCGTTGCTCGCCCGGGCGGCGGTCGTGGCGGCGGCCACCTGCGCCGGGCTCGAGGGTCTCGGGGCATCGGTTGGGGGCGATGAACCCGCATCGGCCGCCGAGTCGGGAACGGCTTGCGATGTCAACGGGGGGTTGGCACGTGAGGAGGCGCTGATGGGCGGAGAGCTCGACGGCGGCGTTGGCGCGGCCGTCACCGCGGGGGGGCGCGCCTCTGGGACGGAGGGTGCCGGCTGGCAGCCCGCCAGCCACGGCACGAGCGCCAAGGTGGATACCCGTCGATTCATGCAAACTGAGACGGTCGGCGTGCGCCCGTTGTTCAACCGGCAGGCAAGCGATCGGCGTAGGGCGGCGCCGCACCGGCGTCTTGCGCTACGCTAGGATGGGAAAGGGGAGGCTCTCGTGAACACGCTGCCCGTCCTTTCGTACGATCCGAGGGAGCAGATTCTCTTCGTCGGGTTCGCCGGCTTGCAGCTCACCAGCGAAGACGACATCGACGCGGCCTTCTACGCGGTTCGACGCGGCTGGGAGGGCGCGTGCCGTGGCAAACGCGTCTACTGCGTGGTCGACTACACGGGCTTTTCGTTCCCCACGCGCTTGTCCGAACACTATGCGAAGTGCGTCAAGCACGCCGTCGAGACCTATTCGATCACGACCGTTCGGTACACGAATGACGTCGCTCTCCGCACCGCGCTGCGCGTGATGAGCATGAAGATTCACTCGCCCTCCAACCTCTATTCGACGAAGGAGGATGCGATCCAAGTCGTGCGGGGGTTGCGCGCGAAGCGCATCCGCCTGGCAGGCGCCGAGTCAGCCCCATCGAAGTGATGCGCGTACCCAGCCCGGTCATGGCCGACAACGAGCGCCCGCCCTGAGCGTGGCGCTCGTCGTCATTTCGCGCAGGACCACCCAGGAAATGGTGCGGTCGCCGTGTCCATCCGGCCATGACCGCATCGGGGGCACCCCCGGACTTGCTTCACGCCGCTCCGATCGTCCGGATCGACCACGAGCGAACCAAGGTAGCGGTGGCCATCGCGTTCGCCGGAGGCAATTCCGGCGGCCTCTTCGCGGAAGCGCTCGAGCGCGCGACCGTCGCACCTTCGCCCTGGTCACCGCGGTCGTTCCAGCAGGACCTATACCTGCAACATTTCGTGCAGAGCTGCTTCGCGGCGCGGTTGGGCAACCACCGGCCGGTCATGTACACCTCGCACATCGTCCACGTCCTCGCGCACCCGCCGGCCGACCCGACGGCGGTCGATCATAGGCGCCGGATCCTGGCGGAGCTCTCCTCCTCGCCCGACCTACGCCTCTCGTTCGAGCGGCTGTACGGGCTTCTCTGCCGCTTTCGGGGACAGCTCGAGGGGGTCGCGGGCGCCGCGAAATGGGACGCCAACCGGCGACAGCTCGACACGCTGCGGGTCGTCAAGGAGCTCTTCGACTGCATGGCGGACGGATTTGCGTCCAGTAAGTCCGGGCTGCGGTCGCTCGCTACGTGCGCCGACAGCGTCCGGCGCGGCGAACCGTTCCTCTCGATGTGCGACCTGCTTCGCTACGACGACGGATTGGCGACCGTGAGCGTCAAGGTCGGCGTCGGGGCGGACGGACGCATTCGAGGACTTCAGATCGATTCGATCTCCGAGAACACGACGAATCCCTTCGTGGCTTCACCGTTGCGTCGATGGCTGGCCAAGGGGGAGCTCTTCTTGCGTGGGTTCAGCTTCGGCGACGGCGAGGTCATGGCACGCTTGATCTACGCCGTATTCGACGGATTGCACGACGAGCTCGTTCCGCTCGTGCAGCTCCTCGGGGAGGTCGAAGTCTACTTGGGCGCGCTGGGGTTTCAGGAGATGGCGAGGGCCGCGGGCTTGCCGGTGTGCCTCCCACAGATCGTCTCTCCTACCGAGCCTAGGGTCATGCTCGGCCTTTTCAATCCTTTGCTCCTCGCAGCCACGGGCAAGGTCGTGCCCTGCGACATCCACGTCGATCGAAACAGCGCGACGGTTCTCGTGACGGGACCCAACTCCGGCGGAAAGACCCGGCTCCTTCAATCCCTGGCGCTCAGCCAGTTGCTGGCGCAATCGGGGTTGTTCGTTCCTGCGCGCACCGCGAGTCTTGCTCTGGCGCCGGGCCTGGTCGTCTCGCTGATTCAGGAGACGCGCGCGGACCAGGGCGAGGGCCGCCTCGGGATGGAGCTCCTGCGCATTCGCGAACTGTTCGAAGACCTGCAGCCGGGCGCGATGGTGATCCTCGACGAGCTGTGCTCCGGCACCAATCCTTCGGAGGGCGAGGAGATCTTCGAGCTCGTCGTGAGAATGCTCGCGCGGCTGAACCCCCAAGTCCTCATCACGACCCACTTCCTCGCCTTCGCTGCTCGGCTCGAGGGCGAGCGTAAGATTCCTAATCTCAGGTTCTTGCAGGTCGAGCTCGGCGCCGATCAACAGCCGACGTACCAGTTCGCGCCGGGCGTCGCTCGGACGTCGCTCGCGTGCCACACCGCAGCCCGCCTCGGGGTGACGGGCGAGCAGCTCGCGGCGCTGGTCGACCGCAACCTGCGACGCGGGCGCGACGCGGAAAGCGGGTGGGGCTGAGTCCGGGATGGCGACCCTCCTCGCGACGGAAAAAATGCCGCCGGAGCTCGTACGCCGCATCGAGGCGCGCCTCGGGCGCCCCTGGCGCACCGCCGATGCGCTGCAGGGTGGGTGGACACGGTCGCGGTGGATTGCGGTCGCGCGGCTCTTGGCCGTCGTCCTGGTCTCGGGGACCGTCGCCCTCGTGGTTCGCGCCGTGCGACGCTCGCGAGCGGAGCTGAACGCCGCCCGCTCCGAGCTTCTCGACGAACAGCGACGCCGAACGCACGGCCTGGTCGCCGCCGATCGGGACTACCTCGAGCGCATTCAGGGCTGGCTCTCGAAGCTCGCCGGCCCATACGAAGGAGACTCGGTGAGCCTGGAGCTCCGGCCGCCCGGCGCGCTCGACGCGCTCTTCGCTCGACCGATCGCGTACGTCCACGGGCCGCTCGGGGGTTTCGCGAATTCCGCGTCGATCGCCGCGACCGCGTCGACCTCGTTCAAGGACGCCCTTCTCCTCTGCCTGGTGGCGCCGCCCGCGTCGCGCGCCGAAAAAGTGGTGCTTGCGCGGGTCCTCGCCGCCTACCGCGGCGGCGCGTCCGTCGAGCAGGAGACCCCTCGGGTGCGCCTTCTGCAAGAGGCCTTTGCCGGCTGGCCCTTCGCGGTCGGCCCGTGGACGTCCAGGGTGCTCGACGCGGCGGGCCCGGCGGAGGTCGACAGGCTCGGGCGGGACCTTCGGGGCGCGCCCGTCGAGCGGGCGGTGCAAGCAGCCCACGCCGATCTGCTCCTCGCTGCCATGGACGAACCGGGCCCGCCGGGCGGCCCGACCGAGCTCGATGGCGAGCGTCCTCACGATGTCCGCCTTTGCGTCGTCGAGCTGACCACTGCGCGAACGTTGCTCCGTGTTCGCAGGCGCGTGGACCCCAATTGGATTTCGACGTCGCGGCGAAGCGACTACGCCGCGGGCCTCGACCAATGCGCGCTCGCGTTCGACGTGGTCCAAAACGTCGTCGCCACGAGGTAGCTACTCGCTGGCGACGCCGACCGGCGCGTCATGCCCCGTGTCGGTCGATGCGTCCGCCCCGGCCTCGGAGGCGAGCGGGACGCCGAGCATCCCCGGAACCTCGCACGCCGGCGTGCCGCAGGCGGCGAAGCACACCAGGCCGGGACCCAACGAGTCGCAGTCGGAATCGGACTGGCACGGACGAAGACACTCCCTGCCGGCCGAACTGCAACCGGCGTCACCCGCATCCGCGAAGCCCTGGTACTCAAGGCATCGCAGACCCGCGTTGCAGTCGCCGTCGGCGATGCACGAAACGCCGGCGATGCCGGTCGTCGTGGGCCCGCACCCACCTTCTGTGAGGAGGAGGAGCGCCGGGGGCAGGACGACCCAGAGGAAGCCTTTCCGGGGGCTCATCGAGCGGGCCCCGCAGTAACCCAGATCTTCAGTGCGGGCAAATGACCTGCGGGTCGTGGACCCTGCCGCTATTCTGCTCGAAGTTGTCTTCAGTTCCGTCCCGGCGAGGGTGACGCACGCGGGGCATCCTTGACGACGATGGGGGTCTCTTTTCGTGTGCGATGCGGCCTTGTCGCGATGACGGCGGCCTTCGGGTGCGGCGTCAGGGGCCTCGGAGCCGCGACCGACGCGTCTCCCGGCGACGTCACAACGGCGGACGCCGAGGCGGACGCGAGTGCGCCCGAGGCAGGCGCCCTGGATGCGAGCGTGGACGCTCCGGCCGGTTCGGACGCCTCCGATGCGGGCATCCCGAGGGGCGCAGACGCGGGGATCTGCGGAACGGGCAGCGTCACGTTCCGGCTCGATCCGGGACCGGGTGGTCCCTGGCACGCGTCAACGAGCGGGGACGAGGAGCCCGATTGGCTCGCCATCTTCACCGCCTCGGGGACACCCCTTTATCGACAGCCCGCGGAGTTCGCGCTGACCTCATGCGACTGCGACGCGGGCTGGGGCATCCCCATCGGCTGGGGGGATTCCAACCTCGGCGACGCCGGCGTGAGCGACAGCTGGAATGGGTTCTACTTCAACCTCGGGACGTTCTCGGATTCCGGCTCGTGCGCTTCGACGTCGTTCGGGCCGCCGCGCGGCTCGTGCCTCAAGCCGGGATGCGCGCCGCCGGGCCAGTACGTCGCGTACATGTGCGCATGCCAGGGCGAGGCCAAGGGGTCGTCGACGTTCTCTAAGGCCGGCGTGCCGTCGAGTTACGCCTACTACGTGGCCGACTGCGCGAACCCGACGTGCGTGAGGGTGCCGTTCGAGTACCCCTCGCAGGGCGTGGTCGTAGGCGCCGTCAGCGCCGGCGATCAGTGACCCGGACCCGATGTGCGGCGGTCAGGAGGAAAAGTCTACGCAGACGGATCGATCGCGCACCCCGACCATGAACGCGAGGACCTTCTGGTGGATGGGGTGGACCTGATACGCCTCGAGGGCCTCGCGGCTCTCGTGTCGCGTGATGAGGGCGACGTCGAACGAACGCTCGGACCTCAGGAAGTCGACGCCCACTTCGACGTCGAGGAGCCCCGGAATGCGCCCTTTCATCTCGGCGAGGACATCGCGGGCTCGGAGGACGCTCTCGGTCGAGGGATCCTTCATCTTGAACAACACGACGTGAGTGACCATGCTTCGTTCGAGCTTGCGAACGCGAGGGCGTCCGATCTCTCGTTTCGCTCGAGCGTGCGAACGCTAGCGGCGCGGTCCCCACGCGTCAACGTCGCCAGGCACGTTTCGCCTACTGCGGCACGGGCGCGCTGCCGGCCTCTTGGTCGATGAGGGGCACGTCCGCCGCCACGACGAACCCCGCCTGCTGCGCCTCGCTCGTGGCGGCGGTGACCTTGCCGACGTAATCGTCGTGCGTCGGATAGAGTGACGCGAGCTGCGCCGCGGAGAGGGCCGTCGTGTTGCCGAAGAGAGAGCACAGAATGCTGGAAGACGAGCTCTGCCCGCTGTAGACGGCGATCGGCACGTCGACGGCGGCCGTGCGCACGCCGCCGAGGGTGTTGCCGATCGAGTCTTTGACGTAGGCATCCCCGGCGTCCGACAGCGTCAACGCGTCTGCCTGCGCGGGCGGCGTCCCGTCCTTGAGCCACGCCTGGAGCGCGCTGACCGCGGCATCCTCCACCCAGTGCTGCGGGCCGGTGTTCACGTTCGTGCAAGACTGGGTGGGAGAACCGGCCTCCGACGCCAGTGCGGCGTTGTAGTCGAGGAGGTACTGGTCCGCGTGCGACGTGCCCGCCACCTCCCAGGTGCGAAGGCGATCCGTGTCCGGCTGGCGGGTGCCCGCGAAGCCGGTCAGCCCGACCGCCCCGAGGACGTCCGTCTCGGTCAAGAACTGGAAGACTGGAACGCCCAGATCGGCACGAATGTGCGCCACGGGCGGCCCACCCCCGAGGAGGCCGGCGAGGGGCCCGGCATCGCCTGCGGAGAGCGCCGCCGCGCCCCCCGCTCGACTGTGGATGAAAATGCCGTCGAACGCCTTGGCGACGGGCTGGATCGCGTCCGCGTAGGTCACCATGCGAATCGCCGATTGGGACTCGCCCGCCGCGACAAATCGCGCCGGCACGAGGGCGCCGAGGGGATGAACGGCGGCGCCTGGGCTTCGGACGGCGCGCGCGACCTGGGTAAAGATGTCGTACGAATAGTCGTCGCCGGGGTGCGTCAGCGATCCGTACCGCTGAGGGTTCCATTGCACGAGGGGCTGCTGCCCGGGAACGAGCGAGAATCCGCCGCCGACGACCCCTTCGGCCTGCGCGGAGACGCCGACGTACGCCCAGCCGCTCCGGAGGAGCTCCACGTGCGCGTAGCCGAAGTCCGGATCCGCGTCGATGCCGCCGCTGACGTTGAGCCATTCGACGAAGACCGACCCGTTGAAGCGAGTCGCATCCGTCGGTCGCCGGACCAGGAAGCGTGTCTTGAAGTGAGCGGTCGTGGTCGTACGCACCGACCACGCGCCGTCGTCGCCAGGGGGGGTCTGCCAGTCGTACGCCGAGGCGTCGCCCTCGAGGAAATACTCCTCTTCTACGTAGCCCGCCGCCGCGAGGTCGACGAGCGCTGACGTGAAGGGCCGCCCGGGACCCATGACGGGTCCCGTCAGGAGCGGCGCGTTCCCCGCGTCGACGTCGGCCGCCGAGGCATCCGCCGGCGGCTCGACATGCGGACCCGGGGTCGACGACGAAGAGGAGCAGGCGATGCCCGGGACGGCGGCCACCACGCCGAGCGAGCAAACGAGGAGCAGGCGCAACCGGACGAACTTTCGGCGGTCCATGCACCGTACTTGGGCCGAGGGGCGCGAAACCGTCAGAGACTCCGCTTGGCGTGGCTCGTCGCAGGAAGCACCCCGGCCCTGGCCACGTCAAGCGTCGTCAAAGCGTCCGCTTCATCGTCAGCGTCGACAGGCAGAGCATCCCTGCCGTGAATACCCCAAGAAACGCGACGTGCTGCCCGGCGGCGGCGATGTCGCCGCCCCGAAATAGGATCGCTTTGAGTGCGGCGACGGCGTGGGTCTCCGGATCGAACTGCGCGAAGGCCCGGAGCCACGTCGGGAAGCTCGCGAGCGGATACAGGGCGCCGCTCGGAAAAAAGAGGATCACGCTCAGGAAGCCGTTGATGACGCCGGCGATCCTCGGGTGGCCCGCCCTCCCCATGATGGTCATCGTCATGGCGAGCAGACCGAGCCCCGTCAGCACCATGACCCCGAGGAGCGCGGCGTATCCCGCGGGTCCACCGTGCACCCGGGCGCCGGTAAGGACGAGGCCGATGACGAGCACGAGGCCGCTCGAGACGAACGTGACGAGCGATCCCGAGAGGAGGATGCCGAGATTGATGTCCAGCTTGCGCAGCGGCGTCGACAGGAAGCTCTCGTGGACTCCGAGGAAGCGGTCCATGATGAGGTTGAAGGCGCCGCTCAACATGCTCCCCATGAAGAGCGACATCACGATGACGCCGGGAATGAGCGACGTGTCGTAGTCGACGCGAGGGTAGATTTCCTGGGGCCGAATCTGCGCCGGCCCGAGGTGCCGCTCGAAGCGCACCAGGGGCCGGTCGATCGCAGGGAGCGCTGCCTGCACTGCTCCCTCGATCGCCGCCGCAGCGACCGCGTCGACGTTGTCGACGTACAGGCCGGCCGATGCGGCGAGGCCGCGGGACAGATCCCGCGAGAAGGTGGCCGGCACGATGAGCAACCCGGAGATGCTGCCATCGACGAGCATGCCATATGCCATCTGCGGATCGTCGACCGGCAGGAGCCTCACGGTGCCGGGTCCCTGTTCGACGGCCTGCAACGCACCGAGCAGCTGCCGCGCCTGCGGGCCCCGGTCCTCGTTCACCACGGCCAGGCGCAAACCGGTCAAGGGGCCGTTCAGAGAGTTGCCCAGGATGAGCAGGTAGACGACCGGCAGCACGACCGACGAGAGCAACGCGGCCGGGTTCCGCAGGACGCGCAGGAGGTCGCGCTCCATCACCGCGAGGATTCGTCTCACGTGAACCTCCGGAGCGGGACGAATGCTTGCCCTTTCGCCGCCGTCTCCTCGCGCAGCGACCGACCGGTGAAGTGGATGAAGACGTCCTCCAGGCTGATGCGCTGCAAGGCGGCGGCGGTGACCTCGACGTCGTCTGCGCGCAGCGTCTCGATGATCCTCGGCAAGAGCCCGGCGCCGCCGTCGGCGCGGACGCGCAACCCCTGCGGCGTCGTCTCGAGCATTTGGACCCCGGCCAGCAACTTGAGCTGCGCGAGGCGCTCTTCGGGCAGCGGGCCGTTGAGCGAGAGTTCGACGGTGTCGCTCCCTGGAACTCGGGACTTGAGCTCCTGGGGCGTGCCGAGCGCGACGATCTTGCCGCGGTCGACGATCGCAATTCGATCGCAAAGGGCCTCAGCCTCGTCGAGGTAGTGCGTCGTCAGCGATACCGTGAGCTCGGCACCCTTGCGAAGGTCGATGAGCAGATCCCAGATGACGCGCCGGCTCTGCGGATCGAGCCCGATGGTCGGCTCGTCGAGGAACAGCACCTGCGGCTTGTGCACGAGCCCGCGCGCTATTTCCAGGCGCCGGCGCATGCCCCCCGAGTACGTCTTGACAAGCGACCTCCGTCGCTCCCAGAGGCCGACCGTGCGAAGGAGCGCCTCGATCCGAGGCTTGCGCTCGGCGCGCGACATGTCGAAGAAGCGGGCGTAGATGTCCATGTTCTCGTAGGCGGAGAGGTCGATGTCCGAGGTGAGCGCCTGCGAGACGACGCCGATCG
Organism: Polyangiaceae bacterium; assembly: GCA_035295445.1. Taxonomy (GTDB): domain Bacteria; phylum Myxococcota_A; class Polyangia; order Polyangiales; family Polyangiaceae; genus Palsa-1150. The sequence goes on along the minus strand of DATGJA010000129.1, from coordinate 4,269 downwards.
CACGGCGAACGCGGTCCGGGCTGCGGCGGACGTCGACCCCTGCCACCGTGGCCTCCCCCGACGTGATCGGCACGATGCCGGTGAGCATCCGCACGAGGGTGGTCTTGCCGGCCCCGTTCGGCCCGAGCACGCCGAAGAGCTCCCCGCGCCGCACCTCCAGATCCACCCCATCTACCGCCGTGAAGTCGCCGAAGCGCTTGACGATCCCCTTCACGACGATGGCATGCGCGGGATCCATACGTTTGCTTTTTAGCGGGCCGCCCGGCCTTGGGCGCCCTGCGATGACGCGGCGAGCGAGGGGATCGACACCTCCGCGGTCATGCCCGGCCGCAGCGACGGCGAGGGAGCGTCGATCGCCACGCGGACGAGGAACGTTCGAATGTCCGGCCGACCGCGCTTGACGTCGCGGTTCACGGCGAAATCCCCCTCGGCCCCGATCTGCAGGACGTGGCCGGGGTACGCGTGGTCTGGCTCCGCGAGCACGCGCACGTTCGCAGGATCGGCGAGGCGCAAGCCGCGGAGCTTGGTCTCCTCGATGTCGAGCCGCACCCAGAGCTGGGAGCGATCCTCCACCGTGACCACCGGCGTCCCGGGGGCCGCCCACTCGCCCGGCTCGAGGTTTCGCTGGACCACGACGCCGTCGAAGGGACAGAGCACTTGCGCTTCGGCCAGCTCCACCTTCGCCAACTCGAGGGCGGCGACCGCGGTCGTCACAGCGGCCCGGGCGTCGGCCACCGCGGCTTCCGTGGCCGTGACCCTTCCCACGGTCGCGGTGCGGGTGGCGGTGAGCGAATCCAAGTGCGCCTTTGCCTCGAGCATGCGCGCCCTGGACGTCACGAGGGCCGCGTCGGCTTCGGCGCCACTCTCGACGAGCCGCTTCGTGCGATCGTAGTTTACCTGAGCCTCGTCGAGGGTGGCCTGCGCCTGCGCAATGTCCGCGCCGGCCCCCCGGACCGTCGGCGTGGTCGCCCGCAGCGTGGCCTCGGCCTCCTTGAGCGCCTCGCGCACTTGATCGAGGTTCGCCTCGGCCTGAGCCACGGCCGCCTGCCGCTCGCGCGCGTCGAGCTGGGCGAGGACCTGGTCCTTTTTAACGGCGTCTCCCTCGCGTACAGCGATGGCCTCGACCCGACCCGCGACCTGGGACGCCACCGCGGCGACGGGCGCGTCGATGAAGCCGGCGTACGGAGGGGGGCTCGAGGAGCACGCCGGCAACCAGGCCAGAACGATCCCTCCGATCCGAATCCGCATGGCGGAGTTCTACTCCACCCGCGCCCCACCCGGGGGGCGCGACCGGCGTACACCGCCGATCGCGCACGACTGCGCGGCTGGTCAGTCGAAGTCGCGACCGAAGGGGGGGGTCAGCCCCGTGTAGTCTCCGACGACCTTGGCGTCGTAGGGCGCGGCGAGGCCGCTCTTGGCGACGTTGTTCGCGTCGTAGCCGGAGACATTGAGCGCGCCGTAGCTTTTCACGATGTCCTTCGCCGGGTCGACTTCGATCACGCGATCGTTGAACTGATCGCTGATGAGCGTGTTTCCATTTCGGAGCCGCACCGCGCGAGTCGGGAGGGGAGCGCTGTTGGAGTTCGGGTCGCCGTTCGTCAGGTACTGCCATACGACGTTGTCGCTCTTGTCGACCTCGACGATCCGACTGTTGTTTGAGTCCGTGATGAGCGTATCGCCGTTGACGAGCCGGCTGGCAAAAGCGGCCCCGCTCACCGTCCCGCCCGCCGTGAACGTGGCGACGATGTTCTTGGCGCGATCGACCTCGATGGCGCGGTTGTTGTTCTCGTCCGCGATGAGGACGTGCCCGTTCGCGAGGAGCTCGGCGGAGTTCGGGTTGTTGAGCTGGTCGGCCCCGACGCCTGACAGCCCCGTTTGGCCGTACTGCCAGACGATCTTCTTCGTGAAGACCGAAACCTCGATTATCCGCTGGTTTCCCTGATCGGCGATGAAGATGTCGTCATTCGGCAGAAACGTGGCTTGAACGGGGGTGTTGAGCTCGTTGTCCCCGGAGCCCGTCACGCCGAATTGCCCGTACTGCCACACGATCTTGCCCGCCTCGTCGATGAGCACCACCCGGTTGTCGGCGAAGCCGTCGGTGAGTCCGGGCTCGAGCGGCGGCTCGGCCGCGGGCACGCCGGTGCCCGCCGCAAGCGTCAGCGAGCCGACGCGCTGCGCATCGTTGACCCCGATGAGCGAGTTGGGGCTGAGGTCGGTGGGGCCCAATCCGAATTGCCAGACGACCCTCCCGGACGGGTCGATCTCGACCACGCGGTTGTTGAACTGATCGGAAATCAGGATATTGCCGCGACGATTGAAACCCCGATGGCCCGACAACGCCTCGGAGACGGAGCCCGTCTCCTCGGCCGACGACGAGGCTGTTCCGCCGCATGCGGCGACGAGCGCGACGGCGCAAGTCCCGAATGCCAACGACCGAACGAGCAAACTTCGCTCATGTGTTCGCTTCATGACTTTTTGCCTTTCGCTCTAGCCGGCTTCCCCGGACGGACGCGCAAGCCCGGAAGCCCAGCGCGACCTTCAACTACCACGCCGCGTCGGCGATGAGGCTTGCCGCCGGCGCAGACCGCAATTGCCGTCAGGGCAAGAGGGCGGCAAAGTCGGTTGCGGCCGCAACCTGGAAGAATGCGCCGGCGAGCGTTCTCCGTAGCGTCGTGGTCACCGGCCGCGCGCCACCTCGCGAAGCACGGAAAGCACGCGCTCACGCGTGAACGGTTTTTCCAGCAAAGGCCGGCCGGTCTTGGCGGCTCGCTGCGCTTGCGCGTCGTAGACGCTCGCCGTCATGAAGACCAGGCGCGTGGCCAGGGCGGGACGCTCGCGGCGGAGCCAGTCGTACAGCGCGGGGCCGTCCACGATCGGCATCGACACGTCGCTGAGCACGGCGTCGGGTCCGGAGCCCGACGAGAGGAGATCGATGGCCTCCTGCCCATCTCCGGCGAGGGTGACGTCGTAGCGGCCGTGGAGCGCGAGGGCGACGCTCTTCAGGATTCGCTCGTCGTCGTCGACCACCAGCAGCCGGCCGCGTCGCCCCTGGGAGGCGGGCGCCTCGGTCGGCGCCATGGCGCGCTCTGAAGGCTCCACGCGCTGCACGCGCCGTCCCGCGATCGGAAAGATCGCGATGAAGGTCGCCCCCTGGCCGTGAACCGATTCGGCCACGAGGTCACCCCCGACGCCCTGGAGGATCGATCGCGAGATGGACAGGCCGAGGCCGCTGCCGCCGACGGACCCATCGAAGCGCTTGCTCGAGAAGAAAGGATCGAAGATCCGCTCGATGTTCTCGGGAGGGATTCCCGGGCCGGTGTCCGACACGGAGATGGCGAGCGACTCCTCGTCGCACCGAGCGCTCACGCGGACCCGATGGATCGGTCGCTTGACCTGAGAGATGGCCTGCGCCGCGTTGAGCAGTAGGTTGGTGATCACCTGGGTCAGCTTCGTGCGGGGCAGGAGCAGCGTCGGCAGATCCTGCTCGTAGTCCTTCTCGAGCACGGCGTCGGTCGCGATCGCCCGTACGACGAGGCGCACCACCTGGTCGATGAGATCGGGTATGTCCACGGGTTCGAGGATCTCGTCCCGGTTGCCGTGCGCGTAGATGCGAAGTCCCCGGACGATGTCCCGTATCGTGTCCAGGGCAGCGGCCCCGTCGTCGAAGACGGTCTCGACGTCATGCGAACCCGCCGCGGCCGGAACGAGCGCTTCCAGCTCGCGAAGCTCCTCGGCCGTCGCCGGCCCCTCCCGGGACGCGAGCCGCGAGATCTCGCGCTGGGCACGCAGGAGCGTCTCCACCCTCGACCGGAGCGACTGCCACATCAACACGACCACGGCGAGCGGGTTGTTGATCTCGTGGGCGACGCTCGCGACCAGCGTGCCGAGGACGGCGAGCTTCTCGCCGTGCAACGCGTCCGCGCGGGCGTTCTCGAAGTCGCGGCGGCGCCATGCGCGCAGGAGGACCCGGTCCACGAACGCTACGAATGAGTCGAGATCAAGCCCCGCTGCGACGCAGCCGTCGTCGGCGCCGTCCTCGATCGCCTCGATGACCTCCGCGTGCGTGGTCGCGATGACGCCGAGGGGTTGGCCCTTGGACTGCTTGATCGCACGAGCGATCGCCTCGGCGAGGTTTCCCTCGACCTCGGTGACTAGTACGGGCGGGCCCGCCCCCTCTCGAGCGTCTGCAAGAGCATGGATCGCCTCGAGTACCGCCGCCTCCCGGACGAGGAGAAGGACGGGGGGGGGAACTGTCACCCGCGACAGCCT
>DATGJA010000128.1:0-5758 GCA_035295445.1 Polyangiaceae bacterium | reverse complement strand
TCGGATCTCGTGGTGGCCAACCTGCCGTGCCCCGTCGCCGAGAAGGCGCGCTATGCGGAGGAGGCGTCGCTCCTCAAGCGTCTAGAGTTCGCGATCGCCCTCTGCGACAGCCGGCTGGCCGCCGCGGGGTAGTGTCGTGAGGGCTCGTCACTCGACGAGCTTGCGCAGACGGACGAGCGCGGCGTCCCACTGCGCCGAGATGCGTTCGAGGTGGCCGCGCGCCTCCTTGAGGCGACGCGGCTCGATCTCGAACACGTTCTCGCGCCCCTCGCGGGTGCCGCGGATCACGCCCGCGTCCGCCAACACGTGCAGGTGCTTGGTGACCGCCTGGCGGGAGATGTCCGCACCCTCCGCCAGCCTCGCGATGGAGAGCGGCCCTTCCCGGCACAGACGCGTGACCAGCGTCAGCCGCTGGGGATCGCCCAACGCCGCGAACACGGGCGCCGCCGAGCCTGCAAAAGCGACCGACGCTCTAGGCGGCACGGGACAGGTACTTTTCGACGAGCCGGGTCTGATGGGCCCACCCGCCCTCGTTGGCCTTGAAGGCGTCCGCCCTCCGCGCGATGGGGATTGCGTCGAAGCCCGATTCAGTCACCGTCAGGCGCGTGCCCTCGCCCAACTTCTCGAGCTCGAAGACGACGAGCGTGGTGGGCTCCGCCGAGTAGTCCACCTTCGGATCCACAGCGAAGGGGTGCCACCGAAAGGCGATGAGCCGCTCGGGCTCGATGCGATCGACGAAGATCTCGAATTTCGCGCCCTCGTGGGGCGCCTGCAGCTCGGCCACCTCGGGGTCGACCTTCGTCGGGACGATCTTGCCCGTGAGGCGGGCGCCCGGCGCGAAGGGGCCGTCGAACGCCACCCCGAACCATGTCCCGAACTCGCGCGCGTCGCTGATTGCGCGCCAGACCCGGGGCAGCGGAGCGCGTAGAAGGATGCTCTTCTGGATGCGATCCGTGACGCTGTCGCTCGGCATGTGCAACCCTAACGCCGTCCGGCGGGACTTGCAACCGAGCGGTTGCATATGAAGCTGGCTTTGCTGATGGCTCCGGCTCGGCGTGCCATGGGGGCTCGCTCAGCGGACGGCGCGCGCGGTGGCGACCACCGACACGAGGAGCGCCACGAAACCCGCTGGTACGAGCAAGACGCCCGGGTTCGGGTCTCCGCCCGCGATGGTGATCCCGCCCACGAAGAACCCGCCGGCGACGAGGATGAGGGCGGCGGTGAGGCCCTTCGAGGCGACCGGTCGCGCCGCCCCGGGGACCGCGCGGACCGTCAGCGCGTAGACGACATGGGCGATCGACAGCAGCGACCCGTGGGCGTGCGCGAGCCGCCACATGAGCCGCCGCGTCTCGTTGCCGGCGTCGAGGTAAAAACCGATCTTGAACCCATGCAGCGCCTCGAGCACCGCCCCGAGCGTGAGGAACACCGCCAGGCCGCCGTACCCGATGCGGAGGTGCCGCCGGCTGAGCGCGTCCACATCGGCGTTCACTCGGCCACCGTGACGTCGCGATCATCGCGGATCCGCGCGAGCGCCGTGATCTGGTCGTCGCCCACCTCGACGGCGTAGGGCGGCTCGCGCTGGGTCGTGGTCGCCACCTGGCTCCGCGATCGCGCGGCGACGTAGCGGACCACGGCGTAGGGATCGTGATCGGCGGCGTACGTGAGCAGCCGCGCCTCCCAACCCGCTCCCGACGCCGCGAGCGCGTCGGCGTCGCCCATGGCGTCGGCCCAGAGAACGCGCTCGGCGGCGTCCCCGGTGAGCAGCCCCATGGCGCTCTCCGGGGTGCCGGGCGGGGGCGGCCCCCCGTCCGACGTCCCACGCCGGCGCGCGAGCGCGGTCGCGACCCACGCGCGCGACTGATCGAGGTGACAGAGGTTGCACGCGTTCGGCTCTCCGGCGAGCCCTCGCGAATCGGGGACGTCGATGCGATGCGAGCGGATCGCCGTGCGCAGGGCGTAGCTGGTCTTCGGCATGTGGCAAGCGACGCACGCGTCGCCCGGCGAGCCGGGCGCATGGCGAGAATGGTCCTCTGGCATCGAGTGGCACGACACGCACGCGCGCTGGACGGACCGGTCGCGGCGCAGCATGTCGTCGGGGTCGCTCTCGTGCATCGAGTGGCAGCTCCCACACGCGATCTTGCGCGGGCCCTCGCCCCGCAGGAAGCACGCCGACAGGATCATCGCATTGTACTCGCGCCCGGCGACCCGCACCGTCCCGTCGGGCCAGAAGAGATCGTCCACCTCGACGTCGACCTTCGGGCCCTCCGGATCGGCCAGGACGGCCGGCGAGAGCACCACGCGCGAAGGGGCGAGCTCCTGTCCCGGGCGGAACGATTCCACGTAGCCGCTGCGCCAGAAGCCCCGTTCGTCGCTGGGGTACGAGTACGAGTGGCATTGGCCGCACACCGCCGAAGCTTTGTCCGCGGGCAGCCGCGCCGGGTTGACGATCGTCGGGTCCGTCGCGGCCCCGCGTCGCAGCGCGAAGCGCTCGATCGGGTCGTGATGGCGCTCTACGTGCGAGCCGCCGGGTCCGTGACACGCTTCGCACGCGATCCCGAGCTCGGTGACGCTCGTCTCGTAGTGCAAGTGGTCCGACGTGGCGCGCGGCTGGCCGGCGGTCGCGTGGCAGGCGATGCAGTTGGAGTTCCAACGGACGTCACGCTGCGGCACGCCCGGCGGTTCCACGAACGCGTCGCGCCGCGCGATGACTTTCCGGTCTTCGCGCGCGAACACGAACGGCAACATGCGCAGGGCTCCGCGGCCCGCGGTGACCCAGTAGCCCTGCATGTGATGCGACCCGGTCGTGATGAGGACGCGATCCAGGGCGCCGGGATCGGCTCGTACCCAGACGGCGCCGTCGGTGTCGGCCGAGAGCGTGTAGCGGATCCCCTCGGCTTCGATCGCCGTCTCGAGCGGCGCGAGCACCGTGGCCTTGTCGGCTCGCTGGGTCATCGTGCGGTGGAAGGTCTTCGACCACGAGGCGTACTCGCTCGGGTGGCAGCTCGCGCACGCGCCCGAGCCGACGTAGCCGGCGGCCGGTAGCACGCGGGGCGCGTCGTCCGGCGGGGGGCTGGTCGTGGGCCGGGCTGCGCCGAACGCGATTGCCGCGATCGCCATCGCGACGACCAAGGCGGCGCGAGGCGCCGGCGCGTCATCCGGACGCAGGATCGAGACGAGAGCCCAGAGCCCCGCGAGCACCGCGATCGAGAGGCCCAGGAGAGACACGGCGAGAAGCTAGCAGGAGGCGGGGGATCGGGATCGGGGCCGAGAGGGGGCGCCGTTCGGAGCTCATTCGCTAAGCCCGACCCCGACCGGTCGCCCGCGAATCCCCGTTGCTCGAGCGTCGAGCGCGATCGACCTCGGGACCGTGGAGGCCGACCTCGAGACGACCCCCGTCGAATGCCTGCATCGCGCGGCCGTTGCTCTGACCATCGCCGCTGTCGAGAGTCGTCGCGCTCTCTTCGGCGCGTCGACCGCGGTTCTCTGCGGGACAGCGAAGATCGAGGGCGCCTCGAGGTCCTCCGCATCTTGTAGAGCGGCCGCTCGTGAGCTTCTGACTCGAGACGGAGAGCGATACGGAGCGGCTCGTCGGCGCCTCCATCGCGATGGTCGGCGATAAAAGCGGGTCCGACGGCGACTCGACGGGGAAAGGACGGCACTCCGCTCAGTGCGCCGCGCTCTTCACGAAGTCCGCGTACGCGTCGTGCTTCATCAACCCCTCGACCTCCTTCGGGTCGCGCGGCGCGATGGCGATCATCCACGCCTTGCCGTAGCAGTCCTCGTTCACGAGCTCCGGCTTGCCGGTGAGATCCCCGTTGACGCGGACGACCTTGCCGCCGATGGGACAATAGAGGTCGCTCAGCGTCTTGACGCTCTCGATCGTTCCGAACGCCTTGCCGGTCGCCAGCTCGTCCCCCGGCTTGACGTCGATGTTCACGAGCGTGACGTCGCCCAGCTGCTCGACCGCGAACGCCGTGATGCCGACCGTGACCTCGCCCCCGCCCGGCAGGGCCCACTCGTGTTCCTTCGTGTAGCGTCGATCCGCCGGCGGGTTGTCGCTCATGGGTTCGCTCCTGCGGCGCCCTTCGAGGCGCCCTTCTTGTAGAACGGCGTGACGACGACGACCGCGTCCACGCTCTTGCCACGGCAATCCACGACGAGCCTCGTCCCGACCGCGGCCATGGCGCTTGCCACATAGCCGAGCCCGATGTTCTTGCCAACCGTCGGGCCCGGGCTTCCGCTCGTGCACACGCCGATCGTCGTGCCGTCCGGATCGAGAAGCGGGTAGCCGTGGCGCGCGATCCCTCGGCCCGTGACCTCGAAGCCCACGAGCTTGCGCGCGAGGGGCCGGCTCTGGATCTTCTGGAGAGCGTCCCTGCCGATGAAGTCGCCCTTGCCGAGCTTGACGACCCACCCGAGGCCCGCTTCGAGCGGATCCGTCGTCTCGTCGATGTCGTTGCCGTAGAGCGAAAGGCGCGCCTCGAGCCGGAGCGTGTCACGCGCGCCGAGACCGATGGGCTTCAGCCCTGCGCCGCGCCCCGCCGCCAACAGCCCGCGCCAGAGGGACGGCGCGTCAGCCCACGCGCAGAAGATCTCGACGCCGTCCTCCCCGGTGTATCCGGTGCGCGAGACGACGCACCCGACCCCCGCGACGGTCGCCGCGCGAAAGCGGAACGACGCGAGGCCCGCCGCGTCCGCCCCGCCGGTCGCGGCCAGGATCTCGAGCGCCCGGGGTCCTTGCAGCGCGACGAGAGCCGAGCACGGCGTTTGGTCCTCGAAGTCGCAGTGGTCCTTCGCCGCGCGCCCGAAGTGCGCGACCATCTTGTCGCGGTTCGACGCGTTGCATACGACGAGCCAGTCCTCCTGCCCGTGGCGGTAAACGATGACGTCGTCGAGGATGGTGCCGCGCTCGTTGCAGACGCACGTGTACATCGCCTGCCCGTCGACGAGCTTCTTCGCGTCGTTGGTCGTCAGGTAGTCGACGACGTGCCCGGCGTACTCGCCGCGCAGCCGCAGCTCGCCCATATGGCTGACGTCGAAGATGCCCGCGGCCGTGCGGACCGCGACGTGCTCGTCCACGACCCCCGTGTACTGCACGGGCATCTCCCAACCGGCGAAGGGCACCATCCGGGCGCCGAGCGCGACGTGCTCCGCGTGAAGGGACGTTCGGCGGAGCGGGGTCTCGGTCATGGGGGCGCCAGACTATCGCGGCCGCCGCTCGCGTCGCTACTCCCCGTACGCCTCGATGGGCGGGCACGTACAGACGAGGTGCCGGTCTCCCTGGGCGTTGTTGATCCGCCCGACAAAAGGCCAGAACTTGCGCACGTGCGTCCACGGCGCCGGAAAGGCGGCCTGCTCACGCCCGTACGCGTGCGTCCACTCGTTCGACGTGACCGCCTCGGCCGTGTGGGGCGCGTGCTTGAGCGGATTGTCGTCGCGAGGCAACGTCCCCGCCTCGACGGCGGCGATCTCGGATCGTATCGCGATCATCGCCTCGCAGAATCGGTCGAGCTCCTCTTTCGGCTCGCTCTCGGTGGGTTCGACCATCAGCGTCCCGGCGATGGGAAAGCTCATCGTGGGGGAGTGGAAGCCGAAGTCCATCAGGCGCTTCGCGATGTCGTCCACTTCGACCCCCGCGGTGCGCTTCGCGCCGCGCGTGTCGAGGATGCACTCGTGCGCCACCCGGCTCCGCTTGCCCCGATAGAACACCGGAAAGTGGGGGTGCAGGCGTTCGGCCACGTAGTTCGCGTTCAGGATG
>DATGJA010000127.1:0-7934 GCA_035295445.1 Polyangiaceae bacterium | reverse complement strand
ACGGCGACGTCGGTGGGCAAAAGGCCCGCCACGCCGCCCGCGACCAGACGCTGCACCGAGTCGGCGCTGATGGGCGGGGTGGCGCCGCGGTGCTCGATGAGGACCGACGCGGTACCGCGGGGGGGCGCGGTGTCGCGCAGCGGGCTCGGGGTGGGCACGTTGAGGTGCACGCGCGCGCTGAGGATGCCGTCGATCCCCTCGATGGATCGTTCGAGGTCTCCGGCGAGGCCCGCGACGAGCTGCGCGTGCTCGGCGGCGTCGCTCGGGACGAGCGATCCTTTCGAGAGGGCGTCGAGGACCCCCTGGGGCTGCGCGCGGGGCAGCCCCTCGGTGCGCATGACCGCGATGGCCCGGGACACGTCGTCGCGCGCGACGCTCACGCGCCAGCGGCCCTCGGCGCCAGGGTCGACGTCTTTGGCGGCGTCGATCGCGGCTCGGTCGAGAGCGAAGAAGACGCGATTGGCCTCCCCGTCGTCGAGGCCCGTCGCCACGGGCACCGAACACCCCGCGAGGAGCACGAACAAAACCGCGGGCATGGAGCGGCGCAGCAGCATGGGCCGAGCGATGGCTGACCATAGTGGCTCTCGGCCCCTTTGGGGAACCGTTACAGTCCGCAGTTGCGAAGCCAAAAGAGGGGTGCTAGGCACCACTACGGAGAGTTCGCGTGCATTCGCCGCCGCTTTTGCGGCGTCGTAGCTTGCGCGGACTCGAACCACGGACGGGTTCGGCGTTTGTCGTCGCCGGCCCGGGCTGGGAAAGCCGGCAGGCCGGTCTGCTCCGCGTCATTTCCGGGCCACCGTCGATCACCGCGAGAGAACGAGCACCGAGCAGCGAAAGGGCACGCGTCGAGCGTGCATCAACTCCTTGGCCTCACCGTTCACCGAAGCACTGTCCACACTCAACGATCGTGCGCTCCGGCGCTTGCTGGGCGCGCGGGCCTACCTCCGCGGCTACGACTACGTGCGGCGCCGCGCGGTCGACGACATCGTGATCGAAGACGCCGCGGCGCGCGGACACGTTCGCGGCACGGACGCGGAACCTTACCGTGTGACCCTCCAGCTCACGCCGACTGGCTTCACTTCGACGTGCACCTGCCCGGCCTTCGCGTCGAGCAACGGGGGGCATTGCAAGCACGTTGCCGCCCTGCTCATCGCGCTGCGCGACCAGGCGCGCGGAGCCCAGCCCCGCGGGGCGCCTCAGGCCGCATCCAACGGCGTTCACTACACGGTCCACGGGGGGACGGTGCACGTGGCGGGCGTCGACGGGGAAGGGCGACGCAGCAAGCGCGCGCGCGCCCGCGCCATGAAGGCCGCGCACCACGCCTCGCTCGGCGGTCGCCCGCCGACGCCGAGCGGCGGGGGGGTCGACGCGTGGCTGCCCGAGCCGATGCCGCCGGCGCCCCGCCAGATCGAGTATCGCCTGCAGGTCAAGCAGGTCGGCCACGGGCAAGCAGGGACGGGCGGGGCGCTCACGATCACGCTGCTCGACCCGGACGCGCGCGTGCCGCTCTTGCCGAGCGCCCTGCTCGTGGCGCAAGACCAGCACCCGACCCCGGATCGGGACGCCATCCGGCTGCTCGCGCGCTTCGAGAACCAGGGCCCCCGCCGTGTCGGGATCGACGTGCGAGGCGAGGACGCGAGCGACCTTTTGCCGCTCCTCAAAGGGCGCCGCGTGATCGTCGAACCGCAGATGATGGAGCTGCGCTTCGGTGACGAGCCGCTGCGGCCTCGGTTCGATCTCGAGCTCACGTCCGACGGCGCGCAGATCCTGGTGCGGACGTCCTTCCAGCGGCAGGGCGACTCGCGCCGGTTCGCCATGACGGGCGGCGCGTGGTTCGAGGGGAGCCCGGGGTGGTACGTCGACGCGCAAGAGGGGTGGGCGCGGCCGATCGACCGGCGAGTGTCGCCGGCCGGTGTCCGGCGACTCCTGCGGCTTCCGTCCATCACCGAGCCCGTCGAGCGCCTCCCCGATCTCGTCATGCAGGGCCTGCCGCGGGTGGCGTCGGAGGTCGGCGCCGAGCTGCCCGAGCTCTCCCAAGTGGCCGACGTGGTCGACCTCGTGCCGACCTTCCGCGTTGCGGCCGGGGGAAACCTGGTGGACGCGCAGATCAGCCTCCGCGCGGCGTACGAGGACACCGAAATCGACGTCCGCGCCGACGGAATGACGGTCCCGGTCATCGTCAAGGCGCCGCCCCCGCGACCCGACGGGGCCCCCGCCAACGGCAAGCGCGCGCGGTGCATCCGGTGCGACATCGCCGCGCAGCAGGCCGCCGCGGCGAACCTCCGGAGCCTGGGCCTGGTGCCGGCCGAAGACGGCAACAAGTTCGTCGCACGCGGAGACGAAGCGATCCGCTTCTGGACCGAAGGCATCGCGTCGCTCCCCGACGACTGGGACATCTTCATCCCGGACGACCTCGTCGACGTCCAGATGCGCGACGAGGCCCTGTCGGCGAACGCGCGTGTGTCGAGCGGGGTCGACTGGCTCTCGCTCCGGCTCAATTTCGAGAGCGAGGGCGTGGCGGTGACGCAGGAGGAGCTCGCCCGGTGTCTCGCGGAGGGGCGCAAGTACGTCCGCCTCGCCGACGGCACCTTCGCGCGGCTGGACCCTAACAAAGTGCGAGAGGTGCTGCAGCGACAAGCCGAGATCCTCGCGACCGGCGGGGGCAACGGCGCACGCCTGCCCCTCTCGCAGTCCGGCCGGATCGAGGAGCTGCTCGTGCAAGTGGGTCGCTCGACGATCGCGGGAGAGACCAGAGAGCTCTTCAAGAAACTCAAGGACATCGACGAGATCAAAGGGACCCGCAAGCCGCGCAACCTCAAGGCACAGCTCCGGCCGTACCAGGAGCAGGGCTTCCAGTGGCTCTGGTTCCTCCACGAGATCGGCGGCGGGGGCGTCCTCGCGGACGACATGGGCCTCGGAAAGACGGTGCAGACGCTGGCGCTGCTTCTGGCCGTCAAGAACGAGGACTCTAAGATCGAGGGCAAGCGCAAGCCGTTCAAGGTGCTCATCGTGGCGCCGACGAGCGTCGTCACGAACTGGCTGCGCGAGATGGACAAGTTCGCGCCGTCGCTCCGTCACGCCCTCTGGCACGGCGCCGAGCGCAAGGAGCGCCAGGACGAGTTCGAGGACGCCGACGTGGTCGTGACGAGCTACGCGCTCCTGCGCCGCGATGAAGAGATCCTGAAGGAGATCGACTGGCGCTACGTCATCCTCGACGAAGCGCAGCAGATTAAGAACCCCCTGAGCGCGACCGCCCGCGCGGCCAAGCGCTTCAAGGCGGACCGCCGCCTCGCTCTCACCGGGACGCCGATCGAGAACCGCCTGAGCGAGATCTGGTCCATCTTCGACTTCGTGAGCCCGGGTCTGCTGGGGCCCCTCGACAAGTTCGACGAGCGTTACTCGCGACCGATCGACGCGGGGGACAGGACGGTCGCCGAGCGCCTGCGAGCGACGATCCACCCTTTCATCCTGCGGCGGACGAAGGGAGAGGTCGCGCGCGACCTGCCGGAGAAGATCGAAACCGACCAGTTCTGCGAGCTGACGGGCGAGCAGGCCGCGCTTTACGCCGCCGTCCTCAAGGAGGTTCGCGCGCAGGTGATGGGCGAGGTCGAGCGACAGGGCTTGGCGCGGAGCCACATCCAGATCCTCGCCGGGCTGACTCGCTTGCGGCAGGCTGCCTGCGATCCGCGTTTGCTCGGTCTGCCGCGCCAGTTCGGCGACGAAGACTCGGGCAAGCTCGTCGCGCTCCGGGACCTCGTGCAGACGTGCATCGAAGGCGGGCACAAGGTGCTGGTCTTCAGTCAGTTCGTGAGCATGCTCCAGATCGTCAAGCGGGCGATGGACGACGACAAGGTCACCTACGAGTACCTCGACGGGTCGACCAAGGACCGCCAGCGTGTCGTCGAGAACTTCCAGAGCGACGACGGCCCCCCGATCTTTCTCATCTCGCTCAAGGCCGGCGGCAGCGGCTTGAACCTGACGGCGGCCGACACGGTGATCCACTTCGATCCGTGGTGGAACCCGGCCGTCGAGGACCAGGCGACCGATCGGGCGCACCGGATCGGTCAGACCAAGGTCGTGACGACGTATCGGCTCATCGCGAAGGGAACGATCGAGGAGAAGATCCTCGAGCTCGCGGAAAAGAAGCGTGAGCTCGTCGGCGCCGTGCTGGCGGAGGACGTCGGGGGCGCAAAGAAGCTCACGAAGGGCGACCTCGAGGACCTCTTCAAGTTCGACGATTGAGTGGCCGCCGTGGACAAGACGCGAGACGGTGAGGGGCGCACGGTTCTGGTGACGGGGGCGTCGGCCGGCATCGGGAAGGCGCTGGCGAACGTCTTCGCGGAGCACGGGTTCGGCGTCGTGCTCACCGCGCGCCGGGAAGATCGCCTCGCGGCAGCGGCGCGCGAGATCGAGGAACGTCACCGCGTGCGCGCGCAGACCGTCGCGGCCGATCTCGCCGACCCGGCGGCGCGTGGCCGCCTCTTCGACGAGGTCTCGCGCCGGCAGATCGTCGTCGACGCCCTCGTCAACAACGCGGGCTATGGGGTCGCCGGCAAGTTCGCGCGGAGCGACTGGGCGACTCACCAGACCTTCCTCGAGGTGATGGTGACCGCCGTCGCACACCTGACGCACCTGTTCGAGCCGGGCATGAAGGGGCGGGGCTACGGCCGGATCCTCAACGTGTCGTCGCTCGCCGGGCTGATGCCAGGCTCGGCAGGGCATACGCTCTACGCCGCCGCGAAGGCGTTTCTCATCAAGTTCTCCGAGTCCCTGGCGCTCGAGCACGCGGGCGACGGGGTCATGGTTTCGGCGCTCTGCCCTGGGTTCACCTACAGCGAGTTTCACGACGTCCTCGGGAATCGGAGCCTCGTTAGCAAGCTGCCGTCGTACCTGTGGATGGACGCGGACACCGTCGCGCGGCAAGGCTATGCGGCGGTGATGGCGGGCAGGGTGGTGTGCGTGCCGGGCGCGGTCAACCAGGCGATCGCCTCGGTGACGAGGCTCATTCCCGAGCCGATCGCGCTGCGGATCATGCGGCGGCAGGCCAAGCGCATTCGCGTGGGCGACTGACCTGCGGCGCGATACGATCGAGTCATGATTTGGCTCTCGAGCTCGACGATCGCCCGTTTGCGAGATCAGCTTCGAACGCGCGGCCAGCGCCCGTCGGTCGCGATCGACCCGACCCAGTCACGGGAGGTCGCCGAGCTCGCGGTGGAGTCCGCAGAGTACGGGCCCATCTGCGAGGCCATGTATCTGATGATGTCGGCGGACGGAAAGATCACGGACGACGAACGCCAGGTCCTGCGCGGCGCGATCCGCAACCTGTCTGGCGATGGCGTGAGGTCCGCGCACATCGACGCGCTTCTCGAGGAGGCCAAGAAGCATGTGGCGGAGCAGGGGCGCGACGCGCGCCTTCGCGAGGTGATCGCGCAGCTGCACGACGACCCGGCGCGCGGCGAGGTGGCCTTCGTCCTCGCGGCCGCCGTCGCCTTCGCGGACAACGCCATCGCGGACGAAGAGAACGAGACGCTCAGCGCGTTCGCCGAGGGTCTGGGGATCGACGAAGAGCGCGCGGACGAGCTTCTCGACAGCGTCGAGGCGGACCTGGCGGAACGGTCGGTCTGACGGTTCGCGCTTCGCGCCGAAGCGCGCAGGCGAGCGGTGGCGTCCACCTCGACGTCTACGATCACGTCAAGGTCAGGTCAGAACCCGTCGTCCACCGTTCCGGTGGGCCTCGGCTGCGCGGGCTGCCCGGTCGGCTTCGTGACCGGAGGAGGCGCAACGGGCGCTGCCGTCGTCTCGGGCGAGGTCGAAGAAGGGTTGTCCCCTCCTCCCTCGGGTAGCCCCGGGTGAGCCTTGCCGGGCACGGGCACCACGCCATGCCGCTGCGGGGGTGGGATGAAGACCGGCGTGGGACCGGCGGCCCTCGGCAACGAGCTCGCGGCGATGGTCGGCAAGAGCGACCACGACGTCCCCGCGGGCGATGCGCTTGGTGCGGGCGTCGAGAGCCCCGGAGACACGATCGGTGACGACGGGGTCGTCGCCGTGGGAGGGGGTGTGGCGGCGACGATCGGAGCGGGCGGCGGCGGCGCGGGCCGAGGCCGCAGCACCATGACCGAGACCCCGACCACGGCGGCGACCGCCACGAGGAGCCCCGTGGCCGCCGTGAAGAGACCGCGCTTCGCCTTCGGGTACTGGGCCGGCGTTTCGAGCGACGCCGACCCGAACGTCGTGGCGTACGACGACGCGTGCGGCGGCGGGTCCGACGGACGGACCGGATCCGACGTGCGCGCGGTCATCTTGGCCGCCGCGTCCAGCGAGCCCACCTTCGCCGCGGGAGCGTCCGCCAACGTCAGCCCGTCGCGGCGCATCCCCCCGAGCGACGGTGCCGATGTCGGCGGCGGGGGCATCCACCCGGCAGCGCCTTCGGGGCTGCTCGGAAAGCGGCTCGACGGGAGACGCTCTCCCGTACGCTGGAAGCGCTCCTCCGCCCGCTGGCGCTCGGCCGCCGCGGCCAGCGCGATTTCGATCGCTTGCCGTCGCTTGTCCACCCGCTCGCCCAGGTGGGTGGCCGCGAAGGCCGCGACGTCGGCGGCGGTCGTGATCGCGCGCGACGCCGTCATCGCACGCTCCAGCGCGTCGCGCATGTCGGCCGCGTTCGCGTAGCGATTCTCCGGAACGAACGAGAGCGCCTTGCGGACAATCGCCGAGATGGTGGGGTGCACCCCCGAGGGCAGGGGCACCGGCGGGCGACCGGAGCCCAGGAGGTGGAGAGTCGCGAGGGGATTGTCCGCCTCGTACGGCGGCTTGCCGGCAAGAAGCGCGTACAGGATCGCCCCGACCGCCCAGATGTCGGCACGCCGATCCACCGGTCGGCCGAGCGCCTGTTCGGGCGCCATGTACTGGATCTTGCCCTTGAGCACGCCCGAGTTGGTCTCGCCGCCCGCTCGCGATCGCGCCGTCGCGATCCCGAAGTCGATGAGCTTCGCGATGCCCTTGGTGCTCACGAGGATGTTGTGCGGGCTGACGTCGCGGTGGACGATCTCGAGACCTCTGCCGGACCCATCCTTCAACTCGTGCGCCTCGTGCAGCCCCCCGCACGTGTCGGCGAGCACGCGCAGCACGATCCCCGTCGGGATCTTGATTCCGCTCTTCTGACAGGCTCGGTTCAGCTTGGAGAGGGCGTCGCCCTCGACGTACTCCATCGCGAGATAGAGGACGTCGTTCTCCTCCCCGAGGTCGAGGATATGGGCCACGTTGAGGTGCTCGATGCGCGAGGCGATGCGTGCCTCGTCGAGAAACATCTCCTGAAACCGGACGTCGCCTGCGAATTTGGGCAGGATGGTCTTGATGGCGACGAGCTTTTCGAACCCGTGTTTCCCGCGTTGCCGGGCTACCCAGACGCTGGCCATGCCCCCCTCCGCGATCGGGCAGAGGAGCTCGTAGCGATCGAGCTTATGGCCCGGCGCCAGTGGGGAAGCGGAAGTGGCGACACCCGTCACTGCTTTGATGCAAGCCTAGCGCTTTTGGGTGACGGGGTGCAGAGCGTGGCGCAGGGCTCGCATGCTCGGGCACCTTTTGCGGTGGGATGAGGTAGTCAGGTGGGCTCCCCCCAGCTAGCTCGCCATTTCGAGGAAACCTCGTGTCATTTCGCCTCATCAGACGGGTCACGACGCGTCCTCATTCGCGAGCCGGCGGGCATCGTTGAGGAGCGAGTCGAACATCGCCGATGTAAGTCGCCCCGTTTGGGTGTTCTGTTGGCTCACGTGATAGCTGCCCAACAACAAGTGCCTGGACTGGGCGGGCTTTGTGTGGGGGGTGGAAAGGGACGGGAAAGACAAAATCGCGCCATGGGCGAAACGAGGCCGCGGACGGGGCAGGAGAATGCCGGCGCGCGCGGCCGAGTCGAGGCACGCGTTCCAGGCGATCGCGCC
>DATGJA010000126.1:0-11697 GCA_035295445.1 Polyangiaceae bacterium | reverse complement strand
CAGGTGCGCGTTGTGGACGAGGCGGTCGCAGATGGCGTCGGCGATCGTGGCCTCTCCGATCGCCTGATGCCAAGTTTTGATCGGCAGCTGCGAGGTCAGGACTGTCGAGGATTGGTCGTAGCGATCCTCGAGGACCTCCAGCAGATCGCGTCGTTCGACGTCGGCCATCGGGGCGAGGAGAAAGTCGTCGAGGACAAGGACAGTGATCTTCGCGAGGCGGGCGAGCGCGTTCGCGTACGTGCCGTCGGCGCGGGCGATGGCGAGCTGCTGCAAGAGGCGCGGCGTACGTACGCAGAGCGCACGAAAGCCGTTTCGGCATGCGGCCTGGGCGAGCGCCCCGCCGAGGAAGCTCTTGCCGGCGCCGGTCGCGCCCAGGACGATGACGTTCTGCTTGGCGCGGACCCACTGGCATGACGCCAAGGTCCGCACCAGGGACTTGTCGATCCCGCGGGCGGGTTCGCACGCGATGTCCTCGACGGACACGCCGCTCGGGACGCACGACGCAACAGGTTCGCCGTGGAGCTTGCGCGCTTGCTCGAGCAATCGGGCCAGTCACACGTCCAGATCCGGCTTGGGGGTGCACCGGTCGTCGGCTTCCGATGCCCGTTCTGTGGGCTCCTCGCCTGGTGCAACCCGCGGGTGCAAACCGTGTCGTTTCACGACGGACAGGGATGTGCGCGCTACCACGCACTGGGACCAAGCTCCTTCAACGCCGCGGCGGAAGAGCTGGGCCTCCTGCCTCGGCTGTGTCTACGCACGTGACGCGACCTCGCCGGCGGAACCCCCTCCGGGCGCAGGTCGACTAAGCTCCGTCTGCAATGGCACGTCGGAAAGGGCCACCGAGCAACGCTCCCGGCGCGGAAGGCCTGCTGACGACACGAGAGGTCGCGGCTCTCCTAAGGGTTCATCCGAAGCACGTCTACCGCCTCATGCGCCGGGACCTGCCGGCGCTGCGAGTCGGCGACGAGTGGCGCTTCGATCGCGAAAGGGTCCTCGCATGGGCTCAGAGCAGGGGTGGCGAGCCGGCAACCGAGCAGCAGCGCGCGATCGCCGGCCTCATCGCGGCAAATGGCGACGTCGTAGTGGACGCCTTGCTCACCCAATGTGCTCGCACCGAGGCCCCACCCCTCGGGCTTGTGTTGGCGGATCACACGGGAGGAGCAGGCTTACTTCATCGGGGATTGGTCCTGGCGGCCGGCTGTCACGCTGGCATCGAGGGGGCGCCCAAGGAGTCCAACGGGACCAAAGTGGTCCGGCTTCAGCTTGTGGCACGTGAGGTCGGCATCGCGGCCGCGCGTGGCGTGAGGATCAAAGGTCTCGCTGGCATCGTCGGGAAGCGCCTTGCCATCCGTCCCGCGACGTCCGGCCTGCGACATCGGCTCGATCAGGCCCTCGAGACAGCGGGGATCCGTCCGCGGCAGGCGTACCGGCGCGCCATCGAGCACAAGTGCCATCGGGACGTTGCGCTTGCCGTGGCCCGAGGCGACGCCGATTTCGGCTTAACTACGCACGCGTGGGCGCATGCCGCAGGTCTCTCGTTCCTGCCGATGGCCGTCGAGGAGTACGACCTCTGCTTTCTCGCCGATCGAATCGACGACGCGAGAGTTCTCGCGCTGTGCGAGACGGCTCAGAGCGCGGCGTTCAAGCGACAGCTCCGTGGATGCGCGGGCTACGACGGGTCGCGGGCGGGACGCGTGCGCCCCGGCTGACGACAGTTTTGTATGTTCCCTAATGTTACCCAAAGCTCCCCATTGGGGTTGAGCCGAGGTCCACAGCCGTGCGATAGCGGAGCGCACCATGGCCCGCTCTCCTCGCTCTCTGGTCTTCCTTGCCATCTTCGCGACCTCCGTCGTCTGCACGGAGCGACGCGTAGCGGCTGCCGAAGCCGGCGACGTCATTCAGGTGAACAACATCGGCGTCCCGCTCTACACGTACAACTTTGACAAGGGTTCAGGCACCTCGATCGGCGACAAGCAGTACCTGGCCGAGTTCATCGGCGCGCACTACTTCGTGACGCGCGCCGTTCGCGTCGGAATGATGTTCCAGTGGACCGAGCAGTACGGCGGCGATCTGAGTCCCGGTGCCGATCACTTCACGACCTTCGCCCTGTTGCCGCAGGTTGGGTGGAACTTCTACGACCACTTCAGCGCTGCGGCAATCTTCACCTACGCGGTTCGAGCAGGCGGCAAGTCCCAGTATGATCTCGGCGTCCAGGCGCTCCTTGGGTACGCAGTCCCCATCACCGAGGGTGCGTCCTTTAACGCGGCCATCGAGATCCCGTACAACTTCCACCTCGCGCGGACGATCGGGGTGACGCCGCTCGTGGGCTTCACTTATCGCCTGTAGCTGGCACCGTGCGTCGTCGCCGCTTGGCGAGTTTCGCGGCGATCTCGCTCCGCACGCTGGACCATGGCCTGCCCGTCGACGCACCGCCGACGACGGCGTCGATTCGTCGGTGCAGCTCCGCCGACCACGCCGCGTCGTATCCCGGGTCGGGTTCGCGGTCGCGCTCGACGCTCAGGATCAGCTCTGCGATAAGCTCCTCCCGCTCCGCAATCGAGAGCCCGCGGGCGGCCGCGAGAACACGTTGACCCTGCTCGGACAGTGCCATGGCTACAGGATCGGCTCGACCCAAGCGATTGTCGACGGGGCCCGGCTCCCTCGCCAAGGCCCCGCATGACGCAGCGCGTGCGCGGGAGGAATTCCCGCCGTACATGACGACCTCCCTTGCCGCGTTCTACTGCGGCTTCCGAAACAGCCGCGGCCTGCACTCGGCCTACCGCCAGGGGAAGGTGTACCCCTACGGCCGACGCGGGGGCTCCGGGCACTATGTCTGGAAGCGGGACGACCTCGACGAATTCCTGCGAAGCGACCCGAAGCCAGCCGGCGCACCGCGACAAGACGTTGGACCCGGCCGACCGCGCAAGGCCTTGTCGGCACTGCGACGCGCAGGAGCGCGCGAGCGTGCGCAAGCTTCCATCGACGCCCTTGCACGCGTGCGAGTGATCGCTGCGCGAGGCAGAAACCAATGACGGCTCTGTAAACAAATGACTATGGACCTGGCGACTGCGCACTGCCTTGCGCCATCGCGTTGCGGAACAACGCGTGTCCTGACGGAGGTGCCTGTCGTCGGCCATGAATCCCGGTAGGGAGTCTGTCAACAGAGGGCCAATGAGATCTCAGAGCGCCGTCAAGCGGGCGCGGCATCGAGCCGCCTAGCCATGGGGGAGACGAGGCCCGTTGCAGTAGGGCCCTGGGCGAAGCATGAGCGACATCGCGCAGGGGGCGAACGTGATGACGACGAAGGTGGCTGCGGCCTACTGCGGCTTCAAGAACGCCCGAGGGCTGATCTCCGCCTACCGACGCGGTAAGGTGCGCCCCTACGGCCGGCGCGGTGGCACCGGCGCGTTCGTCTGGAGGCGAGAAGATCTCGATGCCTTCCTCCGAGGAGAAAGCCCGCTGGGTCACTCGATGGCGCTACGAGATAGCGCTCAAGGCGACTCGTCCGGGGGTCTGGCGCCTCAAGGGCGGGGGGTACTTCGTGCGATGCCGCGTGACGGACCCCCGCACGGGCAAGGAGCACCCATTTACGAAGGTGCTCCGGGGCGAGGGGATCGCCCTCCGCGACGCGCTAAGGGCCCAGGACCAGCTTCGACTCGAGGGCCGGGCTCAGTTCGCGGGGCAGCCGTCGCCGCCGCTCTGGAGCGAATACGCCGCATCGCTGTTCGAGGCGAAGGTGACTGAGGGCAAGCTCAAGTCCCCCAAGAGCCGCGAGCGATGGGCGAACACGCTCGCCCGCCTGGTCCCCGCATTCGGCCGCTTCCGCGTCGACGAGCTCCGCTACGCCGATCTGATCACCTGGCGCGACCAGGTGGCGCTCTGGATCCGCAACGCGCTGGCGCTGGACGCCCTTCCTTGCCCGGCGACCCCGCCGAGCTCGAGGCCGTCAATCCGTCGCAAACGGCTATTCGATAGATCTCCTCGTGGTACTGAGTCTCCAGCTCACTCCCGGACAGAAACTCGACGGCCCCCCTGCGCCGTGCGCCGGGAATCTCGACCCGCCGCGTCGGCGACTCGCCTCACATGCCCGCGGTCGCCGCCGGCCCGTGGTCGGGCTCGTAGAGCGTCACCCCCCGATGGATGGCGCCGTGGCCGGGTTCGGGGGGATGCCACTCGACGCGAGCCATCACCGGGATGCCCCCGAAGGTCTGCTGCGTCGTGGATCCCATGCAGTAGATCGAAGAGGAATCGACGATCATCGCGGCCCAAGCGACCATCTCCGAGGTGACCCGGGGCTGGGCCAGAAGCTTGTAGCCGGCCGGGGCGTGGTCCTCGTAGCGCGGCTCGCTCGTGCAGCAGGCGATGTTGGCCGGCCCCGAGCAGCGGCCGGGGGTCGCTACGTGGGCGCCCAGCGCCGCACAAGCCGACGTGTCCATGCACTTGCCGCGGACCCCCACCGTCGGAAGGAAGCACGAATTTCCGAGCGCGCTGTCTTTGCACCCGGCGGGGCCTTGCGCAGCTCCGGCGCTCGCGCCGCCGGA
The DNA here is from genome assembly GCA_035295445.1 of Polyangiaceae bacterium. Classification (GTDB taxonomy): domain Bacteria; phylum Myxococcota_A; class Polyangia; order Polyangiales; family Polyangiaceae; genus Palsa-1150. The sequence continues at coordinate 7,156 of DATGJA010000126.1, read as the reverse complement.
CCCTGCCACGGAAGGACGGGACGAGCCTCCCGACAGGCACGCGACCGTCCCCATCAGCGCGATCAGGAGCGTGCCGTGGCGAGCGGACGTTCGCATGATCGCCACGATACCCCATTGGCGAAATGCCGGCACGAGCTTCGAAGCGCTCGACGATGCGCCAGATCTGTCCTCTTCACCATAGGCGAACCCTGCGAACGAGTATGGCGAGTACGCTCGAACTCCATCCCTTGGGTCGGCGCCGTGGTGCTGCGGCGTGATCTGACGGCGGCCGGGAGGATCTTCAGGCGCTCCGTCCTCACTCCGTCAGAGTGTCTCCGGCCCGCGGAGGTGGACCATCTTTTTGAGGCGCCGCTCCTATATCATGGCGCCGATGGATCCGACGCTCCAGGTGTTCATCAGCTCCGTCGACGCGGACCGCGCCCACGCCAACGAGATCTGCACGAGACTCGCGAGCGCCGGCTTCCTGCCCTGGGCGGCCCACCGCGACATCCCCGCCGGAGCCGATTGGCGCGAAGAGATCCAGCGAGCCATTTCGCGCGTCGGGGCCTTCGTGGCGCTTCTCAGCAAGGCGGCGGCCACGTCGCGGTGGGTGAAGATGGAGATCGGCGCGGCGCTCGCGCGCACCGGCCTTCGCGTGATCCCCGTCGCCCTCGAGCCCTGCACGGGTCCGCCCGAGCTCTCGCCGCGGCAGCGCATCGACCTGTTCGCTCCGGGGGGGTGGGACCTGCTCTTTCGGGCACTCGGTGACGCCGCATCGACCGCGCTCACTGCCCTCGTACCGCCGCAAGACCTGGTCGCCGCCTGTCAGAAGGGAGATTGCGTGGCTTTCGTCGGGGCCGGGGTGAGCGGTGCCATGAAATTCCCGACCTGGCAGCCGCTCGTCGAGCACCTGCTCGGCTGGGCGCGAAGGGAGGCTCTCATCTCCCCCGACTCGCTCGCCTCGCTCGACGCCGCGCTCAAGGCGCAGCAGCTCGATCTGGTCGCGGACAACGTGGTCAACGCGGCGCAAACCGAACGTCGATATCCCGATCTCCTCTCGGCCGTCCGGCCCATCTACGATCGACGCGACGTCGCCCCCGGGCCCGTACACCAGACGCTCGGCGCGCTCGGCCTCAGCGCCGTGCTGACGACGAACTTCGATCCGCTCCTCGAGGCGACCTTCGCGGGACGCTTCGATCGCGTCCTCACGCCGCTCGACCCCGAACCCCTGCTCGACGCCCTGACCAAGCGACAGTTCTTTCTCCTCAAGCTCTATGGCACGCTCGACCGTCAGGAGACCATCCTCATCGCGCCGACGCAGTAGGAAGACGCGATCGTCGGCAACCTCCCGTTCGGGCGCTTCATGGAGGCGCTCTTCGTCTCGCGCAGTCTCTTGTTCGTCGGCTGCAGCCTGGAGGGGATCGAAGCGTACCTGCGTGGGATCAAGTTCCGGGGGCGCGGGCCGTACCGGCACTATGCCGTCGTGGCCGTCACGGGATCGACGTGGCGAGCGAAGGCGGACTCGCTGCTGCACCGCTACGGCATCGACGTCCTGCCCTACGGGCTCACGGTCAACCACCCCGAGCTGCAGGCCTTCGTCGAACGACTGCTCGCGGACGTTCGGCCCGCGCCTCGTAGCCCCGCCGCGGCGCCGTCCCCGGAACCGAAGGTGCTCGGGCTGAAGCGTGTGCACCTCGAGAACATCGGGCCGTTCGAGGCCCTCCATTTGACGTTGCACGAGCGCTGGAACGTCTTTCTCGGAAACAACGGCGTCGGCAAGTCGAGCATCCTGCGGGCCGCGGCGGCGGCGGTCTGCGGACAGGACGCGGGGCAGGACGCCGAGCGCATTATCAAGTTCGGCGCCACGAAGGGCCAGGTGAAGCTCGAGACGCTCGAGGGGCGAGAGTACATCGCGGACTTTTTTCGCACGTCGTCCGGCGTGGAGGTCAAGTGCCTGCCGGGCCGCCTCCTCGAAAGCGAAGGTTGGCTCGCGCTGGGCTTCCCGGCCCTGCGCACGGTGACGTGGGGCGCGATCAAGGGCCCGCAGCTCGACCTCCCGCGCCAGCGCCCACCGCGGCCGACGCCCTCCCCCTCGTCGGCGGGGCGCCCGACCCGCGGACCGACGACATCAAGCAGTGGATCGTCAACGTCGACTATCGAATCAAGGAGGGAGGCCCTCAGAGCACCCGCTATCGCCAGCTCCTGACGGAGTTCTTCGATGTGATCGAGGGGGTCACCGGGGACATGACCATCCGCTTCAAGGCCGTCGACGTCTCGCGGGGCCGGGTCCTCCTCGAAACCGATGACGGCGAAGTCCCCCTCGAGGCCGTGAGCCAGGGCACCGTATCGCTGCTCGGGTGGATCGGCGTGCTCATGCAGCGCCTGTTCGAGGTGCACGACCAGTCGGCGGCTCCGACGCGCGAGTTCGCGCTCGTGCTCATGGACGAGCTCGACGCGCACATGCACCCGGAGTGGCAGCAGCAGATCGTGTCGCTCTTGCGCGAGCGCTTTCCCAACGTGCAGTTTCTCGCGAGCACGCACGCCCCGCTGGTCGTCGGTGGGCTCGACCCGGAGCAGATCTTCCGGTTCGGAGACGGTCCCGACCTTGGCGGCGAAGGCGCGCGCCAAACAGGTGGCGGTCTTGCGGACGGCGACGCCCGCACTCTCGATGACGGACGCGGCGGTGCTGGGGTTCCCCTCCGCGACGGTCTGGATGTACCCGCGCAGCTGCTGGAGCAGCATCACAAGGGCCATGCGCTTCTCGTTGCGCAGGACGACGGCGCCCTTGGTGCGCGCCAGCGTCGCGGTCTCGGCGGCCTGCAACGCTTCGATGGCCGCGATGATCGTCGAGAGCGGGGGCGAAGGCTCGACGAATGCGGTGTTGCCGGTGACCCGCGTCACGATGTTCTGGGCGAACACGATGAGGGCTGCGACGCTCTTCGGCAGATGAAGCGTGACGGTGGCGCGGCGAGGGGATTTCGATGTCGAGTTCATGGGCTGATTCTCCTTGTCGATTGGTTGTGCTGCGTGGTTTCGCGTAAAGAGACGTAGTTCCTGGGTAAGGCGACGATGTCTCTTGGTCATGCAACGTTGCTCGTTGAGAAGGCGACGCTGCTCCTCGGCGGACCCACTCGTCGAAGGAAGAAGCCCTCTCTCTCGATGGGCCCGGCATCACGAGAAGTGGACCAAGCGACGCTTTCGTCGGTCGGGGCGTCGCTTTCAATCGTCGGGGCGACTCGTTCGGTCGCCGGCGCATCACAGCCGGGAATCCGAGGCCCTTGTTCGCGGGTGCTCGACGCGTTTTCCGTCGTGCTCGCGAGGGTCCTCGTCGTCCGAGCCGCTCTTCTCAAAGTTCAGTCGAGCTTCACGGGGGAAAGAGCGTCGGTACTCATCGTCGGCGCGACTCTTCCGGTGGAAAGAGCGGGGGTTCCGACCCGACGGACGAGGCTTGCCGCCCGCCGGGCGGCGTTCACGGGGACTTCGGCGTTCCTGGGCTTTCGCGACGGGCGGGCGGAGCCACTTCGCTCCCCTCGTATGGTTAATCGGAAAGCGCTCGATTTGGTCCCATGGGTGGAGACGAATTTTCGTCCACCTACGCAGGTATGCGGTCGGTCATGAAGCGCGATCAAGCGTGCGCTTCTCCGCGGCGCGGAGGCCTGGAGGCACGACGAGTCCGATGGCGCTGCTGGGGGGGCGCACGCTAAGCTCACGTTCGATGAGTCAGCGGGGGCGACACGCAGCCGTAGGTCCTCGCGCCACGGTCTGGGCAACCGCAGCGCTCTCGGCCGCGGCGGCGCTGGGATCGGGCGGCTGCGGAGGAGCGGTCGACCGCGTGGGGGCTTCGATCGACGCCGCAGCCGACGTCGTCCATGCGGGCGAGGGCGACGCCGCCACAGGGGACGCCGGTCCCGCCAGCCCGTTGGACGTGGGCACCGAGGCGGGATCGGACGCCGAACCGGACGCAGGGCCGGACATGCCGGGACCTGAAGCGGGTCGCCCGGGGCCGCTCGTCCTCTTCGGCGGGGCCGACGCGAATACCCTGACGACGGGGGTCGCGCTCGGGGATACGTGGCTTTGGGACGGGAACGTGTGGACGCAGGCGTCGGGAGTCGCCGCTCCCCAAGCCCGCAGCTATCACTCGATGTCGACGCTGAACGGCAACGTTGTCCTGTTCGGCGGCGACGACGGCATGGGCAATCAGCTCTCCGACACGTGGACCTGGGACGGCCGCGGGTGGACGTTAGGCAGCGCCGCCCCGCACCCGAAAGCGGTCGAAGCGTTCGCCATGGCCAAAGCGAACGACCGCATCGTGCTGTTCGGCGGCTATCAGGGCACGACGGGGACAGTATCGGGCGAAACCTGGATATGGGACGGCATGGGCTGGGGACTCAACCAGGCTTCCACGAGCCCCGATGCACGCCGCGACCACGCGATGGCTACGCTCGGCGGCCAGGTCGTGCTGTTCGGGGGCGGCGGCGAACAGTCGAGCTCCACGATGAACGACCAGTGGACATTCGACGGAGTCACGTGGACGGCCTACGTTGGCGCCGGCCGGCCCGGCCCTCGCCGCGGACACTCCATGGCCACGCTCGGCTCGAAGGTCGTGCTCTTCGGGGGCGAGTCCTGCGGCCCCCCGTCCGGACCGCCCGTTTGCGCCCTCTTGAGCGAAACCTGGGAGTGGGACGGGACGACGTGGACCGAGGCCACTCCCGCAGCGAGTCCCCCGGCGCGACACGGAGCAGCGATGGCCACGCTGGGGGACAAGATCGTCCTGTTCGGCGGAGCCGGTATGACCGTTCTCCACGATACCTGGGAGTGGGACGGTACGACGTGGACCGAGCGCCACCCCGCCGTGGCCCCTCCGAGCCGCTACCAGCACGCGATGAGCTCGCGCTGATTGGGGGCGCCGCGCGCCCCCGTAAGAGGGCCGCCGAGCGGATGCCGCGGGCGCGTCACTGGAGAGTGACGGGCGCGGACCACCCGCTGCCCGTGTTGATCGACTCCACCATTCCGGAAGCAACGCCAGTGGCGAGGGCGAACACGTCGAGCTGGGTGGTGCTCTCGGCCACAGGTTGCGTCGGCGCGCCCGGCTGGGCGAGGTTTGCCGCGACGACGGACGGTCCCGCCCAACCGAGCCCGGCATTCACCAGCGTGTTCACGCTGCCCGTGTTGTCGACGAGGAACGCGTTCATCGACGCGTTGTTGAAATTGATGGCCGAGACGTGGCCCCCCGGCGGAGCGAATGCGGTCGCCGTGAGCGAGGTCGGGCCGCACCAGAGCGCTGTGCAGTCCCACTTCGTGTAGAGGGCCCCGTCGTTGGCCACCGTGAATGCGTTGAGATAGCCGTGGACGTCCGTTGCCGTGGCCACCGCGCCGCCCGCAGGGGCGAAGTTGGTGGCGGATAGGACGTAGGGCCCACTCCAGATCCCGGACGTGTATGCCATGTACTTGAGCGCGCCGTCGCTGCCGATCGAGAACGCATCGATCTCTCCGCTCGCGCGTGTCCCCACGGCGACCGCCGCCCCGGCGGGCGCGTACCCCGCGGCGGTCACTACGGCGGGGCTCTCCCAGCCGAGGACCGGGTTCCACCAGACGACCTCGAGCGCGCCGTTGGTGTCGACCGTGACCACGCCGAGCTGCCCGCCGGCGCTGATCGTGTCGAGCGGCGCTCCGGCGACGAAGTTGGCCGGCGTGAGCGCCGTGGGCGCCTGCCACGGGCCGAAGTTCGTCTGCGTGCTCGCGTACAGCTTGCGGTCGTTGGCGATGAGGAACGCGTCCGTCTCCGTGGTCGTCTTCGCGGCGACGTGGAAATCGCCGCCGGCCAGCGCGAAGCCGGGCGCCGTGAGCTCGGTGGCCGCGGGCCAGGCACCGTTTTGCTGGACGCGATAGAAGACCCCGCCGTCGGCGCCGATCCCCCACCACGGCCCGATATGAAATACGGGCCCCTCGACGAGGGGGTACCGCGGGACATGAAACCGCGGAATCCACCAAGGAAAGGGATGAGGACATGTCTTGCACCACGCGACGGCCTCGAGCTGGATGAGGGCGTAGGCCGTGACGCTGCCCGCCCCGGCAGAGCCGTTTCCGGCGTAGACATGGCCGTTGAACACAGTCGGGGGGTTGTACGTGGAGCCGGCACCGAGCGCCTGATTGTCGATCTGGCGGGTCTGCGTGGACCAGAGCACGGGCAGCCCGGAGTGCTCCGCGTCAATCGCGGAAAGAACGCGCGGGCTGTTGCTGATGACCCAGATGATGCCCGAGCCCGAAGCGGATCCGTTGGACGACAGCGACATCATCCCCAACCCGCTGAGGGGCGACACGACGACGTTCGTCGTGTCAAACGAGGAGCCGTTCCACGCGTACCGTCGCACGTTGTCCCCTTGGCCGAGCGCGAACAAGAAGCCGTCGTTGCTTCCGGCGGGATTGGACCAGTATAGGACTCCGTTGAAGAGGTTGTAACTGTCGGCCGGCGCCGTGTCGCCGGTGTGTACGGCCTGGAACTCCTGCACGATGTTCTGCTGCTGCGCGGCGTCCGTGGCGGCAATTCCCCCGAGCTTGTTCGCGTGAAGAGCGTAGACGGTCCCCGTCCCCTTCATGCCCTGCATGATCATCTTGCCCTGCGGCAAGTTCGCCATGACGGGCGACGCCGACGCCAGGTCCCAATCGCCACCGGAAAGGCTGTTTTCGTTGAACGGGGAAAAGAAGTCGAGGACTTGGAACGAGGATCCCGATTGCGACAGATGAAGGACGGATTCTCCGAAGTCGGCCTCGTCGAAGGTGCCGTTGCCCGTCGCGACATAGAGGCTTCCGTCGTTGGGGTCCACGACCGGCGCGTTGCCGCCTTGCCAGATGCCCCCCTGAACGCCGTTCGGGGTCGCGTTGAAGACAGCGGTCTGCGTAAGCGCCGTCGCGTCGTACGCGAAAAGGAAGCCGTGCCAAGGTCCGTCGTCGTGGTACGAGCCGAACCCGATGTAGACTTGGCCCTTCGAGAGGGCGAGGCCGGCCCGCTGATTCTCCACCGACGCGTCGAATGCCGTTGCGGTGAAGGCCCCCGACGGGCTGTTCGCGAGATCGGCCCCGGTAGCGATGTTGAGCCTCCTCAGGCGGTAGACGCACTTGCCGCTTTCGAACGTGTGGGTCACGACGTAAATGGACGAGCTCGACGGGTCGATGACCG
>DATGJA010000125.1:0-6276 GCA_035295445.1 Polyangiaceae bacterium | reverse complement strand
TCGCCGACGATGGGCCGGCTCGAGGTGGTCGACGACCGGACGTGCCGGCTCGAGACGGGCGGTCACTCGCTCGACTCGCTTGCCGCTTGGATCTTGCACATCGGCGTCGACTTCGAGGTGACCGACCCGCCCGAGCTCTGCGAGCGGCTCCGGTTCCTCGGCGATCGCATGCTGCGCGCGGCCGGCGCCGCGACCGTCCCGCGTTGAAGCGGTCCTACTTGCGGGGTCCGAGAGCGGCGCCCAGACCGTAGATGCGCTCGGCGCCGACCGGCACCGTGAGCGTCGACCCGGCCAGATCGTCGCCGTAGCCCAAGTACGGACCTCCCAGGCATTGCGACAGAAAGACCTCCGCCACGGCGGCGAACCCGACGCGGTTGGCGGGCCGCTCGATGCCGCGCCCCTCGTCCGGAAAGGCAACATAGGTGACGGGCGCGTGCCGCGCGTCGAGGACGGCGGCGAACCGCGCGACGGCCGCCTCGGCGACCCACGGGTCCTTCTTGCCCTGCCCGATGAGGAGCGGCTTGACGATGGAACCGACGTGCGCCACAGGTGATCGCTCCGCGAGGAGGCGCTTGCCCTCTTCCGTGCGGGGGTCGCCGACACGCGCCGCCAGGACCTCGACGTGCTCCCGACCCGTCGACGCCGACTGCACGTACGATAAGAGGTCGGGCGGGCCGCCCACGTCGACCCCGCAGGCGAACGGCGACGGGGCCATCGCGAGCGCCGAGAGCACCGCGTATCCGCCGTAGCCGGTGCCCATGACCGCGACCTTGCCCGGGTCGGCGACCTTCTCACGAACGGCCCACGAGGCGGCGTCCAAGAGGTCGTCGCGCATCTTGCCGCCCCACTCGAGGTTTCCTGCGCCGAGGAACGCCTTTCCGAAGCCGGCCGACCCTCGATAGTTCACCGAAAGGACGGCGTATCCGCGGCTCGCGAGCCATTGCTGCTCCGCTCCGAACTCGAGACCCGTTCGCGCCCAAGGCCCATCGTGCACCCAGACGACCATCGGGAGCGGAGCCTTGGGGCGCCCGTCGCCCCGTGGGTCCTCGCCGACGGGGAGGATCAGGTACGAGACGAGGTCGAGCCCGTCGCGAGCCTTGATCACCACCGCGCGCGCCGCCGAGAGCTTGGCGCCCTCGAGCGCCTCCTGCGATTCGAAGAGGAGCGTGGCCGCGCCCGGGTTTCCCGGGACGTCGGGGTTCCGATCGTACCGGTAGTAGCGCGTCGGCCCGTCCGAGTGGGGAAAGGCCACGAGCCAGCGCTGCTCGTCGAGTGACCGGCTCGTGACGACGGGCATCGCGTCCCCGAACGTGTGAAGGTAGTAGAGGTCTCCCTCCACCGAGGAATCAACCACGTTCCAGGCCGGCTCGTCGTAGAGGAACGACGCCGCCTCGACGACCTTGCTCGTGGGATGAACGAGGACAGTCCCGATGTCAGCGCGCTTGTCCCCGACGACGAACGTGGGTTGCCCGGACATCGTGTCGACCGTGAAGAGCGCGGCGGTATCTCGGTTGCGGCTGTCCTCGAGGAAGAGAGAGTCGCCGCTGGCGTCGAACCCGAGGGACCGAAGGCCCTGCCGGTCCGCCGCCGGAACGAGGAACATTCGCCTCGCCGCCTGCTTGCCACGACCGATTGCGAAAAACTCCCTGCCCCCGTCCGCGGTCCCCTTGATACCGACGCGCACGCGCAGATCCTCGTCCCCCAGCCACTGGTCGTACCCGCCGTCGTTTTGCTGCACCAGTTGGCGCGTGCCCGCCGCGAGGTCGACGAGGTAGACGTCCGGAAACTGCTTGTTGCGATCGTTGAAGGCGACGAGCGCCTCCGCCGGCCGCTTGGGACTCAGCTCGACGAGGTCGCCACCCCTCACGCCCTCGCGCGGGGTGAGATCACGGACGACCCCCTTGGCGATGTCGGCCTCGACGAGGTCAGATTCTCCGCCTTCCCGACCGCGCGCGAAGACGACGCGATCGCTCCCGAACGTCCAGCGCCACCAGCGAACGCCCTCGCCCGTCTCGTGCGTGAGGGCCTGGGCCTTCTGCGGCGCCTCACTCGGCCCCACCCAAACGTTCGGAGCGCCGTGCGCCGGCGCCAACCACCCGATGCGTTTTCCGTCCGGGCTCACCTGCACGTCGGAGCGGTCCGGCCCATCGAAGAAGACATGACGGGCCACGAGGTTGGCCACCGACGCCGGCGCGTCGGGCTGGGCCGAAGTCACCGCGGGCGGGAGCGCGGCCGGCGGCGGGGACCCTCCGCACCGGAGCGATGCCGCTGCGAGCAGCGGCGCCCACATCGAGCCTGCACGTCTCTCGAACACTGCCGCGCGAGGGTACACGAGAGCCATGCGTCATCCCAGCCGCTCGAGCACTGCCACGACGTGCTCCGGGCTCCGCTCGCAAAGGCGCTGGAGCCGCTCCGCGTCGAAGAAGGCCACGGTCGTGTGCGGCATCGCGACCGCGCTGACCGCCGGGGCGATCCGGTGAATGGCGTCGCGGACGCCGTAAAAAGAGTCGGGCTCGACCACCCCGACCCGCCGCCGGTCGTCCCCCTCGAAGAGCGCGATCGACCCACGCGCCACGAGGCAAGCGGTGCGAGGCACGACCCCCGCCGGCAAGAGGGTGGTCTCCTCTTCGAACGACTCCAGGCGCTGAATGCACGAGAGGACGTCGTCGCGCACCTGGACGTCGAGCTGTCCCATCGTCTCGTGCATCGAGAAGAACGAGTCGATCCGGTGGACCTGCTTGGTCTCCGCGATCGTCCGAGCGAAGGCCTCATCCGCGTCCATGATCGCGCGCACCGCGGCCGCGTCGAGCGTCCAGACCTCGCTCACCCGCTCGGCCCGGAGCGAGGCCGCGCATCGCGCATCGGCGCCTCCGAGGACGCTCGACTCGCCGAGCAACCAACCCGGGAAGCAGCATCGAACGAGCCATGAACCTCCCGACGGCTTCTCGAGCCAGACGCCGAGCAACCCGCTCTTGACGACGTACAGGCTCCGCGCCGGATCGCCCTCGCTGACGAGCGTCTCCGCGGGGGAGAGCGTTCGAAGGGTCGCGCTGGAGCCGATCGTGCGGCGCGCGTCTCCGCTGAGGGCCGCCAGGCTCCTCGCCTCGAAGAGGTCCTCGATCGGACGAAGGCGCGCTCGACTGCGCTCGAGGAGGGTGCGCACGGGCGAGCCCGAGAACGCGTCGGCCCCGGCGAGCTGCAGCTCGAGCGCCGCGGTCTTCTCGAGCGCGGGCAGGTCGAAGCGGTCCGCGAACTCGCGCGCAGCTGCTTCGAGATATCCGCGCGCGAGCGACGGCTCGCCGAGCTTGACCTCGACCTCGGCCATGGTGAAGAGGGTCGCGCCTCGCCGTGCATGATCCGCCAAGAGGCGCGGCAGAAGGACGCGCGCGACGGCGAGGGAATCGGCGTCTCCACTGGCGAGCGCGCCCTCCACCCGCTTCTCGACGGGCTCCTGGGCCTCCGACAGCACGTCGAGCCCCAGCTCGTCGTCGCCCCCCGCGGCGAGATTCGCCAACTCGCCGAGCTCGCCGAGCGCGTCCTCGACGGGAGGGCGACGAGACGCGCGCTCGGCCCGCCGTACCGCCTCGATCACGTGGTCGGCCGTCAGCGTCGGCGTCATCGCTCCCGAGTCGTCGACGGCAACGTCCGCGACGTGCAAGTCGCCCGCGGAGGACGCGAGGGCGACCGTGACGACCCACGCCTCGCCGGCTACACGGCGCACGCGCCGGACGTCCCTCACGTCGAGCAGCCTGCCGAAGCTGGCGCGAAGCGAGTCCGAAGCGGCCTTCCAAACCTGCTCGCGGTTCACTCGGCCAGTATACGGAAAGACGAGGATCTCGAAATCGTGACTTGACGATTCGCGATATGCGCGCTACGCACACAATCATGTTTACCGCTGAGTATTCGCGCGAACCGATGCATCCGACGTCCAGTCGGCGCCCGACGGCGATGCGCCTCCGGCATGCGGATGCGAATTGCATGCTCGCGAAGGTAAACACGATTTGGGGCGCGAGCGCCCAACCCTAGGCAAGGTCCCTCCCCGCGCGATAGCGCACCGAAGGCCGCCCGGGGTTCCCCGAGGCGGCCTTCGACGTTTCGGGGCTCGAGCGAAGCGAGAGTTCGGACGACACACGCGAGGGAGTCCGCACGCTCGAGCGAAGCGAGAGTTCGGACGACACATCAGACGCTGCCTTCCCCCCGGGGCAGGCGGGTGGCGGCACGCCTCTGCGCGCCCGGCGCCAAACGAGAAAACGTCCCACGCACCGCACGTATCCCGGTTTCGAAAACAGGAAGAGGCCCGACATGGACTTGGCAAGGACGCACATTCTTCTGGGGGTCGACGACGCCGGCCGCGCGACGGCGTTCTACGAGGCGCTCCTCGGCGCGCCGCCTGCGATTCGCGAGGAGGGCGTGACCATTTTCGAGTCCGACGCGCCGCCCCTCGTCCTCACGCTGCAGAAGCGCGCCACGCGGACCGCGGGAGCCGGACGCAACCGCACTCCCGCTCCGCGGGGGGCGCAGCGGGGTGCGATGCCGCCGGCCCGCGAGAGGTTCGCGCTGGTCGTTCCGGAGCCCGAGCACGTCGGCAAGGCGGCCGTCGCCCTGTGGCGCGCCGGCGCGCCCCTGCGCCTGAAGGACCAGGGCATCGAGGCGGAGGACCCCGACGGCAACGCATGGCAGGTCCGATTCGTCCCCTACGCGAAGGCGCGGGCGGTCATCGCGGTGCCGGTCGAGGAGCCCCATGAGGGACGCTGAACGCACGGCCTTTCGGGTCCTCCTCGCGATCTCGCTCTGTCACCTCATCAACGACATGCTCCAGGCGCTCCTCGCCGCCGAGTATCCGTCCCTCAAGGGCGAGTTTCACCTGAGCTTCGCGCAGATCGGGCTCGTGACGTTGTCGTACCAGCTGACGGCGTCGCTGCTCCAGCCGCTGGTCGGCCTCTACGCCGATCGGCGCCCCACGCCCTTCTCGCTGCCCGGGGGGACCCTCTTCACCTTCGCGGGCCTGGCGGCGCTTTCGAACGCGCGCACGTACCCGGGGCTCGTGGCGGGCGCCTGCGTCCTTGGGATGGGGTCCTCGGTGTTCCACCCGGAGGCCTCCCGCGTGGCGCGTATGGCTTGCGGCGGTCGTCCGGGGCTCGCACAATCGCTCTTCCAGGTCGGCGGCAACGTGGGATCCGCGCTCGGGCCGGTCGGCGCCGCGCTGATCGTGCTGCGGTGGGGGCGGCACGGCCTCGGCGCGTTCGCATGCCTCGCGCTCGTCTCGACCACGGTTCTCACGGGCGTCGGCCTCTGGTACCGGCGCTACGGCCTGGCGCGCCTGGCCCCCGGCAAGCCGGCCCGTGGGCGGCGAGACGTCCGAGCGCGCCTCTCGCCGAAGCGTCTCGGCGCGTCGATGGCAGTGCTCCTGGTGCTCATCTTCTCCAAGTTCGTCTACCTGGCGAGCATCACGAGCTACTACATGTTTTACCTCATGCACCGATTCGGCATCTCGGTGCGGAGCGCGCAGATGCATCTCTTCGCGTTCCTCGCTGCCGCGGCGGCGGGGACCATCGCGGGCGGACCGCTCGGGGATCGCTTCGGGCGCAAGCGGGTCATATGGTTCTCGATCCTCGGCGTGCTCCCGTTCTCGCTCGCTCTTCCCCACGCGAATCTCCTGTGGACCGGGGCGCTCAGCCTGGTCATCGGCTTCGTCATCGCGTCGGCGTTCCCCGCCATCGTCGTCTACGGACAGGAGATCTTGCCGGGCCGGGTCGGGATGGTGGCCGGACTCTTCTTCGGCCTCTCGTTCGGCGCGGCCGGCTCGGGTGCCGCGATGATGGGACGGCTCGCCGACGCGCGCGGGATCGACGAGGTGTATCGCCTGGTCGCCTTCATGCCGGCCCTCGGCCTGCTCGCGGCGCTGCTTCCGGAGCACCCCGGGGAGGCCGCACGCCCGGTCCCGACCGACGTCATGCCGGAGAGCCGCGCGACGGGGTAAGGTCGAGCCTGCGGTACCACCTTGCGCGATGGTGGGGGCGAAACCCCTCGCGCGCATAGAGTCGCGCGGCGCGCGCGTGCGCTGCCTCGACCTCGAGATCCACGGCGCGGCACCCTCGGCGCGCGGCGTGATCGAGGGCCGCGCGAAGGAGCGCCGTGCCGACCCCCCGCGAGCGTTCGCCGGGGACCACGTAGAGTTCGTCGAGCCACGCGCTTTGCCCGCCGTGCTCCAGCGTCCACGTGTAGGCCAGGTACGCGAGGCCGACCGGCACCGGCCCGAGTCGTGTACGTCGTCCG
>DATGJA010000124.1:0-9584 GCA_035295445.1 Polyangiaceae bacterium | reverse complement strand
CGACCACGCCGGGAGGTGCAGGCGGGCGTAGAGGTGGAGGGGCACCGCCGCCCAGCCGAGGATCACGGCCTGCAGGACGAGGAGCGTCTCGGGGCCCGGCGACATCGCATAGAACGGCGCGAGGACATACGCGAAGAAGGTCGCGTGACGCGCGAGGTGCGACCCCGCGGTACCCATGAAGGGAGTCGACTCGAAGATCGCGCCCCGGTGGACCAGGTTCCACATCAGGTTGTCCCAGCCGCCCATGTCGAAGGCCGACGTCTCGAGGTTGCGGTGCTGGGCGATGCTGATGACCGACAGGTAAGTTGCGTACGCGCACGACGCCGCGATGACCGACCCGAGCGGCGCGTCGACCCTGCTTGCGGCGCGGCCGAGGGCGGCGCCCACGGCTCGGGAGGCGGGCAGGACCCGGGCCGCGAGCGTAGGGAACACGGGCGCGGTCTCGACGGCCGTCCTCAGCGCGACCCGGACGCCGAAGCCCCACCCCAGCGCGAGCGTCAAGAAGGCGAGGTCGCGGCCGTCCCACAGGCGGTGGTCGAACAGAAGGACCGCGAGCGCCGCGAGCGACAGGGGCGCGGCGCGCCGCACAGTCCGTTCGGCCGCGTCGAGCCACATGCGGCGGCGCTTCAGGACGAGGAGCGCCAGGAGGACGACCCACGCCACGGCGAGCGCGCCCGCGACGTTCACGAAAATCATTCGGCGCGCCCCCTGGGAGAGGACGTTGTCGTGAACGTAGGCCGGCACGTATCGGCGGTCGGCGAGCGCCCAGCCGGCGAACCCCATCGACGAAGCCTCGAGAATCGCGAGCCCGAGCGTGGCCGTCAGGCGCGAGAGCACGGGCCGGTCGACGCGGTCCTCCCCCTCGCTCGCCGTCGAGGGCCGGTGCCCCGGGGGGCGACCGAGGCGGGAGAGCCAAGGCAGGGAAAAGCGGAGTCGGTGTTCCAGTCGCGTTTCCAAAGAGCGCGACGGACGGAGTAGCAACGCGTGCGCCACAGGCTGTGTCGGCACGCCACGGCACCGCCGTCCCCGGACGTGCCGAAGTGTGCCGATCGCTGACCGGGAAGTCCCAGGAACGGCTGGTCCGGCACCCTGCGCGCCCCTATTATCAGACGCATGATAAAGAATCGGGGGACCGCCCCCCTCGCCGCGGCCTTCCTGGCGCTCCTGGCGGGGTGCCCCACGAGGCACGGGGCGCCCGAAGGCTTCCAGGGCATCGTGGAGTACGACGAACGGTCGCTTTCGTTCGAGGTCCCGGGGCGGATCCGGCGCGTCCTCGTACGGCGCGGGGACGTGGTCGTGGCGGGGCAGGAGCTCGCCGCCCTCGACGACACGCTCGAGAAGCTCACGGTCGACTCGCGGCGGGAAGACCAGGCCGCCGCGCAGGCCGACCTCGCGCTCCTCGAGGCCGGGTCGCGGCGCGAGGACGTGGCCGCCGCCGCCGAGGACCTCAAGGGCGCCGTGGCCGCCGAGCAAGAGGCGAGCAAGTCGGAGGCTCGCGTCCGCAGTCTCTTCGGGCAGGGGGCCCTCCCGCAGGCCGAGCTCGACAAGGCCGTCTCGGCGCTCGACCGCGCGACCTCGCAGCGCAAGTCGCTCGAACAGCGCGTGGCGCTCCTGCGCCGTGGGGCCCGCGCCGAGGAGGTGGCGCGCGCTCGAGCCCGGGTCGACCAGGCGGGGTCTCAGCTCGCCCTCGAACAGGAGCGGCTCGCGCGTCACACGCTGCGCGCCGACTCGCCGGGTGAGGTGCTCGACGTGCCGGTCGAGCCGGGGGAGCTCGCGTCGGTCGGGACGCTCGCCGCCTCGCTCGCCGACACGGGCCATCCGTACGTCGACGTGTTCGTCCCGGAGGGCGGCATGCAGGGGGTGCGCGTCGGGAGCCGCGCCTCGCTGCGGGTCGACGGGAGCGGCGCCGCCTTCGACGGCCGTGTCGAGTACGTGTCGCCGAAGACCGAGTTCACGCCCAAGTTCCTCTTCAGCGATCGGGAGCGCCCGAACCTCGTCCTGCGTGTGCGCGTCCGCGTGGACGACCCCGGCCACGCTCTGCACGCCGGGGTGCCCGCGTTCGCCCGGATCGAGCCATGATGGAACCGCCCATCATCTCGACCGAGCACCTGTCGCGGCGCTTCGGCTCGCTCGTGGCCGTCAAGGACGTCTCGCTCGAGGTGCACCGCGGCGAAATCTTCGGCATCCTCGGGCCGAACGGGGCGGGCAAGTCGACTACCATACGGATGCTCTGCGGGATCCTCGACCCGAGCGGCGGGCGGGGGACCGTCGTCGGGTACGACCTCGCCCGCGACGCGGAGCGCATCAAGGAGCGCATCGGGTACATGACCCAGCGCTTCAGCCTCTACGAGGACCTCACCGTCGTCGAGAACCTCTCGTTTTATGCGGGCATTTACGGCGTCGCCTTCTCCCGCCGCTCCGCGCGCGTCCGCGAGGTGCTCGAGCAGACGGGCCTCGTCGATCGCAAGGACCAGCTCGCGGGGACGCTCTCGGGGGGGTGGAAGCAGCGCGTCGCGCTCGCGTGCGCCACAATCCACGATCCGCCGCTGCTCTTTCTGGACGAGCCGACCGCCGGCGTCGACCCCGTCAGCCGCCGCGAGTTCTGGGAGCGGATCCACGACCTCGGAGCCCGCGGGACGACGTCCGTCTTGACGACGCACTACATGGACGAGGCCGAGCGGTGTCACCGGCTCGCCTTCATCTTCGGGGGGGACCTGCTCGACGTCGGGACGCCGGAGGAGGTCGTGCGCCGCCGGGCGCTGCGCGTCGCCGAGCTGGACGTCGACCGTGGGGGGGAGGCCGCAGCCCTCCTGCGCAAGGACGGGGCGATCGAGGAGGTCTCGCACTACGGGCACATGCTCCGCGTCGTCACCCGGGGGAACGCGGATCCCGTCGCCCTCGCGCGCGAGCGGCTCGGCGACGAGAGCATCGCGATCCAGGCCCTGCGCGAGGTGCGCGCCAGCGTCGAGGACGCGTTCGTCGCCATGGTGAGGGCGGACAAGGCCTCCGGAGGCCGCGGCGCATGAAGCTCCGGCCGCTCGTCATCGCGCAAAAGGAGCTCCTCCAGCTGCGGCGCGATCGTCTGACGCTCGCGATGATGGCGGTGCAGCCCGTCGTCATGCTGCTGCTCTTCGGGTACGCGATCAACACGGACGTCCGGCACATCCCGCTGCTCGTCTACGACCAGGACGAGAGCGCGGAGTCGCGCGACCTCGCGCGCCGTATGGAGGCGACCGGATTCTACGACGTCGTCGGGCGCGCGCGCGGGTACGGCGAGATCGACGAGGCGCTCCGGTCGGGCATGGCGCGCACGGCGCTCGTCGTCCCCCCACGGTACGGCGCGGACCTCGCGCGCGGGGCGACGGCCCACGTCCAGCTGGTCATCGACGGGTCCGATCCGCAAGTCGTCGCGAGCGCGCAGGACACCGCGTCGTCGCTCGTGATCGCCCGGTCCCAGGACATCGTGGTCGAGCGGCTGTCGCGCACCGGAGCCCGGGCGCCGGCCATGGCCATCGATCTCGAGCCGAGCATCCTCTACAACCCCGAGCTGCGGACCGCGGTGTACATCGTCCCGGGGCTCATCGGCGTCATCCTGACGATGACGATGGTGATGCTCACGTCGATGGCGCTCGCGCGGGAGCGGGAGCGGGGCACGCTCGAACAGCTCATCGTCTCTCCGGTCAAGCGGGTCGAGCTCGTCGTGGGCAAGATCCTGCCGTACGTGGTCATCGGCTACGCGCAGATGGCGATCATCCTCGCCTTCGCCCGCGTCGTCTTCGACGTGCCGATCGCGGGGTCGCTGCCGCTCCTCTTCGCGCTCGCGTTCATGTTCATCGCGGCGAACCTCGCCGTGGGTCTCTTCTTTTCGACGCTCGCGCAGACCCAGCAGCAGGCCATGCAGATGTCGTTCTTCTTCCTCTTGCCGAACATCCTCCTCAGCGGGTTCATGTTCCCGTTCGAGGCGATGCCGCGGCCGGCGCAGTGGATCTCGCAGGCGCTGCCGTTGACCCATTTCTTGCGGATCGTGCGGGGGGTCGTCCTCAAGGGGAGCGGCTTCGCGGACCTGCGCCTCGAGCTCGTCTGGCTCTCGGCCATCCTCGGCGTGCTCGTCTCGGTGTCCTCGCTGCGGTTCCGAAAGAAGCTGGTCTGACCCGATGGCCCGGCCCCGGAGCGACATCCACCTGCGGATCGTCCGCGCCGCGCGCGCGCGTTTCCTCGCCGAGGGGGTCGACGGCGCGTCGCTCCGCAACATCGCGACCGACGCCGGGACCAACGTCGGGATGGTCTTCTACTACTTCCCGACGAAGGACGATCTCTTGCTCGCGGTGGTCGAGGAGGTCTACGCGTCGCTCCTGACGGACCTGGGCGGCATCCTGTCGGTCGCGGGCTCGACGCGCGATCGCCTCAAGCGCGTCTTCGTCCGGCTCGGCAAGGCGAGCGAGGACGAGCTCGCGGTCGTGCGGCTCGTCGTGCGCGAGGCCCTTCTTTCGTCGGACCGGTTCGATCGGATCTTCGCGCGGATGCAGCGCGGTCACGTGGGCATGCTCCTCGACGAGCTGTCCCGGGGCGCGCGGCAGGGCGAGATCGACCCGCGGATCGCCGCGCCGCTGCTGCTCCTGTCGACCCTGGGCCTCGGCGGCCTGCCGCAGCTCGTGCGTCGGGCAGCCGGGGATCGGCCTCCGTTCGCGTCGCTGCCGGGCCCGGAGGCCCTCGCCGAGATGAGCGTCGAGCTCCTCTTCCGGGCCATCGGCCCCCGCCCGTCACGCCGAACCGGCGGTCAGCGATCGCGGGGCGCCAAGCCGGTCAAGTAGTCCCGGACGTCGGCGACGGTCCGCGCGCCGTCCTCCTCCATGGGCACGTGGCCCAGGTCCGCGTAGGTCTTCACGGTGGCCCCGGCGATCGCCGCCGCGAACCGCTGCGCGTTCGCCACCGGGATGAGCGCGTCCTTGTCGCCCCAGAGGATGAGCGTGGGCATCCGCAGCGAGCCGAGGAGCGCCGTCCGGTCGACGTACGGCGTCGACGTCCGGGCCCCGAAGGCGGCGCGATTGCCGGGCCGCAGCGACAGCTCGTAGTACCGCTCGACGACGTCGGCGGTCACCCGGGTCGGGTCGCCGTAGACGTGATGAACCGTCTGGTCGACGAGCCGGCGCGGATCGAGGTGCGCGAAGACCCCCGCGACGAGCGGCACGCTCCCCAGGCGGAACACCATCGGCGCCGTGCCGACCCGGGGATAGCCGGCGGCGTCGACGAGCACGAGGGCGCCGACGTGGTCGGGGTGCGCCGCCGCGTATCGCCACGCGATCTCGCCGCCGAGCGAGTTGCCCGCGAGCGCGAAGCGCGGGACGCCGAGCTTCGAGACCACGTGGTCGACCCACTCGACGTACGTCTCGATCCGGTAGTCGTCGTCGGGCCGCGGTCCGGTCAGGCCGAAGGCCGGCAGATCGAACCGGACGACGCGGTATTGCGTCGAGAGCGCGCTCGCCCAAGCGTCCCACGTGTGGAGCGAGGAGCCGGTCCCGTGAATCAAGACCACCGCTGGGCCGGTCCCCTCGTCTCGGTAGTGGACGCTCATGCCGTCGACGTCGACGAACCGGGAAGTCCCCGTCGCATAGCGCGCCTTGAGGGTCTCGAGCGGGATGTCCGATTTCCACTCGATCGCGATGAACGCGACGACGAGGAGGAAGAGGACTCCGAGGACCTTGAGCGCGCGCGGTGCCCAGCCTTGCATGCGGCCCAGCATAGCGGGCTCGGGGGCCGCGCTACGGTCTCTGCGTGCGGCGGGACATCGTGAGGATCGCGCGGAACACCTCGGCGGCGCCGTCGGGGTCGACCTTCAACTCGCGCGCCCACGCGCTGCGCGAGGCGACGACCTCCGCCTCTCGCGTCGGGTCCGCGAGCGGGGCGCCCATCGCCGCCTTCGCGCGCGCAGCGCGGTGCTGCAGCTCCGAGCGTCGGGCGAGGAGGCGCAGGAGGTCGCGGTCGACGCCGTCGATGAGGTCGCGCGTCTGCCGGAGCTCCGGGGACCGGTCGCCGAGATCCGGAATGACGAAGGGAGACGTAGCCTCGGTGGCGCCCGCGCCCCGCGCGGACTCGGCGTCGAGCGCGCGATCGATCGCGACGAGCGCCTCGATGAGCTGCTTGCGCGCCGCAGGCGCGAACGGGTTGTCCCGGGCGATGGACGAGAAGAGATGCCCCGCGTCCGATCGCACAGTCTCGATCGTCCGCGAGATCGCCTGGAAGCTCGGCGGCGCGAAGGGCACCTCGAGCCCGGCGCCCGCGTCGAGCATTCCCTTGGCGACGAAGAAGGTCAGCGCGTGGGTGTGCGCCATTACCCGGTCGTGCCCCTCGGGGGTTTGCTCGATGACCTCGCAGCCGATGCGCTCATAGAGGTCCCGGACGAGGGCCGCGGCCCGCGGGTGGGCGGCCGCGGGGCACGTCACGACGCGCAGAGGTCGCTCGGCGAGGGCGAGGCTGACCGGCCCGAAGAGCGGGTGCGTGGGACACCACGGGATGGTGTCGCCCAGGACCTCGGCCAAGACCGTCGCCGGTCGTACCTTGACGCTGCCGACGTCGAGGACGATCTGGTCTCTCTCGAGGTGCGGCCGAAGGTCGAGGAGAATCTCGCGCATACGGCTCACCGGCACCGCCAGGACGACCCACCGAGCCCCGCGGACGGCCTCCAGCGATGACCTCGCTCGCCACGGCGAAGGGACGACGGCCACGGGGTCGTAGCCGCGGTGCTCGACCCCCGCGTCGAGGAGGAGATCCCCGAGCGCCCGCCCGAACCGCCCATAACCCAACACGGCGACAGTGTCGTTCTCCATGCGCTTGGCGGGGACTCTAGCGCGCCGCGGCTCGAGTGTGGTCTCATCGTAACGTGGGGAATTCGTCTGCGGTGCGGGACGCCGCGCGCCTGCAAGCGCGTCGGCTCAGAGCAGTGACCATGGTGGGGCGCGGGGCGTCGCAGGCCGAGGTGGCGCGGCGCCTGGGCGTGACCAGGGAAGCGGTGAGGCAGTGGGTGACCGCATGGAGGGAGGGCGGGCGCACGGCGCTCGCGGCGCGCCCGAGGCGCAAGAGGGCGCGCGTCCCTCTGACGCGGGTGGCGCGCCTCGTCCAGCGCACCCTCGGGCGGCCGAACTCCCGGCTGACGACGGAACGGCTGAGGCGCCTCATCCATCACGAGCTGGGCGTGGCGTACAGCCCGTCGAACGTGCGGTCGATCCTGCACCGGCTCGGCCTCGAGTACGAGCGGGTTCCGGGCTGGCGTCCCGCGGCGTAAAGTCCCCGGGTGAACCTCGTGCGCGCTCTGCCCCTCGCGACCGCGGTCGTGTGGTGCTGCGGGCCGCGCTCCGAGGTGCTCAGGGCCGCCGCGCCCGGCCCCGCGACGTGCCCGGTCGAGGGATGCGATGCGGCCGCCTTGCCGGTCGGCGCCGCGGGCCGGCCGTCGCTCGGCGGGTGCGCGAGCGTCGGGGACGCGCCGTGCGGTGGGCTGCCCGCCGAGCGTTGCACCGAGGACGCCCTCGCGATCTGGGGCGAGGCCAAGGACGATCGCGCGGTCGCCTGCGTGGCGCGCATGCTGTCGGAGGCCTGTGCGCTGGACGACGGACGCGCGTGCGCGTACGCGGGCAGGTTGCTCATCGATGGCCGCGGCGCCAGGCGAGACGTCGAACGCGGCGTGGGGATGCTGGTGCGCGCGTGCGACGGCGGCGTCGTCCTCGCCTGCGCAGCGGGCATACGGTCGCTCGGGGATCCCGCCACGGCGCGCGATGTGTCCGGCGCGGTCGAGCTGCGCGCGCGCCTCGAGATCGAGCGGGCGTGCTACGGCGGCCAACCCGACGCGTGCTACCAGGCGGGGCTGGAGTTCTACTCGGGGCGTGACTCCTTCCCGCGCGACCGGGCGAGGGCGTCCGGCCTCTACGCCCGCGGCTGCGACCTGGGCGAAGCGCGCGCCTGCAACAATCTCGGCGACGGCCTCGAGTACGCGAGCGGTGTCGGCCGCGATCTCGAGCGTGCTGCCGCCGCCTACACGAAGGCGTGTCGACTCGGCGAGGCCCTCGGCTGCGCGAACCTCGGCCGACTCTACGAATGGGGCGAGGGGACAGCCGGCGACCTCCCCCGAGCGCGCGCTCTCTATCGCGACGCCTGCTGCTCCGGCGAGGGGTACGGCTGCATGCACGGCGACATGCTCGCGAGGAGCGCGGGCGTGCCGCGGGCGGGGGCGGCGGCCCTGGCCTTCTGGCGCAACCGCTGCGAGCACGGGCGCGACGGGCACGCCTGCGCGTTCGTGGGACTTCTCTTCGAGGATGGCCCGGACGGCGTGCCGCGCGACGAGTCACGCAGCATGGCCGCCATGAACCGCGCGTGCGATCTCGGCGAGTCGCGAGCGTGCGAGTGGGTCAAAGGACGGTCCGGCGATTGAGCGCCGGGGGTCGCCGTCGCGCAGGTGGTACGTCGTGCGTCGGACTCTCGTGACGCTATGCTTCGGGCGATGCGCTCTTGGATCGTCGGCGCCGTGGCCCTCGCGGGGGTGATCACGGCCACGCTCACGTCCACGGACGCGCGGGCGTTTTGCCGGACGACGACCGTCCACGCGCCCTCCGGGTACGATCCTTCGCAGAGCGGCTGCTGGACGCAGGGTACGCCGCTCGCGTGGCCGTCCGGCCAGACCGTGCCGTATTCGCTGGCGTCGAACGCCAGCAAGCAGATCGACCTGGCGGACGCGACGGCCATCGCGCACGAGGCATTTGCGCAGTGGGACGACGCGCCGTGCAAGGAGGGCGCTCCCACGGTCCAGGCCTATGACAACGGGCCGGTCGACGCCGCCCTGGTGGCGACCGATTGCGGGCTCAATCAGTGCGATCCGACGGTGCACGACGGGCTGCACATGATCGTGTTTCGCGACGACCAGTGGCCG
Organism: Polyangiaceae bacterium; assembly: GCA_035295445.1. Lineage (GTDB taxonomy): Bacteria > Myxococcota_A > Polyangia > Polyangiales > Polyangiaceae > Palsa-1150. Next base: position 670 of record DATGJA010000124.1, on the reverse strand, counting down.
CACAGCGACCCGGTCAACACGCTGGCGCTGACGACAGTCACCTACGGCATCGAGACGGGGACCATCTTCGACGCGGACATCGAGGTGAACACCGCGCAGCACACGATTACCGCGATGGATCCCCCTTCGCCGGGCACGGTCGCGCTTCGGGCCATTTTGACGCACGAGGCCGGCCACTTCTTCGGTCTCGCGCACGCGACCGACACGAGCTCGATCATGTTCTGGCAATACCAGCCGGGGGCGATCGACCTCACCGCGGACGACATCGGCGGCGTCTGCGCGGTGTACACCCCGACCAAAGCGAAGGACGGTTGCGGCGTGACGCCGGGTGGGGGCGGCGGAGCGGCAGGCATGTTCGGCGTCGCGCTCTTCATGTGGGGCGCCCTCGCGCGAAGGCGCCGTACGTCCTGAAATTCGTACCCGCGGGGTGGGCTTCCCAAAGGGCCTCCTTGATCGTACGCATTAAGAGGGGCGTCTCTTCGCTCGCGCGGTCCGGCGGTCGGCGGCGCGGGTGGAAGATCGGGATTGGAGAGCATGCAGGGCAACCTGGCGCAAGCCGAGCCGGGCCTCGATTGGAAGGGAACCGCCCGGTACGCCGTCACGCGGTGCATCGGCCGCGGGGCGATGGGCGCCGTCTACGAGGCGCTGGATCGCGAGCGGTCGAGACAGG
>DATGJA010000123.1:0-5088 GCA_035295445.1 Polyangiaceae bacterium | reverse complement strand
CACGCCGCGCAGGCATCCGCGAAACCGTCGTCCCCGGCGTCCACGATGACCGGGGCCGCTTCCTGGACTGGCGCGACCTCCGCCGGGGCGTCCGCGGTCGTCGAGGCATCTAGAGGCGCGGTGGCGACGTCCTCAGGGGAGTCGATGCCGGCATCGGTCGCGCCGAGGTCTTGGGCCGCCGGCGCGAACGCAGGGCCGCCGCAAGCCCCCACGACGACCAGAAGCCACCAAGCGCCCCGCACGTCCTACAGGATAGCCCGTCGAGCCTTCCCGCGCTCCGGGGTCGCCCTGCGCTCAGAAGCGCGCCCGATCGTGCGGCGTTATTCGCTACCTCAACCCACCTTCGTGAGCTTGTTGGTGTCGCAGTAGTCGGCACAAACGAACGCGATGTAATACGGTCCCGCGTTGCCGTGCTGCTGGCCCTTAACGATGCGCTGCGAGTTCGCGACCGCCATCCGCGGCAGGTCAGGCATCGTCGGTGGGCTATCCGGGTCCGGCCCGAGCGGACCACCGAACGGGCGAACCTCCGTGAACTGGACCATGGCGTTGCACGACTCCGTGCCTGGTGTGATCGAGATGACCACTCCCGCCTTCGGACCCCCACTGTTGAACACGGGGGCGATGACCTGGTCTCCGACCTTACATTCCGTACCATCTGCGTAATGAGGCATGTTTCTTCTCCTTTGTTTACGTGAACTTCGTTTTGATCCACCGCGCGCGCAGTGTTCTCACGTTCCACCCGCCTCCAATGTGTCCGCGAAACCCAGCTCGCGCGCCAGGTAGGCGTCCCGCTTCTCTGGTCTCGGGTCGACCAAGAAGGCGACGTGTGCGATGGCCTTCGCCTGCGCTCGCCACCACGGCGCCCACGTTGCGTCAGCATCAGGTCCGCGCAGCCCCACGGTGCGATAGACCTCGGCCTGTAGGTCGGCGGGGACCTTCGCCCAGCACGCGCGACACATGAGCCAACGTGGCGGACACGACGCCTTGCACCCGAGAGCGTGACAGTGATGGCCCATGTTCGACTCCTTGGCGCGCATGTTACTTGCGCGATCGTCCTGACCTTGCCCCACCGACACGCTTGTCGGCCCTAGTAAAGAACAGGGCACCAGCGCCCTCACCGTCTACGTGCGCGACGTACTCCGTGTCACACTCGATGCACCACGCTTCGCCACCGTCGAAGAACTCGACCTCTCCGCCAGGGCCCTCGATCGGACCTCGGCACGACGGACGAGAGCAGACGTTGGGTGACGTCTTGGCGTTCCACTCACCCATCGGCGCGACTCGACTTGGCGGCCTCCTCGGCCTCGTCTCGCATGTCGTAGATGGCCTTGGCGAGTCGCCCTTCTCGGTCGAGCGGAGGCAAGGCGTTCCACGACTCTTTGTCGAGACCGCTCTCAGCGAACGCGCGTCGCACGATGTCGCCGAGCTGGACTTCTCGCACACCGATGATGATCGTCGCAGGAACAATCGAACTACCGTACAGCATTATGCATCTCCCTCTTCCCGCGCTCACTGGCGCGCACGATCTGCAAGAGGAGGTTCCATGTGCGCCAGTGCCAGCGCTTCTCGGTCCGCGTAATCTCGACGCTCATTGCTACTCCGTCCTCCGCTCACTGGCGCGCATTCGGAGCACGCTGCTACTCGCTGTCTTTCACCAGGTCGATCTTCAGCCACTCGCCGTCCACGGTCGACGTCATGTAGGGCGTCCGGCCTCGGAGCTTCTCGGCGATGGCGTCGATCGCGTGGTGGAAGGCCACCTTGACCGTGTTTCCGTTGACGTCGACGAGCTCCAATTCCTCACCCATGGCTCTCTCCTGCTGGCTCCGCGCGCCCGCGTAGGTTTCGAGCGTCCTCGTCTGCCGCCCGGACCTTGGCGCACCAGTGCGAGATCGTCTCCACGGTCACCCCGTAGAACTTCGCGAGCTCGATGCGGGTCGCGCCCTCGGCGCGCTGGCGGGCCACGGCGCGCATCCTGTCGTCGACGTACTGCGTGCCGCGGGGAGCGAAGGTGCGGACCATGGCCGAGGCGGGGACCTGGTCGCGTGCGCCGCGCAGCCTCACGGCGTCCTCTGGCGCGGCTCGGCGGCGGCGGTGGGGGCCGCGGCGCGGGGCTCGCGGCTACGGCGAATGGCGGCCCGGATCTGCTCGTACGTGAGCGTCTCGAGCTTGCCCCTCGAGGAGAACATCAGGTCCCACTTCACGAGCGGGGAGAAGGTCGGCCAGAGTGTTCGCGCGAGCATGGTCCCTCCTAAGCCGCCGGACGGCGGCGGATGATTCGAACGATTCGAACGACGACACCGGTGGTCTCCGCGCACGGGTCGCAGAGAACGCCCGACGTCTCGCCGCACACCTTGGGCTCGCCCGCGCCGAGCCAGCGCCCGCATCCGGTGCACACGGATACGCTCTCGGGGAGCTCCAGGGCGATCGTGGAGTGGCAGGAGCAGTTCCGGAGATCGAGCTTCTCTCCGTCGCCATCGAGAACACCGGCGAATGGGAGCTTCATCCACTGGGCGTGGTCGAAGGGACGGCCGCAAGAGCAGACCTTCACGGTGCCGGCGCTCATATGACCCTCGTCGGGGTGATGGCTTCGACGACCTTCCGAAGCGCGCCCTCGATCGCCTCCGAACGAGCCTCGCTCGCCTGGACCGCCGTCCAGAGCGCGCCCACCATGCGTTCGGTGCGGCCCTGCTCGCCCCACTGCTCGGCGTTCTCGAGGAACGCCCGCGCCTTCGAACCCTGCTCGCGCGCTTCGTCGAGCAAGGCTCGCAGGGCCTTCTGGGTGACGAGGTCGAGGCTCACGACCCGCCCTCGACGTCATTCGCTGCCACCACACCGCGCATCGCAAGCCAGCTGCTACCCCACTTCCACGGCTTCTCGAGGAAGTGCGGCACCTGGTCGAGCGGGAGTTCGGCGCGGTCGATGAGCCACCGAGCCAGGGCGGAGAGATTGGAGTGGTCGAGCCACCACTCCGTTCGGACCTCGTAGCGGCCGCACGTCTGCGTCGCTGGCAGCGCACCCCTCGTACTGACCATGAATAGAAGTATAAGCATACTTCTGATGTAGCGCAAGGGAAAGCATCGCCTATGCGCTTCGATGATCCGTGAAAACGGAAACCCTACGGAACTAGGGTTTCCAGAGCATCGAGCGTGCGCGTCCAATCGCGCGGGGTCATCCCCGACGTGAACGGCTCTAGCGTGATGGCGAGCAGGATCACCATCCTGGGCCAGCGGGCTTCACCGAAGCAGACGGCCACTTCCAGCGCGGAACGGGCCTTGGCCACGGCGCGAACTACCCCAGAATCCCGCGCCGTTTCTTGCCATTCGTTACCGGCCCCACCCGCACGGTCACTGCTCATAACCGGCGGACTCTATTGCTCTCGGGTCTGCTTCGCTAGTTGGTCCAGCTTGTCTTCCCACGATTTGGGAGACATGGTCTTACCTTCGTCCGCCATGGCTGAAGCGAGTCGGCGCGCGACGGATTTGACCCGGTCCGGCCATCGGTCGCTCTCAAAGTAGTCGAGGCACGTCTCGAGGTCGGCCAGGGTTCCCTTCCGAATGCGGTACTCCGTCGTCTCGAGGAGCCGGGCGATCGAGTCCAGGTTCTCCACGCCAGGGGAGGATGTGCCGGAGAGCCATTGCGAGACCATGGGCTGAGCGACGCCAAGGGCCCCGGCAAGTCGAGTGACCGATCCGCGCGTCTCTCGTCCCCCGAACCGCTCCAAGAGCTTCTCGACTGCTTCGAGCACGCGCTTCGCTTCGTTCATAGGAAGAGTGGGCCTTCCGCCCTGCGATTTCCGTAAGTTGCGCGCCATCTCCTCGACGCTAACAGCCGAGCTCATAGGTATCCCCGGTCGATTTTCCTTGGCATCGTCAGAAGTATTCTTATACTTCGCCATCGTGACACCGGACACAGCGGCTCGGAGGAAGCTGGCCAGGTGGGTCGATAGAAGGATCCCGGGCCGGAGTCAAAGCGCAATTGCGGACGCGCTCGGTGTCTCCCAGCCGTGCGTGGCCAACTGGATCCGTCGGAACACCAGGCCTGAGTCTTCGATGCGTACCGCATTGGAAACATTCACGTGTGGCGAGGTACCCGCGTCCGAGTGGACGACTGCCGAAGAGCGGGTAGCGCAAACGCGCATGGCCGAACGTGTCCAACGGCTCGCCAAAAGACCTGCAGCGTAATTCACGCAGTAGATACTGACCTTGCGCGTGCAAGGTCGCAAGATGCACGGGGAATCAGCAAACTACCACGTTGCTAGTTCAGTGATGCACGTATGACCACTTCGACCCAACATGCAAGCGCTGTCACGCTGAACGAAGGCCACGGGTGTTCGTGATGGGCGACTCTCCGCGCGATGTCCACGGGTTCAGTCCGACCCAGCTGCGCGCCGTCGATGCAGAGCGGTTCGTGCGGTTGCAGGCCTTGAACCGCGAGATCGACCGACTTCGCACCCAGCTCGCGGCGACCGAGCGTGAGCGCGACAACCTGAGCTTGAAGCTTCGGGGCCGTGGATGAAGAGCGAAGAGCAGAAATACGCCCGCGAGGTGCACTACGAGGTTCTCAGCGGGATCGCGGCGATCCACGAGGGGAAGCGTCACATGCTGGCGATCGTCGTGTACCACTTCACGTCCGAACGCGACGCGCGGACGTTCGCTCGTGGGCATCGACGCAAGCTCTTTCGAGTCGATCGCCAGAGGCGGACGGAGTTGAAGGTTCGCCACGTGGAGGCGAAGTAGCGATGCGCCAGCGTGCAGCCCTTGAGCTGCTCGACCGCGGGCTCGCGATGACCCGCGAGGCGGTCCGGCATCTCATCGACCTCCCCGACCCCGAGGAGTGGATCGACCAGAAGCAATCCCCCCTCGGGGTGCGGCGGCACTGCGAGCTCGCGCGGGCCGGCCTGCTCACCGGAGCGCGGAAGCACGGCGGCCGCTGGTACGTGAAGCGAAAGCACCTCGACGCGTACCTCGACGCCCAAGAAGCGCCGAACCCCGAGCACGCGGAGCAGGCTCAGATCATGGCGTTTCGGGCTCGCCCGACGGGGCGAAGGAAGGCGGGACGGTGAGCGAGCCGAAGCTACCCGAGCCCGCG
>DATGJA010000122.1:0-29519 GCA_035295445.1 Polyangiaceae bacterium | reverse complement strand
GGTACAGGGGATCCGAACGCCCGCGGGCGCCGAGGCCGGAGGTCCTGCCGGACTCGCCCCGGTAGTAATTGTGCAGGCCTGGGAAGGTGCCACAGTCGATCGTGCCGATGTTGGCCATCTCCGCCGGGAGCGAGGGCGGCGACCAGTCGGGTAGGTAGTTCATGCGCGCCGGAAGATGGATCTCGGTGTGAAAGGGCTCGAGCGAGTCGTCCAGGGGGGGCATCGGGTTGGGGAACGCGTTCGCAAGGGGCTGGTCGCCCACGTGCAGGATGTCCCGCGCGACCCAGGCAACCGGTGCGAGGAGGGCCAGCTCGAGGGCTGCGCGCCAGGCACCCGACCGCCGGAGCGCGCGCTCGACGACGGCGGTCACCACTACGAGCAGGACGAGCAGCGCGGGGAACATCCACCGCGACGGCACGTGCTGCGACTTGAATACGGGCAGGTGGCGCAGCATCGGCCACGGGGCGAGCGGGGCGAAGGATCCGAAGCTGATGAGCAGGACGACAAGCCCTGCCCATTTTGCCGCCCACGCGCGCGGACCTCGTCCGAAGAGGCACCCAGCGACGATCGCGATCACCACGGCCCAGCCCACGTACATTCCCCACTCGTGCCAGCCCCACTCAGGCACCGGCGCGGGATGCGAGAACATGTCCTGGTCGCGCGAGGTGAGCGTCGCGACGAGGAGCTCGAACGACGTCGACTCGGTTGAGTCGACGTAGCGTGGAAAGCGGCGGAGCGTGTCGAAGACGGGCAAGAGCTTCGGCGCGCTCAGCCCGAACGAGAGCAGCCCGGCCGTCAACGCCGCCGCGATAGGTCGCCACGACCGCGTCAGCATCGCGAGGAACGAACCGTAGAGGGCAATGACCACGATCGTTTGCGGGAGCGGGTAGATCCCTCCCATGTAGACCATCGTGGCGAGGCACGTCCCCGTGAGCACGACATCCCTGCGCCGAGCGCGCCCCGACGAGAAGTCGACGCCCGCGGCCCGATCGAAGAAATATAGCGCCCATGGCGTCAACGCGTAGCTCAAGTGCCACGCGTGACCTGCGCGAATTTGGAGGGCCCAACGCCCGTTGATGGCGAACACGATCGCCGCAAGCGCCCTGGCCGCCGGGCTTCGGGTGAACCTTCCTGCGAACACCCACGCGCCGGCGGCCGAGATGATCGTCATCCCGATCACCTCGACGCGCATCGCGTGCGGCAGGGTCATGGTCAAGTAGAACGGAAGCCACGGCGAGACGACCGTCGAATCGCTCTCGAATCCTCCCCAGCCGGTGTGGCCTCCGCACGAGTACGGATTCCAGAATGGGAACTGATGAAATCGAAGGATCGTCTTCCGCACGAGGTAGCGGTAAGACTCCTGCTGGTCCCAATCGTGAGCACCGATCGTGTCGCTCTTGTCGAGAAGCGGGCGCGCGAACGAGACCAGGGTCCACGCCATAAGCGCCCATGCGACGAGGGTCGCGCCGAGCCGTACCCATTCCAGTGGAGACCCAGGCAGCGCGCGCTTCAGCCGGTCGAGCATCGTCACGCCATCCGGCGGCCGGAGGATGCGCTGCCTCCTGTTTGAATGCAAGTCCATGCTAGCATCCGCGCGGCCATGGCCGCGGACACGCCCGCCGCAGAACGCATCGCGCGCGTCGTGGTTGTCGTCGCCACGGTCTGGTTCGCCTTCACCGCCGTCTGGGGAATGTTCGGCATCCCCGGCGGCGGGCATCTCGGAGCAGGCGGTGCGGGCAACCTCATGGCGGCCGAGCAGCTCCTCCGCTGGAAAATCCTCTATCCGGCGTATGGATGGTACGCGACGTCCGCGCCCAGCAAGGTCGATTACATTTGCCATCACCCCTTCGGGGAGGCCTACGTATCAGCGTTCTTTCTTTGGATATTCGGGCATCACGATTTCATCGTGCATCTGCCCGCCGTGGTGATGAGTATCGCGATTCCGCCCTTGCTCTACGGTATTGCGAGGGACGCGCAAGGCCCGATCATGGGCGCGATCGCGGCCTCTTCCTACGCTGTCGTGCCCATCGCGGTGGGCTTCTCGAACTTCGTCAACCTAGAGAATGTCTGCATTTTCGGATCCCTCCTGTTCTTCTGGGGTCACTCGAGGCACCTGGCGACGCGAAGGTCCCGTTACATGTTGGCGAGCCTGGCTGGGGTTGTCCTCGCCTGCTCTGGGGACTGGGCCGGGTACCTCCTGATCGCTCCGACCCTCGCGTGGGGCCTCGTTCGCGCGTTCGTGCTCCCGCCGTGGAGCACGCCGCCGCTTCGCCTCGAAGCGTATGCGCGCTGGTGGGCCTTCTCGGTAGCTCTCGCCGTCGGCACGCTGTGCCTCTGGGTCGCGCTCTTCGCGCACGCGGGGCGAATCGCCGACTGGCTCGAGGCCGCCGACATCCGGCGATCCGGGAATGAACTGCCCGTGCGCGACGTCCTCGAGAGCCGCAAATACTGGATCGACTTCAGCTTCACGCCGGTCGCGATCTTCCTCGGAAAGCTCGCTGCGCCGATCGGGCTGGCCCGCGTCGTCGCGCTGCGAAAGGACGAGGAGACCTACGCGCCGAGCGTCCTCTTCGGGGCCCTCGTACAGTACCTAGGGTTCAAAGAGGGCGCCGACGTCCACATCTTCTGGCCGCACTACTTCGCGGAGTATTTCGCGCTCGCCATGCCGCAGCTTGTAGGCACGCTCGCCTGGCTCGCCGGAATGGTGGCGCGGCCCCTCGGGCCGTCGCGCGCGCGCGCTGTGATGGGGATCGCCGGGCTCGTCTTGGGTCTCGCGCCGGTCGTTCTCATGGCCCCGGACGCGGCGCGGTCGCTTTGGATCTGGCGACGCACGGGCGGTCGTTACGACGACAACGGAATGGCGATCCGCAGCGACATCGACCTCATCACCGTCCTTCAGGAGGTTGTCGTCCCGAGGACGCGGCGCGGCAGTTCCATCGACGTGCACCCCGCGGTCGACTGGTATTGGCACCACTCGTGGAAATGGGAGGGGCCAAACGCGACGACGTCGTCGCCGGCCGTCGGCAGCTCGGCGGTCTCGACGCATCCGTTCTGGATCGGTCGCGCATCCGGATTGACCGCGTCGGAGCAGCGGAAGGTCGCGGCGAGCGCCCCGGTTCAGGCGTACGGCGACACCTGGGTGGTCGACCAACGCTTCGCGGCGGCGCCGCTTCAGGCGTATGCGGTCCAAGAACGTGAGCCCGGGCCGCTGCAGTGGCTCCTCTCCAATGCGACCGAGCCGGTCCGGACGGTGGGCACGGCGCCGGACTCCTGGCTCACCTGGGAACTGCGCACCCACCTCGGCCAACCGGCAGACCCGCCGAGCGCGCAGCCGGTGACGCTCGACCAGATGCGCATTGCGTACAACGTCGCGATGGAGCGCGGGGACCAGGCCGCGGCCTCCGCGTGGTTCTCCCGCATCATGCCCCAGCTCAATCGCGACGTGGAGACGACTTTCACCGGCGGCGTGCGCCTCGTAGGGGTCAGACTCATCGGTGGCGTAGAGCCGCGTGTCGAGGCCTGGTTCGAGTGCACCGCCCCCATGAGCGACGCCGGGTTCGACGTTCGCGCTCACGTGGAGGAGAGAAACAAGTTAAGCCTCGTCGGCGCCGACGCGACCGATCGCGACGTGGGCGCCGGCATGCTGCTTCCGACGAAACTCTGGCGACCGACGTTCCTCTACTCGACGACACGGGTCCTGAACCATCGGATCGGTCGCGAGCGTTTCTCGGGCATGTGGGGCTCACGAGACGGCGTCGCCGCCCCCCGCCGCGTAGACGGCAAACTCGACACGACGCTGGTCGAGGTGCCCTAAAGTCCGCACGCTCTATTTCTTCTTGACCTTCTTACCGAAGATTTCGACTTCGCTCAGCGCGACGTAGCCAAAGCGCGCGACCCGGAGCCGGACGTAGCGCCCCACGCGACCGTGGGCCTCGATCACCCATGGGGGATCCCCGTCGAAGTGCTCCTCACGGCGCGCGAGTTGGTCGAAGTGAGTACCGTCTTCGGACGTCTCGACTACCAGGGGTAGGCAGTCGTCGAACCAGCCGTCGACACGGTTGTGCACCTTGACGGTCGCGATAACGTAGTCGTTCTCTAGATCGATGACGACGTTCGCGTTGTCCTCCTTGCGCGTGTGAACGCCGAAGCTCGTACCGATTTCGCCGTCGACCAGCTCGTGTCCGTCGGGCGGGTTCACGTGCAGGCTGCTGGGGTGAACCGGTTTGCCCAGGGCGACGTTCTTGGGAGAAACGGCGTACCTTACAACGGCGAAGAGGCCGTAGAGAACGAGGACGGCCGCTCCGGCGCGCCGCCCCCAGCGCGCCGCGCGCAGATGCCCGAGGCTGCGCGTCTCGACCCGGCGTCCCAACATCGCTCCCGCGCGCTCGAGCGCCCTTCGGGTCCGTGCCGCGTCCTCCAGCGAGAGCCGATCGAAATATAGGGAATCGCTCGTCGCCAGCGCGTCGCGAACTCGCTCGTCATCCGAGCGAACGGCGGCGGGATGCTCGGGGTCGCAAGGCACCGGCGGGAGCTGCGCTGCATAGTCGAGGAGCGGGTCGTCGTCGCCCCGCGCGTCCGGGTGGGACGCCACGTCGATGGCCACCAGATAGTGGACGATCGACACGCGCAGCAGCTGCGCCGCTGCCACGTTGTCGGTCGCGCGAACCCCTTCGACGAGCCGGCGCCGTGCGGCCAGGACGTGCTCCTGCACGCGCTCGCGCTGGCGCGGCGAGTAACCGGACACGGTGTGTTCCGCGGAACGAAGCGAGAAGAACTCCCGCATCGGTTGGAGGACGGACGAAAGCGATCCCATCGCCGCTGGAGGGTGGCGCGGCGCCTACTTCTTCTTGGGCCGCGCGCGCCAGGCGTTGTTGAACTCGGCGATCGTTTCGATCGTGCGCGGATTCCAGACCATCTTCCGCAAGATCGGCGGCGTCACCGTCGGCACGTGGGCGCCCGCCTCGAGCGCCTCGTTCACATCCATCATGTGCCGCATCGAGCCCACGATGATCTTCGAGGGCAGCCCCTCGCGATCGAGGATCGACCGCGTCGCCGAGATGACCGGGCGGACGTCGTAGCCCATGTCTCGCACGCGGCCGCTGAAGATGCTCACGTACGTCGCTCCGGCGAGAGCCGACAGGTAAGCCTGGTTCATCGCCATCAGGCACGTCACGTTGGTCTTGATCCCGCGCCTGACGAGCTGGTGGAGCACGCGAAGCCCGGTTTCGCTGAAGGGGACCTTGATGGTGATCCGGGATGCGTCCCACGCGTGGTAGTGCAGGGACTCTTGAATCATCTCGGCCTCAGTCTCCGTCGTCAGCTCGACGGAGACGTCTCCCGTGCTGACCGCGAGGATCTCGCGGATTCGTTCGCCGAGGTCCGCGTCCGGCGCCTCCTTGGCGATGATGAGGGGGTTGGTGGTGACGCCCGAGAGCACGCCCCAAGCGAACAAATCTTTGATTTCTTTCGGCTCCGAGCTGTCGATGAAAAGCGCCATGCTTGCTCCTACGCCCTTTTCTTAGCACGCAAGAAAAGGGGCGGTCACCCGCGGGTCATCCAAGCCTGTCGGACCGCAGGATCGCAGAGGCTACCTCGGCCACTGTCGCCCCATGGGCGTCCGGCCCCAGGCCGTGCGGCCCCGAACGCAGGGGGCATAGCTCACAACGGGTCGGCGCGAAGACGAGCGCGGCCTTCATCGACGCCGCACGGCCTGCCTCGATGTCTCCGGCCGAGTCGCCGACCATCCAGGAGGCCGCAGGTGCCGCTCCGAGCCGGGAGAGGAGGGTGTTGAGCATGCCCGGCCTCGGCTTGCGGCAGTCGCAGGGTCCGACGAGCAACGGGTCCCCGCCGGGCCCCCCCTCGGGGTGGTGCATGCACACCTCGACGGACGCGACCCGCACGCCCTCGTCGGCCAGGCGGGCGACGACCGCGTCGTTGGTTCGGCGCACGGCGTCCGCCGAGAACTGTCCCTTGGCTGGTCCCGGCTGGTTCGTGGCGATGGCAAGCGCGTAGCCGGCGTCCTGCAGGGCCCTCATCCCGGTCACCACGCCGGGCAACAGGCGAACGTGCGACGGATGAAAGGCGACGGTCACCGCCCCGGTCTCCTCGTCGCGTACGACGTCGATGATGGTCCCGTCGCGATCGAAGATCGCGGCGCGCGTCACCGCACGCTCTCCCACTTCGTCGCGGCGCGCTGGAGTCTCGGGTGGCTGACGAGCAGATGCCAAACGACCGCCGCGAACCCTTCCGTGTGCGGCGTCACGCGGTCGGTCGCGACGGTGGGCACGAGGACGCAGGCGTCCGCCACCTGCTTCGTGAACCCGCCGTCCCTGCCGACGATGCCGAACACCTTGGCGCTCACCTCACGCGCGAGCTCGAGGGAGCGCACCAGGTTGACGCTGACGTTCTTCTCCCGGTTGCCGCCTCCTACGCTGAAGATGAGGATGCCGTCGCCGGCGCGCAAGCGGGAGACGCGTAGCCACTCGACGAAGCAAGTGTCCCACCCCTCGTCGTTCACCCGCGCGGTGAGCTCGCTGACGTTGTCGGTAGGGGCGTAGGCTTCGAAGGCGCAGAGCTTCCGAAAATCGTTGACGGCGTGGCCCGCGTGTCCGGCGCTGCCGCCGACGCCCAGGATGAAGAGGCGGCCCCCGCCCGCCCGGACGCCGGCGAGCCCCTCGGCCACGGCTTCGATGCTGTCCGTGTCGAGTCTGCGAATGAGCTCGATGCTCTCGTCGAGGTACTTTTTCGAGAAGGTTTCCATGAACTACGACCTGTGGAAGTTGGCTTCGATTCGGGCGCCGTCGAAATCGAAGCGAAAGCGCATCGGTCGAAGGCCCCGCGCCGCCAGCGTCTCCTGCACCCGGCGGCGGTCGGCGGCGCGAACGTAGAACATGAAGAAGCCGCCGCCTCCCGCGCCCATCAGCTTGCCGCCGACGGCACCCGCCTTGCGAGCCGCTTCGTAGTGTTCGTCGATGGCGGAGTCGGCCATGCTCGAAGCGAGCTTGCGCTTGTTGGTCCAGTGTTCATGCAACATCTCACCGTAAACGTCGGTCTGCCCCGAAAGCAGCATTCGCTTGGTCTCGTGGCCGAGCTCCTTGATCCGGTGCATGCGGCGCACTGCGTCGTCCTTGTTCTCGACGATCGTCTTGGCCTGCTCCTTGAGAACGACCGAGGCCGAGCGCTCGACCCCAGAGTAAAAAATGACGAGGTTCGACTCGAGCTCGTCGATCACCTCGTACGGAAGGGGTAAGCGCTCGACCTCGACCGAACCGTCGGGGTTGAACGTCATCGCGCTGATTCCGCCGTGCGCCGCGATGTATTGGTCTTGCTTGCCGATCGGCTCCTTGAGGACGTCGATCTCGATGTGGCACGCCTCCCGGGCCAGCTGCTCGGCCGGCACGAACTCGCGCTTGTACGCATGAAGGCCGTTCAAGAGCGCCACGGTGAAGCTGCTCGACGACCCCAGGCCCGTGTTCGCGGGCACGTCCGCGAGGCTATGGAGCTCGATGCTCCGCGACACGCCGGTCATCCGCAGCGACTCGCGCAAGATCCGGTGCTTGATCTGATCGATCGTGTCGACGATCTCGGTCTCCGAGTAGGCGAGACGGATGGTGTCCTGGAAGCGCCGATGCACGCAGACGAAGATGAACTTGTCGATTGCGGCGGCGATGACATACCCGCCGTGCTCCCGCGAGTAGCTCGGAAGGTCCGTGCCGCCGCCGCCCAGCGAGAAGCGCACGGGTGCGCGTGAAACGATCATGGTGAAGCTCTGTGGCGAAGGTGCCGGTCCAGCTCTGCCAACCCCTCGGGCGAGCCGATTTCGAAGAACCTCTCACGCGCAACGACGGCCCGCAAGCGCTTCCGTTCAGCGAGGGAGGCCTGAACGCCATCTAGCCCGGAGGGTACGCCCGGCAGGACCGCGGCGACGACCGTTCGGCGGAGCGCGGTCGCCCCGTAGTCGATGTGGTCGAACCCCGCGTCCGTGCGTCCCTTCTCATAGCGAATCACCCACACTCCGTCCGTCGCCACGTTGGACGCTTCCCACTTTCCGTCGTTCTTGTAGACGGCCATGACGCCGTCGCAGTCGTCGTGAGCGAGGAGTATGCGGAGGGGGTCGGCGTAGTCGAAGGGCAAGAAGCTGTCGCCGTACGTCACGAGAAAGGCCGGCTCCAGGTGGGGGAGGGCGGCGCGCAGCGCCCCGGCGGTGCCGAGCAGCGTCTGGCCCTCCTCGGACCAGCGGACGCGGACGCCGAGGCGCTCGCCGCTCCCGACGTGGTCGCGCACCTGTTCGCCCAGGTGGCCGATGCACATCACGACGTCCGTCATCCCCGACTGCGCCAGGCGCTCGAGCTGCCAGTCGACGAAGGGTCGCCCGGCGACCTGAAGCATCGACTTGGGCAGGGTGAGCGTCTGCGGACGCATGCGCGTCGCGAGACCTCCCGCGAGCACCACCGCCTGCACGAGGCGACTACTAGCACGCCCGTGAAGAGGGGCGGTCGCTTGACACCCCCTCGGACGGCGGCTATTGCCGGGGCCCTTCGGCCGGGCCATTAGCTCAATTGGTAGAGCAGCGGACTCTTAATCCGTTGGCTGAAGGTTCGAGTCCTTCATGGCCCACCCTACCGAGCCCGCCGCCATCGACGCCGCCAGCAGCCCCCCCCTTGAGCCATGTCGCTCGGGTCATCATGGATTCACCCACCGTCCCGGGACCAGCATCGCCGCAAACCGCTCGGGCACACGGACCCCGCGGCCCGCGAGGGTGCGCACGGCCGCGGAGGCTAGCTTCATCCCGTCGTCACCGCCGAGGACGAGCCCCAGCCGGTGCATCGCCGCCACGGCGTAGAGAGGCATGTCGGCGGCGCGCGCCTGGTCCGTCGCGGCGCGAAGAGCGCCCACGGCCACGTCACGGTCTCCACGGGCGTTGGCGACCGCCGCCGATACGATCGATGCCAGCGGCGCCGTCCACGGCATTCGCTCGTTTTCCAGTGCCTTCGCGGCGGCGAGCGCCTCGGCCAGACGCTCGCGCCGCAGGCTGGGCGCCGCCCCCTCCATCGACGCGATCGCCGCGAGTCCGCGAACGTACGCCGTTTGACCCCGCAACGACTGACCTTTCAGGAGGAAACTGCGCTTGAGCGGCCGCGCGTCGCGCTCGATCCTGGCGCGGGCCTCGGGACCGTTGCCGGCGTACATCTCAACCAGCGCCTCGATCACCATCGCCTGCCAGTGCTGAATCGAGAACCCGCTGTGCGACCAGGAAGCCATCGCGGTCCGCAGGCTTCGTCGCGCGGAGTCGACGTCGTCCGAGGCGACCGCCGTCAACGTGGTCCAGCTCGCCTGAAGGTTCACGAGCGTATAGAGGTCCCGTCGCTGTTCCGCCTCCGCCAGTAGGTGCGCCTTGCGTCGCGTGAGCTCCTCGATATCCCCCAAGAACCAAAGGGAGTACAGGCTGAAGAGGTACGAGCTCGAGTTCACGCTCGCGCGGTTGTCGGGGTAGCGCGCGTAGGCCTCGTCGAGGACCTCTCGGGCGTCCTTCCATCGACCGCGCAGGAAGAGGCGGATGCCGTGCCTGGCTTGGAAGAACGCGCGGTGAGCGTCGGCATTTGCGTCGCGCTCGGCGAGCCGCTGGACGATGGCCACGAGCTCATGTTCCCGCGGGGTCTCGGGCCCGCCCTGGCCGGCCAGGTGGCTGGCCTCGAGGCTCGCCGCCCGCATGACCTGGAGACGGTGGCCGACGTCGAGCGCTAACGTCAGGTGCCGGGCCTGCACGCACGCGCTCAGCACGATGTCCACCACCCCGAGTCCGAGGGCCACCGCGTGGAGCGCGTCCACACGCGCGCGATCGTCGATTCGCACGGCGTCCGGCTCTCGCTCCTCGAAGTGAAGGCCGCGGATCGCGAGCCCAAACCGGTAGAAGATCAGCCAGAGCACCGCCGTGATCGGCGACCTCGGGACTGTCATGCCCCACGTCCGCAGGACGGCTCGGAGCAGCTTGCCCCCGTCCTCGGTATGACCGCACAGAAGGAGCTGCTCGGCCGCGGCTCGCTGCAAGTCGGCCCGCTCGGTCCCGGAAGCCCCCTCGGCGGCTTGCGCGTATACACCCGCCGCGTCCTCGCTGCGCCCGGCGAGGACGAGTGCTTCGGCGAGGCGCACGCGCAGCCGCGAGCCCTCGGGCGAATCGGGCGACGCCTCGAGCGCGCGGGCGAGCAACCGCGCCGCCTGGTCGAACGCCAGCTGCGCCTCGGCCTGCGTGGCGGCCCGCTCCGCGAACTGCGACGCGCGCGCTCCGTCCCCGGCGCCGAACAAGTGCAACGCGATCGATTCGGGATCGGCGCCGGGCGTCGCCTCGAGGACCGTCGCGAGGCGCGCGTGATGCCGGCGCACGGCGCGCGCTTCCAGCCCTTCGACGACGGTTTCGCGAATCCGATCGTGGATCGGCTCGATGACCTCGCGCCCGTCGCGCATGCCCGCGCGGATCAGTCGCTCACGCGCGAGCAGCCCGAGTATGTCATCGTGTGCGTCGACTTCTGCCGCCTGCGCAAGGGTGGACGCCGCCAGGGGGCGCCCGGCCACGGCGACGATCTCCATGAGGCGTCTCGCATCCTCCCCGAGGCCCGCCATCCGGCCCGACACGAGCTCGCGCAGCGAAGCGCCCGCCTCCGCCAGCGCCGTCTGCGGGCCCCTGCGCGCGAGTTCCTGCACGAGAAACGGACTGCCGCGGGCCTCTTCCGCCAGCGCCTGCGCCAGGCTCTGTCCGGACGCGTCGTCGTATCCAAGGATCGAGAGCGCCAGCTGCCGGGCGTCCGCCGTCTCGATGGGCCCGACCAGCACCTCGCGCAGCTCCGCGCCCTCTGGCCAGCGCGCGCGCAGCTCGGTGAGAAAGGGCACGGACGCTTCGGCGTCGTCGCGCTGCGCCAGGATCAGCAGGACGCGCGCCGTCTGCGGCGGTCGTACGAGCTCGAGGATCAACGCGGCGCTGTCGACGTCTCCCCACTGCACGTCGTCGATGAAAAGGGCGAGGGGCTCTCGGGCGGAGAGCCGCCCGACCAGAGCGCGGAACGCCGCGAACGCCCGCAGACGGGAGCGCTGCGGGTCGGTCACCGGTCCTTCGGGGACATCGCCCGCGTCCGGGAGGCGCCCGAGCACGGGGAAGAGCCGCGAGAGCGCGGGCATGTCGGCGGGCAGCTCGACCGACTCCGACTCGTCGACCAGGTGAATCAGATGCCGACTGAGCTCGTCGACCAGCGCGTCGACGGCTTTGTACGGGACCGACTCGCGCTCGTAGGTACGCCCGCGCAGGACGACCGCCCTGCCGCGCGCCAGCAAGTCGTCGAGGAAGTGCTGGACGAGCGAAGACTTGCCCATCCCGGGGGCTCCGCGCACGCGCACGGTGACAAGGCGCCCGCCCGACGCGGCGTCGAACGCCTCGGCGAGAGCTTGCAAGTGTCCCTGGCGCCCGACGAGCGCCGCGTCCCTAGCCAGCGGCCAGGCGCTGCTCGTCGGGTGAAGCGAGGCTCGCGGGCCAGCGACCGCGGCGGAGAAAGGGACGCCGAGCCGCTCGAGGATCTCGGGCCCCGTGGGCCGAGAGTTCGGATGCGGATGGAGAAGCTGGCTGCACAGTTCGTCGAGCTCCTGCGGGACGCCCGCTGCGCGCGACGAGGGTCGCGGCGTGTCCGCCATGGCCTTGGCGTAGAGAACGTCGATCGCCGCCCCTTCGAAGGGCGCGCGACCCACGAGCGCCTCGTAGAGGACGACGCCGACGCTGTACCAGTCGGAGGCGAAGATGGCGGCCTCCCCGAATCCTTGCTCCGGCGCCATGTACCGCACCGTCCCGACGATCTGTCCTTCTTGACGCAGATTCCGGTCGGCGGCGCGCGACATCTCCGTTGCGACACCGAAGTCGAGCAGCACGACCCGACCGTCGGTGCCGACGAGGACGTTCGACGGCTTGATGTCGCGGTGGAGCTTGCCTGCGTCGTGCAACGCCTGGACTCCCGCGACCAGCTGACGCAAGCTGGCGCGCAGGCGCTCCAGGTCGGCGAGCGTCCGGGGGCGCGGCCCTTCCCCCGGGCGGGACGAGGGTACCGGCGTGGATCGAGGGGATCCGTTCGGGGTCCGACGGCTCGCCGCGACGGGCGCGTCGTCGATTTCGCGTCCAGCCTCCGATCGCCGGACGTAGCTCAGGAAATGGGCTCCGAGGACGAGCTCCATGGAGAAGAAGGTGGGCTCCCCCTCGATCGCGGAGAGCTCGTACAGCCTGACGAGATTCCGATGGTGAACGTCGATGAGCGTACGAAACTCGTCCTTCAACATCAGGAGCGCGGCGGGATCGAACTGCCGTAGGACCTTCAGCGCGACCCGATGACCACGCTCCCGATCGTGCGCCTCGTAGACGACCCCCAGGGCCCCCTCGCCGATGCGGCGGACCACCTCGTAGCGCGCGGTCCCTCCCCAGTCGCCGATGGCCGGCGCGACGCCCGCTTCGTCCGCACGGACTTCCACGTCTCGCGGCATCGAGGAACCCCTGTGCGAGACGCCCGCACGCGGGGCCTCAAGGACGGAACGTATCGCTCTACGCCTGGCCGCGAAAGGTTCAAGCGGCGCTCTCGCCGTGCCCTCGTCGGGGCGCGCCGCTGCCTCCCTCGCGCCACTCGGCCACCGCGGGCATAACCACGAGCGCCGTCGACAAGCAGGCGACCTCGCCGAGGACGGCGAGGAGGCCGAACAGGAAGAGCGCTCGGTTCTGCGCGAGCAGAAGCGACGAATAGCCGATGATCGTCGTAAGCGAGCAAAGGGCGACTGCCCCGCCCGTGGTGCTGACGGTCGTCTCCATCGATCCACGCCCGTCGAGCTCCCAACGGCTCGCGACGTTCACCGCGTAGTCGACGCCGATCCCGAACGTGATGGGAAACGCGATGAAGTTCGCGAAGTTGATCTTGATGCCGAGGGCCAGGGCGCCTCCCGCCAGCCACAGGACGCCGAGGAGGAGCGAGCCGATGACCAGCGCCGTAGACCGGCTCGCGCGCAGCAGCAACAGCACGACGCAGACCACCCCCACCAGCGCCACGCCGCAGGCTCGGGCGCCGTCGCGTCGGACTGACTCGAGGATGTCGTTCGTCAGAGCGTGCGACCCCGCGACCCGTCCCGGACGTTCCCCTGGCGACAGTGTCAGCGACGCGGCAGATCGAAGCCGCGAGACGAAGTCGGCCAGGGGCGCCCCCTCCCACAGCGCGCGGCCCGGACGAGGAAAGATCAGCACGGTTCGACCGAACGACCCATCCCGCTCGCGGAGCCCCGTCGTGAAGGCCTCGGGGAGGTCTTGCGCCGCCAGCCGCGGCAGCTCCCCCCGACCGAGCAGGCGGTCCACCGTCTCGCGTTGATCCTCGGTTAGGGCTGCGCGGATCGCGGGCGTGAGGTCCTCGCGGATGCGATCGACGAGCGCGATCTTGGCCGGCTGGTCGAGCGGTACGACGTCGTCTACCGTGCGGACGCTCGCGACGAGGTCCGCCAGGGGAGGTGCGTTCGCCTCGGCCTTCAGCCGGTCTCCGATCGCGCGCGCCTGCGCGGCATCGTCCGTGAGGATCACCGTTGGCGTCACGTACGTCCCGAGCAGGTCGTCCATCCGGCGTCCCCAGTAGCCTTCGCCGTTCACCCACGTGTCCGCGCGGCGCAACTTCGAGAAGTTCGTCTCGATCTGATCGGGGCCGAAGGAGCGTACCTCCCAGGCCGCCGCCACCGCGAGGGCCCCCGCGAGGGCGAGGACCAGTCCCTGGTGCGCGTGCAGGCCGCGTACGAAGGCCGGCATGATTCGATGCGCGGGACGCGGGGGCGTCCCGCGATCGAGCCACGCGGCGAGCGGTGGAACGAGGAGGAAGGTGAGCGCCCAGGAGAGCAACATTCCCACGCCGCCGATGAAGCCGAATTGGCGAAATCCACGGAAGTCCGTAGCCGCCAAGGACACGTAAGACACCGCGGCGGCCAACGCCGCCGAGAGCGTGCCGGTGCGTGCGCCCCACACGCCGCGCACCAGGGCCTCCTGCACCGCGACGCCGAGACGGCGCTCCTCCACGTATCTCGCCAAGAGGACGATGCCGAAGTTGATCCCGTTGCCGACGATGATCGACCCGAGGAACGCCGTATTCGAGTTGAGCTCCGTCACCCGGAACGGGGGAAGGGACGCGAGCGCAAACGCCCCGATGGACGCGATGAGCAGCGGCGGCACGAGCACCGCGACGCTTCGCCACCACTCGTAGTAGAGGACGATGACGGCGACGACGAGGACGATGACGATCACGCTGGAGAGGGACAGATCGGCGAGGAGAGCCTGCGTCTCCTCGACGTTGATCGCGACGTCGCTCGTGAATCCGACCCGCATCCCGGGCGCGTAGGCCTCCGGATGGAGCGCGGCGAGGTCGGCCTTCACCCGATCGAGCAAGGCCTCGCCGCCGCTTCGGCCGGAGTCGAATCTGTCCACTTCGATGAGCAACAGCGTGGTGTGGTCGGCTGCACTCGTGAAGCGATCCCGAGGAAAGCGACGACCGCCCGTGGCCCGCGCTTCGTACTTCTGCTCGAGATCGTGGAAGTCGAGCGGCGGCGGCGGCGCGTCCTCGTCGAGGAGCGCTCCGGTCTCCTTGGCGGTCTCCCAGTCGCGGCGCGCCTCGACGCGCGCTTGAATCTCCTCGAGGTCCGCGACCTCCATGTAGAGCGGCGCGTGATCCTCGAGGAAGCGGCGCTCCTCCTGATTGCCGGTGCGGACCTCGTGGACGAGGTCCCGGGGGTATGCCCTTACCCGCGCGGCCAGATCGTCGAGCAGCCGCTCGGCCTGGGGTAGCTGCTCGGCGCGGCCGGCGTCGACCACGACCCCCAGGTGCTGGAGTCCGGGCAGCCTGGCGCGAAGCTCGTCGATGGCCAAGACACTCGGCGCCCGTCGAGGCAAGAGCGCTTCGACCTCGCTCCGCAGGTGTGCGTAGAGCTGCACCGTGCGCCACGCCGCTGGTATTGTGGCGATGAGGCAAGCCGCCCACAGCCAGACCCCCCACTTCAACGCGAAGGACACGAAGGCGCGCGTGCGCGGTCCGGGCGCTCCACCGGCCGTGTTCATGGGGAGACCACCGCGAAGACGCGCATCAACGCCGCGCCGAGGACCCCTGCGCCCACGTCATCCATCACGATTCCCCATCCACCCGGCAGCGCCTCGAGGCGTCCGATGGGCCAAGGCTTGAGCGAGTCGAGGAGGCGGAAGACGGCGAATCCGACCGCGACGGCGACCCAAGAAGGGCGGCTCACGCCGAGCATCGTCACGAGGAACCCGGCCACCTCGTCCACGACCACCACCTGGGGATCCTCGGTCCCAACGTCCCTCGCCGCGATCGACGCTGCCCACACGCCGGCCGCGGTCACCGCCAGCGCGGTGATACCCACCGCTGCGTGTCCCAGGGTGGCGGCCATGAGGTAGAGCGGCACCGCGCCGAGCGTTCCCGCGGTCCCCGGGGCGACCGGCACCCGTCCGCACCCGAACCAGGTGGCCAGGATCCACGCGACCTTGTGATCGTGCGTTCTCATCCCGCCCTCGCGGTCTCGCTCGCGGTGGCGCTCGAGATCTCGCCCTGGGTCGGTCTGCGCGTGACCCACCGGCACGCGGCGACGACCGCCAGGCAGTAGACGACTCCGGCGATCACGTCGAGAACCCAGTGGTGATCGAGGTAGACGGCGGCGAAGCACATCAGCAGAAAGAAGAGGACGCTCGAGGCGCGCAGGACGGGCCCGAACGTCGCCCACCCCTCCACCGCCACGATGAGCGCGTACGCGACGTGAAGGCTCGGCATGGCGCCGAAGACGTCGCTCGACCTGCCGTACATGCCCGCGAAGTAGCTCACGCCGAGCATCGCGTCGACGCGCGCAAGGTTGGGTCCCTCGCTCGCGTGCGCGTGGACGTCCACGACGCAGCCGTGCGCGTGGTAGTACCAGGGCGGCGCTGCGGGGTAGAGGTGATACGTGACGAAGCCCGCCACGTTGAGCGCGAGAAAGCACCAGGCGAACCGCGTCATGCGTGCGTAATCCCAGACGTAGAGCCAGAAGGCGCACCCGAAGCAGACCCAGAGGAACGCGGCGTAGGGGAATGCGCAAAGCAGATCGAGCGACCGGTTAGCGTGGGCTTGCAGCCAGTCGTGATACGTCCCGCGCGTCCCATTCACCGTAACGCCGAAGATCGCGGCCTCGACGGCGCGCTGATCGCATAGGTGCACGCTCTCGCTCGACAGCCCGAAGTTCTGGACGAGCTTCATCGTGCTGTAGAGCAGGCCCACCAGACCGAGCGGGTAGATGCCGACGAGGAGGCGCTTCGTCCTCGGGCCGATCGCGAAGAGCGACAGCACGAGCGCGAGAATGACGGCGTTCTCCCAGCGGAACCGCCCTGTGAACGCAGCCCAAACTGCGTGCGCGACGAAGGGCATGGGGACGAGGATGGAGGCGCCCGGCCAGAGCGACCGCAGGTGCCGCCACGCGCGGGCCATCTCACGCCGCCGTCCAGGTGCCGTCTCGCTTCACGCCGTCGAACACCTCGCGCAGGATGGCGAGGCCATTCGCGAGCGTCGCACGGTCGACGGTCAGCGCGGGTTGAAGTCGGAAGCTAGGCGCGTACGACATGGTCAGGAGGCCTCGTCGGACGCAGTCGTCAAACATGCGACGCGTGACCGTGCGCGACAGGGGCTCCTTCGTCTTCTTGTTGCGCACGAGCTCGATGCCGAGGAGCAGACCGCGTCCGCGCACATGCCCGACGAAGGGGTAGTCGTCGGTGAAGGGAGCGAGCGTCTCGAGCATCCACCGTCCGACGTCCCGGGCGTTCTCCACGAGGCCGTCTTCCTCGATCGTGCGGATCGCCGCGTTCCCCGCCGCGGCCGCGAGCGGGTTGCCGCCGTAGCTCGAGGACGAGCCGCTCGGCGTGCTCCACGGCTTGGCGGAGGCGATGTCGTCGCGCGTGACGAGACCCGAGAGCGGGAAGCCGCCGCCGAACGCCTTCCCGAGCGTGACGATGTCGGCGGCCGTCCCCGAATGATCGGCTCCCCACCACCTCCCGGTCCGACCGAAGCCCGTGATCATTTCGTCCACGATGAGGAGCGCGTCCAGGTCGCGCGCCACCGACCTCACCGCAGGGAGAAAATCGTCGGGCGGAACGACGTTTCCGGCCGTCCCCTGCATCGGTTCGACGACGACGGCGGCCAGGGCCCCGGCGCTCGCCATCTTCAGCTGCTTGCGCCCGAGCTCGACGCAGCCCAACCCGCACGACGGGTAGGTCGATCCGATCGGGCACCGATAGCAGTCGGCATACGGCAAGAGATGTGAACCGGGCGCCATCGGCCCGAGCCCCTCTTTGTACGTCGACCCCATGAGACCGAGCGCGCCGAGCGTCTTGCCGTGGAATCCGCCCCAGAACGACGCGAACTCGTGCTTCTTCGTGTGGCTCTTGGCCAGGCGCAAAGCGCTCTCCACTGCCTCTGCCCCACCGGAGTAGAGCTGCACGCGATGGAGCCCGGGTGCGGGGGCGTGTCTCGCGAGGGCCTCGAGGAGGTCGACACGGGCCTCGCTCGTGAACGAACCGACGTGCGCGCGCGCGACCTGCTGCTGGATCGCGCCGACGACCCGCGGGTGCGCGTGACCGAGGGAGCCCGTGCCGATGCCCCCGATGAAGTCCAGAAACGTGTTGCCGTCCACGTCCGTCACCGCGCTGCCCTCGGCGCGATCGACGACGATTCCCGCCATCACCGCGTAGCCTTGGAGGCCGGGCGCCATGTGCTCGTCCTCCCGCCGTCTCAGGGCGCAGCTCCTCGGTCCGGGGACGACCGTCTTCAGGTGGACCTTCTGGCCGCCCGTCATGGAGTCGCGCCCTCCCGGAAGACGAAACGTCGCTGCAAGGGGAAGTTCCAGCAGACGCTGACCAAGATGGCGACGATGCATCGAGCGACCACGTACTCGACGTGCGCCCGATCGTGCAGCAAGTGCTCGCCGAGCGTGTTGAGGCCGGCGCTCGCGGCCGACACGAGTCCGTAGCGCGCACCCTGCCCGCGGACCGAGCCGGCATGGAAGAGGAAGATCCACGTTCGCCCGAGCGCGAAGTTCGTGACGCCGCCGAGCGCGGCCCCGACGGCCGTCGCCCATACCGCGGATCCGCCGAGCGCTTGGACGATGAGGATCATCGTCCCGAAGTCGATTGCGGTGGCGACGATCGAACCGATTTGATGTCGGCCGAGCAGTCGCCAGGTGCTCGCATCATTCGGCAGCGTTGCCGGCTCCGACATGGCGTTCCCTCGACAGACCGTGAGCGTCGTTCGCGTCCAGCACGACGCCTCCGGCGCGCGCCCGAAGCACGCGGGCGACCGCGCGCAGGCGCCAGACCGCAGATGCGTTGGCGACGAGCGCGACGAGCAGCAACGCGGCGAGGATCGGAGCTCGCGCCGCCCAACCGGGAAGGTGCCACCGCTCGGCCAGCAACGCCGCCATGGGGACGAGTGCCGCGCCCGTCCCCAGATACACGGCGCGCTCGACGCGGCGCATCGAGCCGCGTGGTCCCTCGACGCGCATCGCCTCCGCTTTGGCGGTTGCGTAGCTCACCATCACCGAGCCCGCGATCGCCGTCAGCACGACCCCGAGAACGACGGCACTTGCGCGCTGCTCGATCGCGATTCCGGCGAGGAAGAGAAGCTCGGCGTAGCGGTCGATGGTCGCGTCGAGGACCTCGCCGGCGTCGCTCGCCGTCCCCGTCTCGCGCGCGACGCACCCGTCCAGGGCGTCGCACGCGGAGGACGCCACCCCGAGCGCCGCGCCCACGCCATAGTGCCCGAGTGCCAACGCGAGGCCGGCCGCAGCAGCAAACGCGAGCGAGGCAAACGACACGACGCTGGCGCCGATGCCGAGCGCCACGCACCCGCGCGCGAGGGGCAGGAGCGCCCGGTAGCCCCTGTCCATGGCCCTCTTGGTGAGCCATGGGGAGCCGCCGTCGTTCTCGACGCGAGAGTGCCGGGCGTCGCCCCCGCCGGAGGCGCCTCCCGCGTAAGCGATGGCCACCATCACGACGCCGATCAGGAGTCCGACGGAGCAGAGGAGGTCCGTCAAGCGGCCCTCTCGGCCCGCGCTGCGAGGAGGCGCTCGCGCGAACCGTCGAACGCTGACTCGTATGCCGCGGTGATGAGCTCGACGCACCCCAGGCTCGCCTCGGTCTCCGGACTGACGAAGTCCTCGCGGGCGATGGCCCCCGCGAATTGATCGAAGAGCGAGCGAAACCAGCCGACGTGGCTCGCGTCCATCCAGTCCGAGGAGACGCTGAGCTTGTGGGTCTCCCAGACGGTTGGGCTGGCGGTGCGCGATGTTGCTTCCTTCATGATCGCCACTTCGACGTCGTCATCCTCGACCCGAATCGCGCCCCGCTCGCCATGAATCGTGTAGAGGACCTTTCGGACGCCCGCGGTCCACGACAGATGCGCCGACGCAGTGCCATGGGGGAACGTCATGGAGCACGAGAAGTTGTCCTCGGTATCGAACACGCCCAGGGTCGACATCTTCGCGCTGATGGAGGTCGGGTAGCCGCCGAGCCAGTCGAACGCGAGGTAAAAGGTGTGGCTGCCGTGGTCCATGGCGATCCCGCCGCCCGAGAACCGCCGCTCACGCCGCCAGTCGCGACGCCATTCATCCACGCCTTTCGCATGCGTCGTTCGAAACGTCTGGAGCGTCACGAGCCTCACCGCGCCGATCG
The DNA here is from genome assembly GCA_035295445.1 of Polyangiaceae bacterium. Lineage (GTDB taxonomy): Bacteria > Myxococcota_A > Polyangia > Polyangiales > Polyangiaceae > Palsa-1150. The sequence goes on along the minus strand of DATGJA010000122.1, from coordinate 9,778 downwards.
CGCCCTGGTCGAGCACCCGGCGCACGGCCTTGACGACTGGCGCGTGCTTGTAGTTGTGCGACGGGAAGAGGACACGCCGCGAGTCGCGAGCGCGAGCCAACATCCGACGGGCATCGGCCGCCGTCGTTGCGAGCGGCTTTTCGCAGAGCACGTGCAATCCCCGCGAGAGCGCGTGGGTCGCGACGCGCGCGTGATCACACGGAGGAGTCGCCACGTCGACGAAATCGATTCGGCCCCGCTCGGCCTCGAGGAGCTGTTCGTGCCCCTCGTAGATGCGTGCCTGCGGGAACGCCGCGTGTGCCTTTTCTCGGCGGGCCGCGCAACCGTCTGCGATCGCCACGATTTGAAAACGGGTCTCGCCGGGCAACGCATAAGCCGGCGCGTGCCCGCGCTCGGCGATGAAGCCGTATCCGACGATGGCGCCCCGCAAGTCGCGCGGCGCATTGCTTGGAGGAAAGTCAGTCATAGTATTCCGTCCCCAGATGGGAAATGACGTCTTCCCCCACCATCCAGCGCAGCGTGTTCTTCAACTTCATCAGCTGAATGAACAAATCGTGTTCTGGATAAAGGTCCTTCGCAGTCATGGGGCTCTTGAAATAAAAGCTCAACCACTCCTGCGTACCGTGCATGTCGGCCCTCTGCGCGAGGTCGAGGAAGAGGGCCAAATCGAGCACGACGGGCGCCGCCAAGATCGAATCGCGGCAAAGGAAGTTGACCTTGAGCTGCATCGGGTAGCCGAGCCAGCCGAAGAGGTCGACGTTGTCCCAGCCCTCCTTCGCGTCGCCGCGAGGCGGGTAGTAGTCGATGCGAACCTTGTGGACGAGCTGGGCGTAGAGGTCCGGGTAGAGATCCGGCTGCAAAATATGCTCGAGAACTCCGAGCTTCGAGACCTCTTTGGTGCGGAAGCTGTCCGGATCGTCGAGCACCTCTCCGTCTCGGTTGCCGAGGATGTTCGTACTGTACCAGCCGTGCAGGCCGAGCATCCGCGCCTTCAGGCCCGGCGCGAGGATGGTCTTCAGCAGTGTCTGTCCGGTCTTGAAGTCCTTCCCGGCGATCGGAACGCGGCACTCGCGCGCGAGTTCCCAGGCTGCCGGAAAATCGACGCATAGGTTCGGCGCGCCGTTCGCGAACGGAACGCGCTCGTGAATGCAGGCCCATGCATAGATCTGCGCGTTGGAGATCGAGGGGTCGTCGGCGCGGAGCCCGTCCTCGAACGCGCCGATGCTCTGGTGGACCGCGCCGGGAACAAGGAACGTCTCCGTGGAGCCACACCACACAGCGACCAATCGGTCACACTCGCGCTCGGTCCTGAAGGTGCGTATGTCGCGCCGCACCTGCGCGACCATTTCCGCCTTGCTCCGGGCGGATTTCGTATGAGTTCCGTGCAGCCGTTTCACGTACCCCGGGTAAAAGACGCCCGTCATCGGCCGAATCGCGTCGAGCTCTTCGCGCACGTCGTCGATGTGCTCCGAGTCGAGGACCTTGGCGTGCTGGGCCGCCTCGAGCGCGGTGTCCTCGAAGATGTCCCACCCGCCGAACTCGAGCTGAGAGAGGTTGGCGAGCGGCACCAGGTCCGAGATCTTGGGCCGGCGATGCTCGGTTCGGCGGCCGAGCCGAATCGTCCCCATTTGCGTGAGGGAGCCGACCGGCAAAGCCTTGCCCTTGCGAGCCAGAAGGGTGCCGGCCATCGTCGTGGTGGCCACGGCGCCCATCCCGGGCAAGAGCACGCCGAGCTTGCCGTCCGCGGGACGGATCGAGGAGGGTCTCTTCATGCGCGTTTCCGCCGATTCGATTCACTGAGCGGGGCGCGCGTTGCGCCGCCGTTGCATCGTTGTCGTGACGTACGCACAAACCGCGCCGGCACGGCCGCCGGTATGCCGAGCGGTCTCTTCGCGGGCGCGGCGGCGCGGGATGGCGCGATTTCCGCCCCGTGGCCCGAGCGCGAAAGTCTCTCTAAGGTTGGCCGCCGGCGCGGACGGGGCGGTCTGGGTCGTTGCCCCACTCGTTCCAGGAACCGTCGTAGACCGCCACCTCTTCCCGTCCGAGCAATCGAAGTGCCTCGAGGGGCACGGTGCAGGAGACCCCGCCGTTGCAGTAGACGACGACGTCGCGCGGCAAGTCGCGGACGTCGACCCCGGCGGCCGCAAATGCGCGCCCGAGGCCTTCGCGGGGCAAGAACTTGCCGGTCGCCGAATCGATGAGGCTCGCGTAGGGCACGTTGATCGCCCCCGGGATGTGGCCCGCCCGGGACGCGGCGCTGGCGCGCCCCGCGTACTGGTCGGGCGGTCGCGCGTCCACGAGCAGGACATCGGGGTCACCGAGGGTCCGCATCACCTGATTCGCCGTGCGTCGAAGCTCGGGCCGAACCCGGGCCGTGAAGGTGGCGCGGTCGCGACGCGTCGGCTCCGACGTCGTGGGCCGCTCCTCGGCCACCCACCGCGACCAGCCGCCGTCCAGAACGCGTACTTCGTCGTGGCCGTAGTAGCGCAGGGCCCACGCCATCCGGCCGGCCAGGACGTGGTTGTAGTCGTCGTAAGTCACGACGAGCGTCCGATCGCCGATCCCCCGGTCGCCCATCGCTCGTGCAAACGCGTCCGGCGCCGCGATCTGCACCGGCACCGGGTCGTCCGAGTCGACGATGTCGCGCGTCCAGTCGACGAAGACGGCGCCGGGCACGTGCGCGGCGTCGAACTCGTCGCGCTTGGGCGAGTAACGGGGGTGGCTCCCGGGCGGCAGGATCTTCCCCCGAATGTCGATGACGCAGACCTCGGGATCGCCGAGGCGGGACGCGAGCCAAGAAGTGGAGACGACGACCGGCTCGGGTGTCGCTCCCTGCGCGGTCACGGCGCGTGCTTCTCGATCATCGCCGCCAGTCGAGGGACCGCGGCCTCCACGTTCTTCTTCGCGCTGCCCCGGAGCTTTTCGTACGTACCTTTGACCATCGGGCTCTTGGCGCGCTTCGCCTTGTCGTCTGTGATCGTCAACAAGGCGTCCGCCACGCTCGTCGCGTGCGCGTTGAAGTGGTCGCGAACCCGTTGCCCGCTCGACTTGGCCTCCTGATAGATCGGCTCGAGCGCGTGGGCGAATTCCGGGAGGAGGTCGGTCACGACCTGCCGCACGAACCCCGGCTTGATGCCCTGGATGACCTTGTACCCCGCCTTGATCGCGAAGCCACCGAACCCCCCCTTGTCCTCCACCTCCGCATCAATCACGGCAATGCAGTCGTCGACGATTGCGCTCTTGCTGGACTCTGCGGTCAGGGTCTCGGTGAGGTTGGGCATCGCTTGGCGGGTTCCTTTCCAACGGCGGGCGTAGCACACCTTGCGGCACAAGACTGCGGCGGCTGTGATGACACCATGCGTCACATGGTCGCGGTCGCCGCAGGAATCCTGGCGAAGTGCCGTATGGACCCCGTTTCCCCAGAGTCAGTGTGCGACCGGAAATTCCTGCCCGCGAAAGGCCGCCTGCTACGCTTCCTTACCTCATGATTCGCCGTGTCGCGGCCATGGCTGGCGTGGTCATTGCCATTGGCGGGGGGCTGTTCTGGGCCCTCCGGCCGAGCGTCGCCCCGCCGTCCCCGTCGGTGCATGCCGGCGCCCCTCCCGAGGTGCCCTCTGGAGACGAGAAGGCCACGCCCTCCGCGGGAGACGACGCGCGGTCGCACGCCTTCCGCATTCCGAACGGGCGAGCCCCTGCGTTGAGCTGCGATAGCGCCCGGGCCATCGTCGCCCAGGCGCGCGCGCAGCTCGGCTATCCGCCCAGCGCGGTTGACGCCCGAGCGCTCGCCGAGGCGGCGGCCGATTGGCTGGATCCGTATGGGCTCTGGAGCGCGGCACCCGACACGCCAGTCGCGGCCTCCTTCGACCGCAGCGCTACCGACCTGCTGGCCGACATGGAGGGGACCCGTCGCGCTCGCGGATGCGACGCGGCGCGAGCGGTGGGGGCCGATCTCGTCGCTTGGGTTGGAGAGCTCCGGGCGGTCTTCGACGAGGCCTTTGCTCGCGAGGCCGGCGCCGAGAGCACGGGGTCGGCCGCATCGGCGGCCGCCTTCGAGGGCGCGACCGTGACCCGCCCGGCGCGGGCGTTGGCGGCGACGCTCGGCCGTCGCCTCCGCGCGACGGAGCGGGCCCTCGGCCCCCCGGCGCGCCCGTACCTGGACGCCGCGCGCACCCGGTACTTTCCGGGTCTCGACGCGGATGGGTGGGCGGGCGTCGTCCTGGCAGCCGAAGTGCGCGCCTACGTTCCTGCCATCGATCCGCACGGCGCGTGGGCGCCGCTCGACGAGGAGTCGAGCGTGTACGAAGTCGATCTTGAGGCGCGTCCCCCCGTACGGCTCTGGGACAAAGCGGAGCGTACGGCGGTCGGTCTCCGGCTCGAGTCGGGAGCCGCGCCGCCCCTCGCCGACGGGGACGTGATCCTCTCGCTGGCCGGAGTCCCGACGGCTGGCCTCAGCTACGAGCAAGCCGAGCAGCTCGGGTTCGCGGCGTCGGAGGCGCACCCGGCGGCCCAAGCCGTCGTCCTTCGAGCGGGTGAGGGCCTCCCGGTGACCACGTGGCTTGACGGCTCAGGGAGCGCGACGCGGAGCGCCGGCTCGAGCGACGACGACGACGATGAGCTCCCAGTCGAGCGCGTCGAATACGGCGAGTCCGACGCGGTCATTATTTCGATTCACGACGTGCGCGACGACCTGGGCGAGGAGCTGACGCGCAGCATCCTGCGAGAGCGCCAAAGGGAGGGACGGCCTCTCGCGGGGGTGGTCCTCGACCTGCGCGGCAACGGGGGTGGCTCCACCGATGGCGCCATCGATGCCCTCGGCCTCTTCATTCCAGGCGCGTCGCTCTTTCCGATGAAGCGCCGGGACGGCTCGCTCGAGACCGACCGGGCGCCCGAGCCGCCCGGCGTCGATCGCTGGCGTGGTCCGGTCGCGTCCCTCGTCGACGGAGACACCGCGAGCGCGGCGGAGATGATCGCCGGCGCCTTGACGGCGTATCGACGCGCGCCGTCGATCGGCGCAACGACGTTCGGCAAGGGGTGCGCGCAGGAGTACATCGACGACGACGCGCATGCCGGCGTGCTTCGCCTGACGACGCTGCTCTACGCGCTCCCCGACGGGACGCCGGTGCAGCGCGTGGGGCTATCGCCGACCCTGCGCTTTCCCTTCGGAAGCGTAGAGGTGAGCGATCGGGAGATCGCGCTGTCGCACGCGCCCCCCGTATGGCGCGGCCCTGACGTGCGCGACCGGAATGTTCTCATGCACGCCGAGGACGGTACGTGGAACGTGTCGTGGCCGCCTCACGGCGGGAACATTGGGCCTTGCAAGGACGCCGACGTCTGCCGGGCGCTCCGCCTCTTGGGATCGAGCGCGCCCACGGCGAGGCGTACCGCCGCCCCGAAGGGGAGGTAGTTTGGGCTGCTTTACCCGTCTCTGCGTGAGAGCGGGGACGCGATGCTCCCGTCCGGCTGGCGCGCTCCCATCTCGATGCGCACCGCCCGATGCGGCAGCTCGGCGTCGCCGAAGACGGCTTCGACCACCTCGGCGATCTTGACGCCGCCGGATCCGCGCACGTCGACTTCCACCTGCAGCGGGGCGAGCGCGCCGACGAGCCCAGCCCGGGTCAGCGCGTCGGACGACGTCCCGTCCGCCACGTCGATCGAGCGCAAGAGGTCGCGGACGTCCACGCGCTTGCCAACCCCGTCGATTCGCCGCGTGACGACCAACGAACGCCCGTCCCGTGCCTGGTCGATCCGCGCTTGCAACCAAGCCATCCCCCCGAGCGGATCGATCGCGGACCGCGGGATGCCCACGATGTAGCGGGCCGCGTCGATGACGCGGGTGACGCCCGGCTGCCCGGCCGCCAAGCCGGCACCCCCAACGAAGCGCAAGCCCGGCTGCGAGCCCGCCGTAAGATCCTCGAGCAGGTCAGCGGCGGTCACGTCGACGGTGAGCTTGACGTCGACCACCTCGCATACGCTCGACACGCCCAGCGACAACGCGGGGCCGAACGACATGTCAGGCTTCGGGTGAAAACCGTTCGAGTAGTAGAGGGGCAGTGCGAGCCGGCGGAAGGCCCGCGGGAGGGCACGGATGAGGTCCAGATGCGAGAGGTACGCCGCGGCCCCGAGCTTCTCGTAGACGAAGCGGTACCGGCGCGGCTCCCCTTGGCTCGATCGCGCGGGCGGCCCCCTCCGTGCGCGTTGCATCCGCTGGGGCGGCGGCGCGGGCGGCCGTCGTTCCTCGGCGCCGAGCTTGCGCAGGTACACGAGGCGCTGCTCGCGCATCGCAGAGAGATCGCACGCGATGCCGCAGTCGTAACAGACGAGCTTACGGTCCCCCGCGTTCGCATCGTCGACGCTCGCCGCGTGCACGAAGGTGCCGGCGACCTTGCCACACGGAAGCGAGAGGCGACTCTTGAGCGCCTTGCGATACTCGCGCAAGAGAAAGCCGTCCTCCAAGCCCACGTCGATGTGATCCCAGGGGAGCCTCGACGTCACGGGGATCGTCCCAAGGTACCGGGCTGGGTCGACCCCCTCGGCGCGGAAGGCGTCCTCCCAGACGGCCATCTTCTTTTGGTCTTCCCAAGAATCGAAACGGGCGCCGGACCGGTAGGCCCGCTCGAGCACCGGCGCGAGCGAGCGATCGCCTCGAGCGAACACGCCCTCGAGCCATGACGTATCGCCGTCGTGGACCTTCAGGTCGACGCCGGCCACGTGCGCCTCTTGCTCCAGCCAGCGCTGTTTGGTGCGGACGGTGTCGGGCGCGTCCATCGCGCACCACTGGAAGGGCGTGTGGGGCTTGGGCACGTGCGTGGACACGCTGACGGTCACCTTCGGGGCGCCGCCCGCGCCGAGCTCCCTCTTGACCCTCTTTCCGATGGCGCGGGCGCGGCCTCCCACGCGGGGGATCTCGCGCACGTCCTCCTCTTCCTCCGTCGGCAAGCCAATCATGAAATAGAGCTTCATCGCCTGCCAGCCCCGCGAGAACACGCGCTCCGCCGTCTCGAGGAGCTGCTCCTCGGTGACGTTCTTGTTGACGACGTCCCGCATGCGCTGCGTCCCGGCCTCCGGCGCGAAGGTGACGCCCGTCGCCCGTACGCGCGCCATGTCGTCGAGGACGTTGGCGTCGAGCCCATACGCGCGCAGGCTCGACACGCCGAGCGAGACCCTCTTGGGCGTCAGACGGTCGGCCACCTTCTTCACAAGCGGGGCGATGCACGAGTAATCGGCCGTCGAAAGCGAGGTCAAGCTGGCCTCGTCGTAGCCGCTCTTTTCCACGGCGCTGACGACGGCGTCGGCGATCTGCTCGGGGTCGCGCTCGCGTACGGGCCGGTAGATCATCCCGGCCTGACAGAACCGGCACCCTTCGGTGCATCCGCGCGCGATCTCGATCGACATCCGATCGAAGATGGCCTCGGGGCCGCCGATCGGGCCGTCGTCGGGGAACGGGAACCGGTTGAGGTCTTCGACGAACGTCCGCTTCACGGGCATGGGGCCGCCCGCCGAAGGCGCATCGATCACGGTGAACCCCGTCTCTGGATCGACGAGCGTGCCGTAGAGCGAAGGAACGTAGACCCCTCGGAGCTCGGCCAGCGCGCGCAGACGATCCGCGCGCGACGCGCCGGCCCTCTTCGAGCGGGTCCAGGAGAGCGCGACCTGCGCGGCGACCTCCTCGCCGTCTCCAATCACCACCGCGTCGAGGAAGGGCGCGATGGGCTCGGGGTGCGTGGCCGTCGGGCCGCCTGCAACGACGAGCGGGTCGTCCTCGCCGCGCGCGTCGCAGCGGAGGGGAATCCCGCCGAGCTCAAGCATCGACAGGACGTTCGTGTAGGTGAGCTCGAACTGCAGCGAGAACCCCACCACGTCGAAGTCCCGCAGGGGGCGCGCCGACTCGCACGAGACCAGGGGAAGCCCTCGCCGGCGCAGCTCCCCCTCCATGTCGATCCAAGGGGCGTACGCGCGCTCCGCGAGTGTGCGTGAGTCGTCGTTCAGGAGCTTGTAGAGGATCTTGAAGCCGAGATGGCTCATCCCGATGTCGTAAACGTCGGGAAACGCAAGGCACACGCGGGCCTCGACGGCGTCCCAGTCCTTGGGGCGCGCGCCGAACTCGCCCCCGAGGTAACGCCCAGGCTTCTGAACGAGGTGGACGAACGACGCGTACGGGTGTTCCGCAAGGGCGTTCATGGGTTGGCGCTGCCTTATTAGCGCATCGTGCGGGTGAAGGACGGCTTTCTACCGATTGGCCGAGCCGACTCCCCACGACACGTCTGCGCAGTGCTCGGCCGATTTCCCCGAGGCTGCGCTACCATAGACGGCGCTGGCTTCAGATCGGAGCGAGTCGGTCCGTTCTACGAGCAGGAGGAGATCGGCCCTTGGCGCGCGTGCTGATCGTCGACGACAGTCAGTCGGTCCGCACATTGCTGGGCGGGCGACTGCGCGACCACGGGCACGAGGTCGAGGAGGCGTCCGACGGCGAAGCGGGCGCAGAGAAGGCCCTCACCTCCCTGCCGGACGTGGTCGTGACGGACCTCGTCATGAGCGGGATCTCCGGCGTCCAGCTGTGCCGCCTCCTCCGCAACGAGCAGGCCACCGCGCATATCCCGGTGGTTCTTTTGACCGGCTCGGGCGACAAGCGTTCCCGCTTCTGGGCGCGTTCTGCGGGCGCGTCGGCCTACGTCGGCAAGGACCGGGTCGACGAGCTCGTGCATCGGCTGCCCGAGATCCTGTCGGCGGCGTCGCCCGCTCCGATTGCGGCGAAGATCGAGCGACGCGCCTCGAATCGCTCCACCCACGAGCGCATCTCGTCGATCCTCGACAACGCGCTCTTCGAATCGGTCATCGCCGGCGAAGTGCGCGCGCTGACGAGCTCCGCCGAGCTCTCCAAACTGTTCGACGGCCTCATCACGCTTCTCAGCGACGTGTTGAGCTATCGATGGGCCGCGGTCATGCCCTCGCGCGCGTACGCGCCGCTCCTCGTTCACGCGCACCCGTCGGAGAAGGAGACCGCCGAGGCGGCGGCGCGCTCGACGCTGGAGGTCGCGCCGGAAGCGGCCCTCCAGACCGTATCCGACGAACGTACCGTGCCGGGCGGCTCATCGACCGTCCAGACGTGGCCCATCGTCTTCGGCGGATCGCCCGTGGGTCGCCTGGCGATGGCGCCGACGGCGCGGGGGCTCGGCCGCGAGGAGCAGCGCCTCGTCTCGCTGGTGGCGTGTGAGCTGGGCGGGCCGCTGCAGATGACAGCGCTCTACGAAGACACACGGCGTCTGGCCACGGTCGACTCGCTCACCGGCCTCCTCAACCGTCGCGCGTTTCTCGACGCAATCGACCGAGAACGCGCGCGGTCGGATCGCAACATGTGGCCGCTCTCGCTCCTGCTCCTCGACATCGATCACTTCAAGTCCGTAAACGACGTGCATGGCCATGCCGCGGGGGACGCCGTGCTGAAGGGCGTCGCCGGCGTGCTCTCCAAGGTGGCTCGGCGGAGCGATCTCGTCGCCCGCTGGGGAGGGGAGGAGTTCGTGGTCGCGCTGCCGCAGACCGGCGAGGCCGGCGCGCGCATCGCCGCAGAGCGAGCGCGAAGGGCGATCGCCGAGGCGGCCATCAAGACTCCCGCCGGAACCCCCCTCAACGTGACCGCCTCGGTTGGGGTCTCGAGCGGTATGGCGCCGTGGAAGACCGAGCCGCTCCTGGTCGCCGCCGACGAGGCCATGTACGCCGCCAAGGCGCGCGGCAGAAATCGCACCGAGTGTGCCTCGCCGAGGGACCCGGGCGAGCCGTCGGT
>DATGJA010000121.1:0-5001 GCA_035295445.1 Polyangiaceae bacterium | reverse complement strand
GTGAACTTGCGGCCGACCGCGTTCCACAGGTGCGACGTGCCGTCCGGTTCGAGGGGCGGAAGAAGCTCCGCCAGCGCCTCGTCACGAAACCAGTCGCGGTGCATCTTGAGGAAGAGGAACCGCACGTACGAGATCATCTGTCCGAGACGCTCGGGCCGCTTGCGGTGCTCCGGGCTCACGATGAGGCCTCCGATCTCGGTCGGGCCGCTGTACGAGTAGCCGATCTTGAGGACCACGTGCCGGAAGTGCCGGTCGAGGGTCGCCGAGTAGCGCTCCTCCTCGGAGACGTCGACGTAGATGTAGGGCGCGTCCCGACGGCCCAGCTGGCCGATGACCATCGACGTGCCGACGATCCGGCTCGCTTCGACGTCGACGAGCACGAAGACGTACTCGCGGCGGCGCGGGTCCTTCAGCGAGCCGTTGAAGCTCTTGTGTGCGTGATCGAGGAGGCCGCGAATCTCTTCGCGATCGGCCGGCAGGTTCACCGTGTTCAGGTGTCGGGCGACCTCGAGGAGCTGGTCCTCGTCCTCGGGGAGGGCGCCGCGGATCTCGTAAGAGCAGCCCATATGCGCGCGAAACCTTTCGTGAGAGGCCGATAGGAGGGGGGGGACATGGTGGACATGATTTTGGTCACCCTGCCTACCGTCCTACCGTCCTCGTCACCACGATTCTCCAATGATTCTACGTGGACCGCTGGTATGTGCTCCCTCCCGTGGTACGTTCCCCCTCGCGACTCGACGCTTCGGCCCAGGGTACGTAGTTTGTAAGTTCGGACGCGACCCCGAACGAGTGACTGGCCATGCGGACGCGCGACGTCACCATCCCCCTCGCCCTCTGGATTTGTGCCGCGGTATGCGCGCATTTCATGTTCGGCGCGGGGGGCCTCGTGGTGGCGAAGGTCCACGACGATCGGTCCGAGCTTTGGAACCTGTCCCGGCAGGCGAGCAGCCTGGCCAAGCAGAGCGAGCAGACCTTCGAGGTGTCCCTGGGCGAGCCGAGCGAAGAGGCGCGCGAGACGCCCCCCCCGCCCGAGCCGCCGAAGGCCGTCCCGCCCACGCCCTCCGCCGACAAGCCCCCGGAGGCCAAGCCCGAGACCAAGCCGGAGCAGGCCAAGGTCAAAGAGGAGCCCCGCGTCGTCGTCGTCAAGAAGGACGAGCAGGCAAAGCCCCTCGTTTTGCCCGAGGATCCGCTCAAGGACAAGCGCATCGCCGTCCGCCAGCACGTCAAGCCCAACCAGGAAGACAACCCGACGGCCAAGTTCATCGGGGACGAGGCGAACCACGTCGACAAGGAGACGCAGGCCACGCAGACGTCCCACGACCGCGACGACGAGGAACCGACGCCCGGCGGCAATCACCCGGGAAGCGACGAGCAGCCGGGGGACAGCGATCGAACGCGCGTCGCCGAGAGCTCGGAGCACCCCGGGCAGAAGAACCGCGCGCCGGGCGAGAAGGGCACGGACTTCGACGTCATCGCCGAGCCGAAGGTCCCCCGGGCCAGCGCGCAGCCGACGAGCGCCGCGACGTCGACGCCCGAGCCGGCCGGGACCCCACGGGGCGCGGGCAACGATTCGAAGGCGCCCTCCCCCGACGACGCGCAGCAGCGCTCCGAGCCGCAGCCCGTCCCGGGAGGGGCGACGCCACCGTCCCCCGACGTGATGGCCGGAGCGAACGGCGAATGGAGCTTCAACCCCGCCCGCACGGGGGGCGCCACGGGGACCACGCCCGAGCCGAACGCGGGCACCCCGGCTCCGGCGCTCGCCGGTCGCCGACTCTGGTCGCTTCCGGGTCTGGGGCAGCGAGGGGCGCCGGGCTCGCTGAACACGAACCTCAGCCAGGGGCAGATTGCGACCATCGTCGGCGTCGACAACCTACGCAAGCTGCGCGACGCGGACGGCGAGCGCCGCAAGAGCGAGCATCGCGGCTCGTGGATCGCATCGCGCTTCGAGCGGTGGCGGAGCGCCATCGAGAACTACGTCTCGAGCGTCAAACCCGGCAACCAGACCGCCCTCAACACCGCGCAGGTCCCGTTCGCGTCGTACCTGAACGGCATGCACAACCGGATTCACCCCATCTTCGCGGACTCCTTCCTCGAGTCGCTCGACGGACTTCCCTCCAACCACCCGATGAACGACCAGCACCTGGTCACCCGCCTCGAGATCGTGCTGACCCGCGACGGGCACCTCAAGAAGATGGGGATCGTGCGGACCAGCGGCATCACGGCGTTCGACATCGCGGCGCTCGACGCGGTCGACCGCGCGCAGCCGTTCGGGCCGGCGCCGATGGCGATCGTCTCGCCGGACGGCAACGTCTACCTGCACTGGGAGTTCCACCGGGACGAGGTCTACGCGTGCTCGACCATGGGGGCCCGGCCGTTCATTCTGAACACTCCCGCGCAGGAGTCACCCGGCACGCCGCAGCCTCCCGGCCTCCCCCCGCCCGGCCCCGGCAAGGAGCGCGGCCTCCCGGCCAGCCCGAACGACGCGCGCGAGGGGCTCTGGCGTCCCGTCGGCGCGACGGTGCCGTCCTCGGGCTAAACCGGCGGGCTTGCCGTCTGCTACCCTCCGCTACGACATGACGACGGCCGACGCGACGCCCGACGGCTCGTCCCCGCCCTCGGCCGAAGCCGGCCCCAGCCCGGATACCCTCCCGCTTGCCGCGGGGGTCGCGCTCGAGCGGTCCCCCGTCCCTCCGTCGTCGCCCGCCCTGACCGCGTCCTGGCTCCTGCGGACCGCGGCGTTCGGCGCCGTGGCCAGCGGGATCATGGGCGTCATCGTCGCGCCCGGCGTGCGCGGCAACGCGCCCGACTGGCTCGTCACGGCGAGCGATGGCCTGTCGACCTCGCTGTCGATATTTCTTTTGGCCACGCTGGTCGCGCTGGTCCTGCGGGGCGCGCTCGACCTCTCGCGGGCAGGGGGCATTCCGACCGTTTGCCGCGTCGCGCTCATCGTGACGGGCCTCGGCGCCGTGGGGTTGACGCTCGTTCGCGTGGCCGACCGGCTCCCCGGGGGCGACCGACTTCCGGCGTCGGCCATGATCGTGACGTCGCTCGTCGTGGCGGTGGTGGCGGCCGCGGCCGCGATCGTCGCCGCCTACGCGTCGGCCCGAGGACCGCACACGCGCGCTGCGGCGGGCGTGTTGTTCGTGTTCGCGCTCGCGTCGCTCTCGCGCGTGGCCGCCTGGCTCATGGCCACGCGCGCGGGCGACGCCGCGAGCCTCCGACTCTTCGGGTGGAGCCGCGGCCTGGCCACGGCCGGCGTGCTCTTCGAGGCGGCGGGCCAGCTCGTCGCCGTCATGTGGCTCGGCACCCGAAGCCGCTGGGCAGGTCACCTCGGCGCCTTCGCCGCCGTCGTCGGCGCCGCGGTCCTCACGTGGGGCGTCGCCAACGGCGTGCACGCGGACGCATACGCCTGGCAGGCTATCCTCCACACTTCCTTGAGCGACGCGCCGGGCGTACCGGCCCCCTATGGTCTCGACGCGCTCGCGACCTTCCTCGTTCCGGCGTCGCTGCTCCTCGCCCTCGTAGCAGCCTCTCAGCCGAAGCAGGTGGTGGCCATCGTCTCGACCATGGCGCTCGTGCTCGTCTCGCGCGGAGCCTTCGACGCGCCCCTGCGCGCCCTCTGCGGCGTGGTCGCGGCGCAGTGGGCCGCGCTTGCTTGCGTGGACGAGCGGGCCATGTGGCGCACGCTCCTCGACGACCGCAAAAAGAGGCTCGAAGAGGACGCGCTCTAGCGCCGCGCTTGCCAAGGGAGCCCGCGGGCTCTAAAGACGAGAGCCTCGGAAAAGACGAGGTTTTGCGCGCGTGGCCAACCCCGAGCTCACCGTTTACCCGACGTCTCCCGCCGCCTCGGCCGTAGCTGTTCGGTCGCGGGGCTGGGCGCTCGCGCGCGATCTCGTCGCCCTCACCAAGCCGCGCATCACCGGCCTCGTTCTCGTCACGGAGGCCGCGGGCATGCGCCTCGCGCCCGGTCACGCCACGGCGCGCGCCACCTGGCTGTCGCTCGTCGGGACGACCCTCATCGTGGGCGCCGCCAACACGCTCAACATGTGGTGGGAGCGGGACGTCGATGCGCGCATGACCCGGACGCGCAACCGCCCCCTGCCCGCCGGACGAATGGCGCCGGACGTCGCGCTCGCGTTCGGGGTGGCGCTGGCCGCCATCTCGGTCCCGATGCTCTTCCTCGTGAACCTGACGACGGGGCTGCTCGGTCTCGTCGCGCTCGGAAGCTACGTCGCCGTGTACACGCCGCTCAAGCGCCACACGCACCTGGCGCTGCTCGTCGGAGCGGTGCCGGGGGCCATCCCGCCACTGCTCGGCTGGTCCACGGTGACGTCGCGCGTGGGCCTGGGCGGCGCCTTGCTCTTCGGGGTGCTCTTTCTCTGGCAGATCCCGCACTTCGCCGCGATCGCGATCTTCCGCGCCGAGGACTACGCGCGCGCGGGCCTGCAGGTGGTCAGCGTGCAGCACGGCGAGCGGGCCGCTCGCCAGACGATCGCGCTGTGGAGCGTCCTTCTCGTCGGGTGGTCGATGCTCTTCGTCCCCTTCGGGCTCGCGGGGCACGCATATCTCGCGGCCGCGACGGTGCTCGGGGCGGCCTTCCTTGCGGCCGCGCTGCGTGGGCTCTCGGGGCGTGGCGCGTTCCGCCCGCATCGGTGGGCCAAGGGCGTGTTCTTCTTCTCGATCGTCTATCTGTCGGCGCTCCTCGTGGCGCTCCTGGCGCATCCGTAAGGGGGGGATCCGGCCGTGCGCGCCGCCCTGACGATCGCCGCCCTAACCCTGGCGATCGGGCTGGCGCTCGTGGCGCGATCGATGCGGCCGCGACCCCCGTTGCCCGTCTACGGTGAGGTCCCCGCCGTTTCGCTCGTCGACGAGCACGGCGCCCCCTTCACGACGGCAGGGCTGACCGGCCACGTGAGCGTGGTCGACTTCGTCTTCACCCGCTGTCGGTCGTCGTGCCCCCGGCTGACGGCCCACATGGCGGCGTTGCAGCGGCTTCTCGAC
>DATGJA010000120.1:0-5810 GCA_035295445.1 Polyangiaceae bacterium | reverse complement strand
CTCGATACGGTCGTCGAGTGGCGCGTCGACGCGGAGCGAGCCCGTCGCGCGCGCGGGGAGCCGGCGCTGTCGGACGAGGACGCGAGGGACTACATCGAGCGCTTCGTCCCCGCCTACCGCGTCTACGTGCCCGCCCTGGAGGCGCACCCGCCGTGCGTGGACTTCGTGACGCTGGCGCAGTCGCCCGATCGCGGCGTCCGTCGCGTCGACCGTCGCTGAGACCGGACGACGACGGTTCGCGCGGCGCGACTCGGGAGCACTTGACCGACCATTCGGTGCGCGCCCATTGGTTTGGTCGCGCGCGCAAGCGCGGTCGCTCGATGGGCTCTCCGTTCGGCAACATCGAAGTGCGCGGCGCGCGCGAGAACAACCTCAAGAACGTCTCGCTCGAGATTCCCCGTCGCCGGCTCACGGTCTTCACGGGCGTCTCGGGCAGCGGGAAGAGCTCGCTGGTCTTCGACACGATCGCGGCGGAGTCGCAGCGGCTCATCAACGAGACGTTCCCGACCTTCGTGCAGCTCTTCCTGCCGCGCTACGGACAGCCCGACGCGGACGCGCTGAACAACCTGTCGACGGCGATCATCGTCGACCAGCACCCGCTCGGCGGGAACCCCCGCTCCACGCTCGGGACGGCCACCGACGTGTACACGATGTTCCGCGTCCTCTTCGCGCGAATCGGCGCGCCCAAGGTGCCGCACGCCCTGGCCCTTTCGTTCAACGACCCTCGCGGCATGTGCCCGCAGTGCGAGGGCCTCGCTCGCGCGTCGAAGATCGACGTCGACGCGCTCGTCGACAAGAACAAGTCGCTCGCCGAGGGCGCGATCCTCTTTCCGACGTTCCACGTCGACGGCTATCACTGGTCGATCTTCGCGCACTCGGGCTTCTTCGACTTGAAGAAGAAGCTACGCGACTACACCAAGGCCGAATGGGACAAGCTTCTTTACCTCGACGATCCAAAGTTGAAGGTGCGGTCGCTCGGCAACATGAAGAGCCCTTACGAGGGGCTCGTCGTGAAATTCAAGCGAATCTACCTCGGCAAGGACGCGGAGAAGATGCGCGGGACCCTGCGCCCGCACTTCGAGCGCATCGTGACCCGCGGTCCGTGCGATGCGTGCGGCGGCACGCGCCTCGGCGAGGCCGCACGTGCGTGCAAGATCGCCAAGAAGAGCATCGCCGACGTGTCGATGATGCCCATCGGCGAGCTGCTCGGGTGGACGCGCGAGCTCAAAGCGCCGCCCGTAGCGCCGCTGCTGGCGCGCATCGTCGAGCGACTCGATCACCTCGTCGCCATCGGCCTCGGGTATCTCACCTTGGGTCGCGAGACGGCGACGCTCTCGGGCGGCGAATCGCAGCGCGTCAAGATGGTCCGTCAACTTGGCGCGGCGCTCACAGAGATGGTCTACGTCTTCGACGAGCCCACGATCGGGCTGCACGCGCACGACGTCGAACGGCTCAACCGTGTGCTCTGCATGTTGCGCGACAAGGGGAACACGGTCCTCGTCGTCGAGCACAAGCCGGAGGTGATGGCCGTCGCCGACCACATCGTCGACATGGGGCCCGGCGCCGGAAAGGAAGGCGGCGCCGTCGTGTTCGAGGGGACCTTCGCGGCGCTGAAGAAGTCGGGCACGAAGACGGGGCAGCACCTCGCGCAGCACACGTCGTTGAAGACGGAGTACCGCCAGGCGAAGGGCCACCTCCTCGTCGAGAAAGCGACGCTCAACAACCTGCGCAACGTGACGGTCAAGATTCCAAAGGGCGTGCTCACCGTCGTCACCGGCGTCGCCGGCAGCGGGAAGAGCTCCCTGATTCACGGCTGCCTCGTGCCGCACCACGCCGATGCGGTCGTCGTGGATCAGGTGCTCACGCCGGGCTCGCGGCGCAGCAATCTCGCCACGTACTCCGGGATGGCGGACGCCATCCGCAAGGCCTTCGCGACCGCGAACAAGGTGCAGCCCGCGCTCTTCAGCGCGAACTCGAAGGGCGCGTGCCCCGCGTGCGAGGGGCTCGGCGTCATCTACACCGATCTGCAGCACATGGACCCGGTCGCCACACGGTGCGAGGCGTGCGAGGGCCGCTGCTTCACCGACGACGTCCTCGCGCTCCAGCTGCGCGGAAGGAACATCAACGACGTGCTCGGTCTCTCGGTGCGAGAGGCCGTCGACTATTTCGTCGAGAAGCCGGTCCTCGGGACGTTGCGCGCGCTGGGCGACGTGGGGCTCGGGTACGTGGCCCTTGGACAGCGCTTGAACACGCTCTCGGGCGGGGAACGGCAGCGTCTCAAGCTCGCCCAAGAGCTGGGCAAGCCCTCGGAGATCGTGGTCCTCGACGAGCCGACGACCGGCCTTCACATGGCCGACGTCGCGGGGCTCATCGGTTTGCTGGATCGCATGGTGGACAACGGCTCGACGGTGATCGTGATCGAGCACCACCTGGGCGTCGTCGCGCGCGCGGATTGGGTGCTCGACATGGGGCCGGGCGCAGGGAACGAGGGGGGGAGGATCGTATTCGAGGGCGTTCCGGCCAAGCTCGTGAAGCACGCCGCCTCGCTCACCGGCCAGCACCTCGCCAAGCGCGTGGGCGGGTAGCAACGAGTCTCGCGACTCACCCCGACGAGCGCGTCTGGCATTTCTCCTCGCCTCGTAAGGCCAAGGACACGTCGCGGATGGCACGCGGGCGCGCTTCGTTTAAGCCAGGGCCCGCGGTGTCTGGCAAGGACCTCGCGCTCGCATGTGCCAAACAAGGGGTGCAGGGTGCCACCCTCGCGATGGGATTGCTCTTCGTGGCAAGGGATCGTGCCAGTCGTGGCGTGTTTGGCTTGCCCCTTGCGCGGCGATGTGCCAATCAGGACGCGGCCATGGCCAATCGAGTCGGTCGAGCGCTGCATCTCGCTATGCGAGATGCCAGGATGACGCTGGGGATGAACCAGGCGGAGTTCGGACCTGCCCTTGGCTGGTCGCACAGGACCGCGGTGCGCTGGGAGCGCGGCCGTGCCACGCCCACGGCCGAGTCGCTCGTCAAGCTGGCCTCCCTGCTCGCGCCGATCGACCTGGACCTCGCCGCAGAGATCGCCGCGACCGTGGGACAGACACTCGAGTCGCTCGGCATCGTCGCTCCCGCGGCGAAGCCCGGCCCGACTCTGTCGCCGGCGGATCTGTCGGATCTCGTGGTGTGCGCGGCGGCCGACGCCGCCGACCTGGCGCCGCGCGCTCTTCGGTCCCTCCTGTACGCGGCGTTCGCGCGCGCCCGCGCCCTCGGGCTGTCGGTGGAGCAGGTCGAGGAGAGCCTGCGGGTACGCGTCGACTCGAAGGGCGGGCGCAACGACGTCCCGCGGCCGCGCGTCCGGGTGGAACGGGAAAGCGAGGACCCCGCCGCCGAGCCGGCCGCGGAGCGACGCCCCCGCTCGCGGAGCCGCTGAGGTCCTGTCTTCCAGCCCCCTTCGGGCTATTTCACGGGACCAAGATGTAGACGTAGACGACGGACCGTCACGTGGCTGAGGTCGCCGCCTTCTTCGCCTCGAGCTCCTCCCAGCGCGCGACGCGACGCGCGGCCTCCGCCTTCGCGGCCTCGAGGCGGGTCTGCAGACCCGCGACCTCGCCGCCCCGCTTCGCGTAGAGCGACGGATCGCCGAGGAGCGCCTCGACCTCGGCCACGGCCCTCTCGGCCGCCTCGACCTCGTCCACGATCGCGTCGAGCTCGAGCCTCTCGGCGTACGTCAGGCCCCCTTTCGCCCTGCCCTTCGCCGAGTGCGCGGGCGGCGCGACGGGCGGCGCGGGCGGGAGCTCCTCGGGGGCGCGCGGCGCGGGCGTTCTTTCGCGCTGAGCAAGGTAGTCGTGGTAGCCGCCCGCGTAGCGCGTCACCCGCGACGCACACCCCGCGTCGGCATGTCCACCGCGCCGTTCGAACGCGACGATCGACGTGGCGACGCGGTCGAGGAAGGCCCGGTCGTGCGTCACGACCAGCACCGAGCCATCGAACCCGCAGAGCATCTCCTCGAGGGCCGCCAGGGTGGGCAGATCGAGGTCGTTGGTCGGCTCGTCGAAGACGAGCAGGTTGGCGCCCTGGCGCAGCACTTTGGCGAGCGCGACGCGCGCGCGCTCGCCCCCCGACAGGGACCCGACCTTCTGACGCTGCTTGTGCGGATCGAAGAGGAGAAGCTCGAGGTAGCTCCGCAGGTCCAACGTCTCGAGGCCCCGCACGCCGAGGTGAACGGTCGTGCTCCCGTCGCCGCGCACGTCGTCGAAGATCGACTTCGTGTCGTCGAGACCCTGGCGGGCCTGATCGAGGTAAGCGACGCGAGCATTCTTGCCGACGATGACCTCCCCCGACACGACCTGCGGAGAACCCGCCGGCCGAACCCCGGTCCGCGCCTCCTCGGCGGCCGCGAGCACGGCGCGGACGAGCGTCGTCTTGCCCGCCCCGTTCGGCCCGACGACGCCGACCCGCTCGCCGCTCCGCAGCACCAGATCGAACGGCTCGTGGAGCGCCGCCATCCCGGGCGCCGGAGCGACCTGCGCCGCACGAAGCTCGAGGATCGTCTTGCCCGGACGAGGCGACGCCGAGGTGACGAGCGTGACCTGCCCGGGCCGGCCCGCCGTCGCGGCCTCCTGCGCCTCGAGAGCCCGCGCCCGCTGGATGCGCGCCTTCTGCTTGGTCCCGCGCGCCTTGGGCCCGCGCGCGAGCCACTCGCGCTCGCGCCGCAGCGCGTTCTGGCGGTTTTGCTCCACGCGCCCCTCGTGCGCGAGGAGCTCCGCCTTCTTCTCGAGGTAGTCGCCGTAGCCCCCGGCGTAGCCGGTGAGCGTCCCGCGCTCGAGCTCGACGACGCGCGTGACCACGGCATCGAGGAAGTAGCGATCGTGGGTGACGAGGAGGATCGCGCCGGGGAACGCGTCCGCGAGGTACTCCTCGAGCCACTCGGCGGCGTCCACGTCGAGGTGGTTGGTCGGCTCGTCGAGGACGGCCACGTCGGGGCTCGCCACGAGGAGCTGGGCCAGCGCGATGCGTCGCCGTTCGCCGCCGCTCCGCTCCCCGCACGGCCGGTCCACCTCTTCGACCCCGAGTCGCTGCAGGAAGCCGAGGGCCTCGTGGCCGCGCTCCCAACCCCCCAGACGCGCGACCGCGTCGTCGAGCTCCGCCTGCTCGGCGACGAGCGCGTCGCGACGCCCCGGGGCCGACGCCGCGCCGAGCTCCGCGCTCACCTCGGCGTGCCTCGTGGTCGCAGCGCGCCAGGCGACGAGGGCGTCCTCGACGACGGCTCGCGCGCTGCTCCGGGGGTCGAGCTCGGGCTCCTGCGCCAGGTAGCGCACCGTCAGGCCGCGGCGAACGCTGACGGATCCCCCGTCGGGCGTCTCCTGTCCTGCCAGGATTCGCGCCAGGGTCGACTTGCCGGCGCCGTTCGCGCCGATGAGCCCCACCTTCTCGCGGCGCGCGAGGGTGAACGTCGCGTCGTCAAGGACGACCTGGGGCCCGAACGACTTGCGGAGGTGCTGTGCGGTCAGGACGGGCATGGGGGGCGCCCGCTCTTTATCCTGCCGCACTCCTGTGCGCACGGGAGTGCGGGCCGAACGGCCCGGAGGAAGCAGTCCTCGCACGAAACCCGGGCGCGTGGCCCCGACCTTCGCATGCATCGGTAGGCACCGCTCTTGCGTACGCGGCGCATCCAACGTTCCAACGCCGGATCAAGCATGACCACCCCTCCGTGTCTCTCGCCCCGCAACGCGCGACCCAGCGCGTCGCGTCTGTATGCATTCCTCGTCATCATCGCCGTTCTCGCAGCGTCCGCCTCGTTCGCACGAACCGCGTCGGCCGCGTGC
>DATGJA010000119.1:0-9778 GCA_035295445.1 Polyangiaceae bacterium | reverse complement strand
GCGGCTCGGGGAGGCGCCAAGCGCGCGGGCCGCCGCCACGTAGTCGCTCCCCAGCGAGAGCAGCACCTCGGCCCGCACGAGGCGGGCGAGCTCGGTCCAGCGCGTGAGGGCGATGGTCCAGAGGAGCGTCGCGGTCGTCGGGTGGCTGACCAGGGCGCCGACGACGAGCGCGAGGACGAGGGTCGGGATGGCCATCAAGGCCTCGATGCTGCGCGAGACCACGGCGTCCAGGATGCCCCCCGCGAACCCCGCGCCCCCGCCCAGCACCAGCCCGATCGCCACGAGGACGAGCGAGGCCCCGAGGCCCAGGCCGAGCGCCGTGCGCGTTCCGTGGACTACGCGAGAGAAGAGGTCGCGTCCGAGCGCGTCGGTCCCGAGCGGGTGTGACGGTGACAAGGGGGGCAGGAGCACCTCGGCCGCGCCGGCGGTCTCGGTCGGGCCGTGCGCCACGAGCGCCCGCAGCTGCCAATCGCCGCTCAAGCCCTCGCGATCGATGCGCTCGCAGTCGACCCCGGCGAGCGCCGCGGGCCGCGTGACGTTGGGCAAGACGTAGAGGTCGCCCTGCCATCGGCAGAGCAGCGGCAGGTTGCTCGCGAGCACGTCGGCGAAGACCGCGACGAGCGCGAGCCATGCCAGAAGCAGCGCGCCGACTCGCGCCAGCCGGTTGCGAACGAGCTGGCCGAGGGCGATGCGCGTCATCGTGAGGTACGGCGCGGCGGCGCGGCGCGCCTGCTGGATCGACCTGCCGACGGTACGGGACGGGGACTCCTTGCGCCGCGAGAGGTCGATCGCGACGCCGAGGTCCGGCTCGTGGGGCGGGAGGTCGTCGTCGCTCACCGGGCGGTCCCGCCCTGTCTGTCTGCCAGGAGCTCGCGCACGCGCGGGTCGAGCGCGCCGTACGCCAGGTCGCTCACGACCAGCCCGATCGTCACGGCCACGGCCGTCGCGAGAATGACGGCCATGAGCCAGGGGGCGTCGTGCAGCTCGATGGCGCGGAGGGTCTCGAAGCCCACACCGGGGATGCCGAAGACCTCTTCGACCACGAACGCGCCTCCCAAGAGGGCCGGCAGGTGCAAACCGGCCAGCGTGACCGTGGGCATGAGCGCGTTTCGCAGGGCGTGCACGACGGCGACCCGCCATGAGGCGACGCCCTTGGCGTGCGCGGTCCGCACGTAGTCCTGGCGAACGACGTCGAGCATGGCCGCGCGTTGCCACCGTGATGACGTCGCGAGCGACGCGACCGCGAGGGCGGCGACGGCGAGGGCGATCCGCGCGCCGCCGAGGTCGAGCGCCGACGCGGCCCGACGCAGCCCCTCGGCGACCACGAAGGTGGGCGTCGCGTAGCCGAGGAAGAGCACGGCGGAGCTCGTGACATCGAACCTGCCCCCGCGGCCCCAGGCACCGATGGCCCCGATGGGGACGGCGAGGCCCCAGCTAACGAGCATGGCCAGCGCGCAGAGGAGGATCGTCATCGGCGCCCGTGAGCGAAGCTTGTCGGCGATGGGTTCGCCGTCGGCGACGCTCAGGCCGAGCTCCCCGCTTGCGGCGCGTCGCAGCCACTTGCCGTACCGCGTCTCGGTGGCGACCGAGATGGCGCGCTCCGCCCCGTCGATCGATTCGAAATCCGACGCGTGAACGAACCACCACTCCTTCCAGTCCGCGACGGCCCGCCGTACGTCTCCCGCGCCGGAGCCGGGGTCGATGACCGGACCGCGCTCGCAGGCGTGGCGAGCCAGCCGCGTCAGGCGGGCCAAGGCGAGCGGATCACGGGTGGCGGCGAGGGCGCCCATGAGGTCCGGGAGCGCGAACGTGTCGAGCGTGACGAGGTCCTCTTCGCGCAGGTCGCTCGGGTGCGAGATGAGCCGCGCGACCGTGCGCTCGACGGCCGTGCGCGTGAAGTCGAGGGAACGGTCGTCCCAGAAGCGAGTCCAGAAGAGGGCCGCCGCCGCAGCGCTGCCGACGTCCCCTGCGTTGGCGAGTCCCATTCGCTCCGCCAGCGGAGCGAGGGCGACCGCCACTCGGCCGCGCTCGTCCGGCGGCAACGTCTCGAGCTCCGGCAAGACGTACGGGAGCGCGGCGCCGCCGAGCCGGCGTAGCTCACGTACGCCCACGTCGCGGCGGGCGTCGCTCGCCGCCACGTGCCGCAGGGCGTCAGCCGCGCGCGATCTCACGTCCCGCGCGTCCGGGTTGAAGAAGCGCGGCAGGTCGAGGAAGCGCGCCCGTCGGGCCTCTTCGATCTGCGGGTCGGTCGCAGGGTTCATCGCCTCCTCGTCGCTCTTCGGCGCGGCCGGGTCCGGCGCCAGGGTCGTGACGAAGAAGAGGAACAGGCTCGTCGCAAGCAACGTCGGGACCGACCAAAGGGCGCGACGGAGGGCGTAGCGGAGCATGGCCGCCCTCCCTTATCGCACGGACGTCGGGGCACCGCCCCTTGCCAAGGGCTTGGGATCGCGCCATGCATGGCGGCCGAGGTGCCGATGGCCGTTGACCTCGCCGAGCTGCGCGCCCGCGTCGAACGCTGGATCGAGGAGGATCCCGACCCCGTCACCCAGGCCGAGCTGCGCGCTCTTCTGGCGAGCTCGGACGTCGCCTCGACCGATCTGGCCGACCGGTTCGACGGCGCGCTGGAGTTCGGCACAGCCGGGCTGCGGGGGGTCGTCGGGGCCGGTCCCAACCGGATGAACCGCGCCGTCGTGGCCCGGGCCACCTGGGGACTCGCGCAAGAGCTCTTGGCGAGCGTCCCGCAGGCGGCCAAGCGGGGCGTCGTCGTGGGCTGCGATGCGCGGCGGATGAGCGACGAGTTCGCCGACGACACCGCCTCGGTCCTGGCGGCCGCCGGTCTCCGCGTCGTGAGGTTCGCCCGACCCGTTCCGACGCCCGTCGTCTCCTTCGCCGTGCGTCACCTCGGGGCTGCCGCGGGCGTCGTCATCACCGCGAGCCACAACCCTCGCGAGTACAACGGGTACAAGGTCTACTGGGAGAACTCGGCGCAAATCATCCCGCCGGTCGACGGTCGAATCGCCGCCGCCATCCGGCGGGCGCCCCCGGCCCGGGCCGTCGACGCGATGCCGGCGGGCGCGGCGCGCGCCGCCGGGCTGCTCGGGGAGGCCGGCGCGGAGGTCGAACGCGCGTATCTCGAGGCTGTCGAGCGGCTCGCCGTCCATCCTTCCGAAGGTCGTCGCGGTTTGCGCATCGTCTACACGCCCCTTCACGGAGTGGGCGATGCGTTCGCGCGCGCGGCGCTCTCGCGCGCCGGCTTCGCCGAGGTGAGCAGCGTCCCCCAGCAGCGCGAGCCCGATGGGGCCTTCCCGACGGTCGCGTTTCCCAACCCCGAAGAGCCGGGCACCATGGATTGCGCCTTCGACCACGCGCGCCGAACGAGCGCGGATCTGGTCCTCGCCAACGATCCGGACGCGGATCGCCTGGCCGTCGCGATTCGAAAAGGGGACACGTACCGACAGCTCACCGGCAACGAGGTCGGCGTGCTCCTCGGGCACTACCTGCTCACCGAGGGGCGGGCAACGCGGCCCAGGGCCGTCGTCGTGTCGCTCGTGTCGTCTCCCTGGCTGGGCCGCATCGCCGCGGAGCTCGGGGCCAAGTACGAGGAGACGCTGACGGGCTTCAAGTGGATCGCCAATCGGGCCATCGAGCTCGAACGCGAAGGCTACGACTTCGTCTTCGGATACGAGGAGGCGCTCGGCTATTGCGTCGGCAGCGCCGTTCGGGACAAGGACGGGATCTCGGCGGCGCTCTTGATGGCGGAGCTCGCGGCGGTACTCGACGCCCGCGGCATGAACCTCGACGACCGACTCGATGCGATCGCCCGACAGTGGGGCTACTTCACGAGCGGCCAAGTGAACGTTGTTCGAAAGGGAGCGGAGGGGGCGAGGGCGATTCGCACGATGATGGCCGAGCTGCGGGCAGCCGAGGGGACAGCATCGGTCGATCGGCTGGGCGGTGCCGCCGTGGTGGCCATCGCGGACTACGAGGCGGGGCGGCGCGCGGAGGTGGGGACCGGTCGTTCGGCGCCCCTCTCCCTGCCGCGGAGCGACGTCCTCCGGTGGGACCTCGAGGGAGGCGCTCGGGTCATCGTGCGGCCGAGCGGAACGGAGCCGAAGGTGAAGATCTACCTCGACGTTGGCGAGGTCGTGGCGCCCGGGGAGTCCGTCGACGCGGCAAAGAAGAGAGCTCATGGGCGCATGGCGGCGCTCGAGCAGGACGTACGGGCACGGTTCGAGGGGCCCGCTTGACAAAGAGCCCGACTGCGATCATCTTGCGCCGCCCGTCTCTCCGCGGGGTCTAGGTCGCGCTCATGCCGAAAATGAAGACGAAGAAGGCCGCTGCCAAGCGGTTCCGTGTCACCGGAAAGGGACGCGTGCGTCGCCCGAAGGCCGGCGGCAACCACGGGATGCAGGAGAAGTCGCGCAAGCGGCTTCGGCGCCTTCGAAAGAACGACATGGTGCACAACGCTCTGGAGAAGCACGTCAAGCGGCTTCTCCCCTACGCCTGACGGAGTCTCGCGATGCCCCGCGCCAAGAGAGGATTCAAAGCTCGTCGCCGCCGCAATCGCGTCCTGCAGCTGGCCAAAGGCTATCACAGCGCCCGATCGCGCCTTTTCGCGTACGCGAAAGAGGTCGTGATGAAGTCGTGGGTGTACGCGTACGCGCATCGCAAGCGTCGGAAGCGTGACTTCCGTCGCCTGTGGATCGCCCGCATCAATGCCGGCGCACGCCAGAACGGAACGACGTACTCGCGGCTCATACACGCGCTGAAGGGCGCCGACGTTCGCCTGGACCGGAAGATCCTCGCGGACCTGGCCGTCCACGACGCGGCCGCCTTCGGTCAAATCGTGACGGCGACCGCCAAGACGACCGCGAAGAAGTAGCTCAGTCGTCCGGGTGCCATACGTACTGGAGCGTCGCCCCGTCGCCGTACGTCCGGCGCATCTGCCAGAGGGCGTCGTCGAGCGACGACAGCGCGAAGAAGCAGCAGGTGTCGTCCACCCAGCGCGACCCAGCGAGGGCGCTGTCGACGACGAGGTCCGCGAGGCCCGTTGTCACGAACCGCCAGAACGCCAGGCGGAGGCGCGCGCGGCCGCCTCGGGTCAGCCTGATGATGCGCTGTCGGCCGTCCGTGGGGTCCCGGGTTCGACCCAAAAGACCGAGGGACTCGAGGGCCGTGACCATCCGGCTGACCGTCGTGCGACTGACGCCGAGCACGCGTCGCAGCCGACTTTGCGCGATCCAGCCGAGGGGGTCCCGGGCGATGGCGTAGAGAAGGTCGAAGCGAGCCGAGGTCAGCCCGAAGGCGGCGAGGTCCTTGCGGGTGATCTTGAGCGTCGACTGGTAGGCGCGCTTGAGCCCAAAGAAGGCAGCATGCATGGGCGGCATCTCGGTGCATCCTGCGTGCCTGCGCCGCCCGGCCGTCGCGCGGATGCGGCGGGGCTCGGGCACCTGCTCGATCGTCCGCATGCTTGCAATCGGCACACGCAAGCACCCCCCCAGACGACGAACGGGACCTCCCCCACGGAACCCGTCGTCCGCGACGTCTTCACCCCGTCCCGGGTCGACCTCCCTCCAACCCGGGTCGCCCCCCTCGCCAGCGCCCACCGCTCGGCGTCGCAGCCCCTCTTCTTTAGCCTTTGCCGCCCTTCGTCATCGCGGTCACCTTGGTGACGACGTCCGCGAGCTTGAACGGCTTCGTCACATAGTGCCGTGCCCCGACGTTGATGCCGGAGACCACGTCCATCGGCGAATCCTTGGCCGTGAGCAAGAGAACCGGCACGCGACGAAGCACCTGGTCCTTGCGCAAGAGCTTCATGAGACCCAGCCCGTCGAGCTTCGGCATCATGACGTCGCACACGATCGCGCTGGGAGGAGGTATCAGCGACAGGATCCCGAAGGCTTCCTGGCCGTCGCGGGCCTCATAGACCGTGTACGTGCTCCCGAGCGCCTTGACCAGCATCGTTCGGATGGCCGCATCGTCGTCGACCACCACGACGACGGGCGCGTCCTCGCTGGGCGTCGCGGAAGGCGTCGGAATGTCCAGTTCGACTTCTTCCGGGGGGGAGCCCCCCTTTCCAGGTTTGCGCTCACTTGTCATTCGCTGCGCCCCTCCCCCAAGCTACTTAATTTCCGGCGCCGTCACGAGCTCGTCCAGGTTCGGTTGGAGCGTGATCTCGATGCGCCGGTTCTTCGCCCGCCCGTCCGGGGCGTCGTTGCTCGCGATCGGGTCGAACTCGCCGTAGCCCGAGGCGGAGAGCTCGTGAGGGTCGACGCCCGACGCCACGAGCAGCTTGAGGACCTCGACGGCGCGCGCGGTCGAAAGCTCCCAGTTCGATGGGAAGCGCGGGGTTTGGATCGGCACGTTGTCGGTGTGACCCCCGATCTGAAAGGCGCGCCCCTTCACCGTCACGAGCACTTTCGCGAGCTGAGAGAGCGCCTCGCGGCCCGCCGGCTTGATCGCCGTCTGGCCCGAGTCGAAGAGCACGTCGTTGGGCAGCTGGATGACCAGGCGCCCCGCGCGCGTGGCGACCTTGAGCTGCCCCGCGTCGATCATCTTCTTCAGCTTCTGAACGAATTGCTGAAAGAGCTGCGCGCGGGCCTCGGCGGCCGCCTGTGCGCGGCGAAGCTCCTCGAGCCGGGCCTTCGTGTCGTCGAGCGCCTTGGCGAGGGTGCCCTTCTCCTGGAGCATGGCGTCGACGTTCTTGCCCAGCCGCTCCAGCTCCGCGCGAAGCTTCGCGTTGATCGCCGTGGTCTCGTCGAGCTGGGCCTGGAGGTTGTGCCCCGAGGTCGACAGCTCGCTCAGCTTTTGGTCGCGATCCTGGATCTGCGCCTGCGCGTCCGCGAGCTCCTGGTTGATCTTGGCGAGGTCGGCGTCCTGGGCGGTGATCTTGGAGTGTGCGGTGGTCGCGTCCTGCACGGCGGCGTCGTACTTCGTCTTGGATACGCACGCGCCGGTCGACAGGCACGCGATCCACGCGATCGCCGTCAGGGCAGCGCGGAAGAAGCATCGAGATTGGACGACCATGGCGAAGGTTGGCTCCTGGTGGGCGAGCAGCGCGCCGGTTGTGCCCCATATTCCACGCCTATGCTATCGGGAAGCGCCCCAATGAGCACGGCGGAGCCTCCCGCGATCCCATCGGCCCTCGACCGGTCCCTCTCGGCCCTGCGCCTCACCTTCCGGTCCCGCTTCGAGGCCGCGCGGACCGAGCAGGCCCTGCGCGACGAAAACGCCAAGATCATGGGCAAGAAGGGTGAGCTCACCGGAATCCTCCGGCAGATGCGCGAGCTTCCGCCCGACGACAAGAGAACCATCGGCGAGCTCGTCAACACCCTACGGCGAGAGGTCGAGACCGCGTTCGACGAGCGCCTGCGCGCCCTCGAGCGTGGCAAGCGCGAGGCGGAGCTCCGAGCCGCGCCCTTCGATCTGTCCCTGCCCGCGCGCGACCCCGCGCCCATCGGGCACGCGCACCCCATCTCGATCGTGCGCGACGAGATCGTCGACGTCCTCATGAGCCTGGGTTTCGCCGTGCACGACGGGCCGGAGGTCGAGCTCGAGGACAACAACTTCACCAAGCTCGGATTCCCCGCCGATCACCCCGCCCGGGACATGCAGGACAGCTTTTGGACGCGCCGGTCCGCGGACGGTTCCGCGATGCTCCTGCGGACGCACACGAGCAACATCCAGGTGCGCGCGATGACGAGCCGTCCGCCGCCGATGGCCTACATCGCTCCCGGCACCGTCTATCGGACCGACGACGACGCGACGCACTCGCCCATGTTCCACCAGATCGAGTGCTTCTTGATCGACGAGCACGTCACGATGTCGCATTTGAAGGGCGTGCTCGGCGAGTTCGCCGAGCGCTTCTTCGGGTCCGGGACGCCCGTTCGGCTTCGACCGAGCTACTTTCCCTTCGTCGAGCCCGGGGCCGAGGTCGACGTCGGCTGCCCCTTCTGCAAGCGGGCGGACGGCACCCGCGCCGGCTGCAGCGTATGCAAGAGGACCGGTTGGATCGAGATCCTCGGCTGCGGCATGATCCACCCCGTCGTCTTCGAGAGCTGCGGCATCGACCCGGAGCGCTGGACGGGATTCGCCTTCGGCATGGGCGTCGAGCGCGTTGCCATCGTCCGCTACGGCATCCCCGACATCCGCATCCTCTTCGAGAACGACCCCCGCTTCTTGGCCCAGTTCTGACGCCCGTTTCAGGCCCCCGATGAAAGCTTCCGTTCGCTGGCTTCGCGAGCTGTGCCCCCAACTCCCGGCCGACCCCGCTGTCCTCGCCGAGCGTTTGACGCGCGCCGGGCTCGAAATCGAGTCCGTCGAGCCCTTCGGCCGGGGCGCCGAAGCCTGCCAGGTGGCCGCGGTCGTATCGACGCGCCCGCA
Source organism: Polyangiaceae bacterium (assembly GCA_035295445.1). Taxonomy (GTDB): domain Bacteria; phylum Myxococcota_A; class Polyangia; order Polyangiales; family Polyangiaceae; genus Palsa-1150. The sequence goes on along the minus strand of DATGJA010000119.1, from coordinate 1,396 downwards.
CCCGTCGCGCACGGGCCTGCGCCTGGTGACCGTGGACGCCGGGGGAGCGCCGCAGGAGGTCGTCTGCGGAGCCCCGAACGTTCCGGAGGCCGGAGCGCTGGTCGTCTTCGCTCCCCTCGGCGCGCATCTGCCCGCGAAGGCCATGACCATCGAACGGCGGGTCATCGCCGGCGTTCCGAGCGAGGGAATGCTCTGCAGCGAGGCCGAGCTCGGCCTCGGGGGCGACGAGAGCGGCATCCTCGTTCTGCCCGCCGGCATCGCGAACCCGGGCACACCGCTGCCGACCGCGCTTCCCTTCGCCCTCGATACGGTCCTCGAGATCGGTGTCACGCCGAACCGACCCGACGCGCTCGGTCACGTGGGGCTCGCGCGCGAGGCGGCCGCGCTCCTGGGCGCCCCGTTCGCGCTTCCTCGCCCGGAGTCTCCCGAGCGAGCACGCGACGATGCGGTGGCCAACCAGGTCGCGGTCTCGATCGAGGACGGCGATCGCTGCCCCCACTACGGCGCGTCGCTGCTCGTCGACGCGTCGGTCGGGCCTTCTCCCCTCGCGGTTCGCTGGAGGCTGTCGGCGCTCGGCGTCCGGTCCATCTCTAACGTGGTCGACGTCACCAACTGGGTCATGCTCGAGTTCGGCCACCCCCTCCACGCGTTCGACCTCGACAAGGTCCGGGGTAGCAAGATCGTCGTCCGCCGAGCGCGTGCAGGCGAGGTCCTGCGGACGCTCGACGGCCTGGACCGCATCCTCGACGAGGACGACCTCGTCATCTGCGACGGCCATGGCCCCGTGGCCCTCGCCGGCGTGATGGGCGGCGGCGAAAGCGAGATCACGCCCGCCACGCGCCGCGTGCTCCTCGAGTGCGCGTACTTCGAGCCGCGCGGCGTCCGCCGAGCCGCCCGCCGACACGCCTTGCACACCGAATCGAGCCATCGCTTCGAGCGTGGCGTCGACTGGGCCGATACGCGCTTGGCCCTCGAGCGCGCCTGCGCGATGGTCTCGAAGCTCGCGGGGGCGACCGCGGTCGGCCGCGCCCACCTGGTCGAGGCGCGCCCCCTCACGCGCGCGACCGTCTCCATGCGGCAAGAGCGCCTCTGCGGATTGCTGGGCGACGAGGTCCCCGCGGCCGAGGCGCGCGGCATCCTCGAGCGGCTCGGCTTCATCGCGTCGCACGCCGCGGACCGCTGGGAGGTGCCGAGCTTTCGCCCGGACGCGACGCGCGAAGTCGACCTGATTGAAGAGGTGGCGCGCGTGCGGGGGTACGATGTCATTCCCGCGCGGCTGCCCGCGGTCGCTCCGACCCGCGCCGCCGCGCCGCGCGAGTCGCTCGCCCGCGACGCGCGGGACGCGGCCGTCGCTCTCGGCCTGAGCGAGGCCATCGCGTTCTCCTTCGTCAGCCCG
>DATGJA010000118.1:0-23115 GCA_035295445.1 Polyangiaceae bacterium | reverse complement strand
CACAGCGAGTTCAACGCGTCCGACAAGGAGCGCGTCCACTTCCTCCAGATTTGGCTCCTTCCGTCGCGGCGCGGGAGCGCGCCCGGGTACGAGCAGAAGTCCTTCGAAGCCGAGGACAAGCGGGGGCGATTGCGCCTCGTCGCCTCACCGGACGGCGCGGATGGCAGCGTCACCGTGCGCGCGGACGCGAAGCTCTACGCGTCTCTGCTGGATCGTGGTCAGCGCGTGGAGCACGTGGTCGGCCCCGGCCGGCACGCGTGGATTCAAATTGCCCGCGGCAAGGTCGACGTGGCGGGGCAGGGGCTAGACGCGGGCGATGGCGCGTCGTCGAGTGACGCCGGGGACCTGCCCATCGTGGGGGTAGAGGCGGCCGAGCTGCTTGTATTCGACCTCGGCTGAGATTCGAATATGAGTGATATCCTGTAGATAGCGTTCTTGGGACCCGTTCGGATTTGCGCGACGCGCCTCCGAGGACTATGGATGAGGCCCGTTAGGCTCCGAGGTCGGGCCAGGTCGGGAAGGCATGGGGCAGCGTCTCGCATCGGTGATGGTCCTGCTCGCGGCGGCGCTCGGGAGCGGCGCGTGCAGCAGCGGGGACAGAGGCTTCGTCGACGGGGCCCACATGAGCGGCCCGGCGCAGCCGACCCCGAGCACCGCGCCGGTCAACCCGTGCGAAGTCCCGCAGGAAGGCTGCGCCTGCGACCAGCCGGGCGAAATCGCGATGTGCAAGGGGCCGCTTATCAAGGAAGGCAGCTACGCCCTTTGCCCCACCGGGTACCGCTCGTGCGTCGACGGCGGGTGGGGCTCGTGCATTCTGCCGTCCGTTCAGTAGCGGTCCGCCTTTGCGGTTGCATGGCCTGATGCCGCCCACCGCGTCGTCGCCGACCCTCCCGCAGACCCTGGACGACGCCGTCGCGGGGCGCCCGGCGCGCCTCTTCGACCTGCTGGCCCGGGGCTCGGGGCTGCCAGGGCCTCGCCCTCACTTGGCGCTGGCAGACGTCTTCGCGCAAGCGTGCCGCGGGCGCGGTGCGGCGGCCGACGCGACCATCTTGCGGATGGCACGCCTTTCGGCCGACGAGGCGCCCGGAGCGACAGCGCTCGAGTTTCTCCCCGTCTGCGGGGTCGCAGCGCTCGGTGCGCGGGCCGCCGCCGATGCGACCGTGCGCGCTCGCTTCGTGGACGAGCTCCACGCCCACGCGGACGACACCCGTTTCCGCGTGCGTGACGCGGTCGTCGACGCCCTCGCGCGCGTGGGCGGAGCGGTCGGCGAGCGCCTCGCGCTCGACCTCGACTCGTGGATGGACGGCTACTTCCATGCGGCCGCGGTCGTCCGGGGCGTCGGACGGGAGGCGTGGCTCTCGGCGATGCGCGAAGCCGGCCCGGCGATCGCCCGGCTCGACGATGCGTTCACCCTGGCCGGAGACGCGCCGCGCGCTGCGGCGCGTTATCCCGGTTACAAGGCGCTGCGGGAAGCCCTGACGGAAACGCCGGTCGCCCTCGCCGCGCGCTTCGGAGTGCCGGTGTTCGACGCGCTGCTCCGCGGACCGGCCGACGATCGAACGCGACGCGAGTCCCTCGAGAGGCTCGCAGAGTCGACCCGACTCGCCGGACGCTATTCCAGCGAGGTGGAGCGTGTTCGGCGAGCGCTCGCCGCGAGCCGTCCCTCCCCGCGCAATCCCGATCACGACGTCGGGCCGACGCGCGACCGCAGCCGGGACAGGCGCCTGCGCGGCCGCGGCCCCAAGTGACCCGTCCGCAAGCTCGAGCGGAAGCGAGAGTTCGGACGAAACACCCCGACGAGTCCGCAAGCTCGAGCGAAGCGAAGAGAGCGGACAGGACACCCGACTATCGCTGGGTCGCGAGGTCCACGATCTGATGCGCCGCAACGGCGCGCGCCCCCTTCTGCTTGAGCGTCGCGTAGTCGACGATCGCGTGACCGTCGAGAAGATCGACCCATTCGAGTTCGAGTTTGCCCCCGCTCGGGAGAATGAAGACGCCGAAGACGTGCGCCTGGGAGCACACCTCGGCGACGAGCGGCCTAGGCACGTGGAGCGCCGCGTGAGTGATGAGGTGAACGACCGCCTCCCTCCGCTCTCGCTTCTGGAGCAGGCCGAGCTCCGTCGCCAGCTGCGCGAAGACTCGGGCCGGATTGCGGCCCCGCTCGCCCTTGAACCCCAGCAGCCAGGCGGCGGGGAGCTTCGGGGTCTTGTCGCCGAGGCGGTGCACGTCGTAGAGGCGAGAGTCGAAGAACCGCACGAAGACGTCCTCGCCCTCGAGCTCGAGCTTCTTGCCGAGTGCGATCGCCAGACCGCGCGCGAAGACTTCTCGCTCGCCCCGCATCGAGGCGGAGGCGTCGATGACGACGTGGTGCAGCCGACGCGCCGGTTCCGGCGTCTGTTCGCGCGAGTAGTAGAGGAGCTCGCCGTCGACCAGTCGTCGGGCGAGCTCGAGTTCGTCCCACGCGAGCTCCGACGGAACGAGAGAATCGAGCGACCCGCGCCGCCCGACACCCTTGTACCCCGACATCGCGAGCGTGCCCGTCCCCCGCGTCGAGTGAGTCTCGAGGATCCTCGGCAGGAGTTCGAGCGAGAAGCCGACGATGTCGTTGGCGGACGGACTCGCGAGCGCGGCGAGCAGGTCCACGTGCGCCAAACCCGCGGCCGCGCCCCCCTCGGATGCGAGCATTCCCAGCAAGCGGAGCGTGTCGACGTCGAGGGCGTCGACGAGCGTCAGCATCCGCAGGCGAGCGCCCGCGAGGAGACCGAGGGCCCGGGCCTCGGCGCCGCGCGCGACGGCGGCGTAGAGGCGCGGTAGCTGCGGGTCGAGGTCGCGCACGAGCTCGGGGTCGAAGGGCAGCCCCTCGGGCGCCGGGGTGTTCTCCCCGACGAACGAACCGCTCAACACCCGCGCCAGGATCACCACGACGAGGTCGTCGGTGAGCTTCGGCGCGCGGGCGCCCCACGCGGCGCGGCCCGCCGCGATGTCTGCGATGAGCTCGCGGTACACCCGAAGCGTCTCGGTCATGCCCGGGACGCTCGCGAGCGCCGCGTCGCAGCCTGGGCGAGGGCGCACCTCGATCTGATCGCGGGGCACGCCGTAGAGCAGGCCGATGTCGTGGGCGACGAAGAGCGGAACGTGCACTCCGAGGCGATCGAGGTTTCTCCACCATCGCACCGCCCGGACGACGAGCATCGGCGACTCGGCCCGCACCGCCGAGAGAAGCAACCCACCGAGGGGGCGCGCGATGGCAGGGTCCCTCTCCAGGTCGGAAGGGACGGGCATGGGTCAGCCTGGCGACGTCGTCGTCACGATCTCAGCGCCACTCGTCGCGGCCTGTCGTGTCGGTCGGGTTGTCGCCGGTGATGGAGTTGATGTCGGGCTTCATGTTGACTTGCTTCACGCAGTTCCAGTCGGCCGACGTATCCTGCTCGTCGACCGAGTACTTGCCCTTGATCTCGGGGATGTTGTTCGAGCCCATCCCGTAGACGAAATAGCCGGACCCCTTCTGGTCGCCGCTCGGCCCGATGGCACCGTACGCGTGCTCCTTCCACGTGTAGTGCATGACGTTCCCGTCGGCGGTGCCGCTCATCTCGCCCCAGTGGCTCGAGTCGGTCCGCTTCCATCGGCCGACGATGTTGCCGTCCTGCTCGACGAGGTGCAGATACCCGTAGACGGGGCTGTAGTAGACGCCAATCCAAGCCTCTCCCGACGGCATCTCGCCCGCCTTGATGTTCTGGAACTTGGCGCCCGGACCTCCACAACCGGGAAGCGCGACGCCCGTGCTCGCCACCGCGAGCGCCATCCCGAGACCCCACAGCCAGCCGCTAGCTCTCATGGGCGGCAGCCTACCAAATCTCCCCCCGAGGCTCTCAACCTCAATTTCTCGTCACACCCTCATGCAGTGGCGTCCTCGCCCCCCTCCTCGTTGTCGTCCTCGAGGGCGGCGCCGTGACACTTCTTGAATTTTTGCCCGCTGCCGCACGGACAAGGGTCGTTCCGGCCTATCTTGGGACCCGCGCGGCGCACCGGCTGAACCGCGACCCTGGGCTGCGGCCGGGGGGCCGCCGCGCGAGGCGCCGGCGCCTCATCCTCTCCCGCGGCGGGCTCCGAGCCGTGCCGCATCTGCATGGCGCGCTGCTGGGCGGCGTGACGCTCGGCGTCCTCGCGCTCGATGCGCTCGATCTCGTTGTCCTTCTTGAGCTGCGCCTTGAAGAGGCTCGTGCAGACGCTGCTGCTCGTGCTGGCCATCATTGTGAGAAAGACGTCGTAACCCTCCTTCTTGTATTCCTGCTTGGGATCGCGCTGGCCGTATCCGCGGAGGCCGATGCCATCGCGCAGGTGCTCCATGTTCGTCAGGTGGTCGACCCACTGACGGTCGATCTCTTCCAAATAAAAGTGCCGGAAAATGCGAAGGAGGAGCTCGGTCCCCATCGCCTTCTCTTTTTCGCGGAACTTGGCCTCGGCGGCCTCGAAGAGCGCCTTGGCCATCTGCTCGGGGTCGTGGAGGGCTTCGACTTCCGGTGAGCGTGCCGCGAAGTGCTCGAGGAATCCGGCCTTGACCCCCTTGTAATCCCAGTCCTCGGGCGGCTTGTTCGCCGGACAGCACTCCTCGACGATGGCGCCAACGATGCCATCGATGAGGTCGAGCAGCTGCTCGCGTTGCTCGGTGAGGCTCTGCGCAATCTCGACGCACAGTCGGTCGAAGACGGCCTGCGGTTTCTTGCCGTCGCCTTCCTTGAAGTCGAAGCGATAGCCCCAGAACTGGTAGACGTCCTGCTGCAGGGAAGGCATCGAGTAGATCTCCTCGGCCTCCTCGACCTTCTTCGGCGGGGACTTGCCCTCGACTCCGATGGGCGTCGCGTGATGCAGGACGATGTCGACGACGGCCTGCTTGACCTCCTCCGCGATGCGAGGGTCGACCTTGATGTCGCGAAGCTTCCCCGTCGGCTTCCCGTCCTCGTCCAGCTTCTCGGGTTTGTAGATTCCGAGGAGCAGCTGCTGACGGAGCTTGTAGACCGTCTTTCGCTGCTCGTTCATGACGTCGTCGTACTCGAGCAAGTGCTTGCGAATGTCGAAGTTGCGCTCTTCGACCTTGCGCTGGGCGTCCTGGATGCTCCGCGTCACCCAAGGGTGCACGATGGGCTCGTTGTCGGGCATGCCCATGCGCTCCATGAGCGCCTTCACCTTGTCGCCGGCGAAGATGCGCATCAGGTCGTCCTCGAGCGACAAGTAGAACCGGCTGGACCCGGGATCCCCCTGGCGACCCGCCCGGCCCCGCAGCTGATTGTCGATGCGACGGGACTCGTGCCGTTCGGTGCCGAGGATATGGAGCCCGCCGAGGGCCCGCACCTCGTCGCCCTCGGCCTTGCAGGACTTGTCGTACTTGTCGACGAGCGCCGAGAACGCCTCGGGCTCCTTGTCGGGATCGCGCGACTGTTCACGGAACTCGAGCTTCGCGATCATCTCGGAGTTGCCCCCGAGCAGGATGTCCGTCCCGCGGCCCGCCATGTTCGTGCTGACGGTGATGGCGCCCTTGCGGCCCGCCTGGGCGATGACGTAGGCCTCGCGCTCGTGGTGCTTGGCGTTGAGCACCGCGTGAGGGATCTTCTTCTTCTTGAGGAGCTGCGCGATCGCGTTGCTCTTCTCGACGCTCGTGGTACCGACGAGGACCGGCTGCCCCTTCTCGTGGCATTCGAGGATCTCGGCCGTGACGGCCGTGAACTTCTCGCGCTCGGTCTTGTAGACGACGTCCTGATGGTCGTCGCGGACCATGGGTCGGTTCGTCGGGATCTGGATGACGCCGAGCTTGTACGTCTCGTGGAACTCGGTCGCCTCGGTGTCGGCCGTTCCGGTCATTCCCCCGAGCTTCTTGTAGATCCGGAAGAGGTTCTGGAACGTGATGGTGGCCATCGTCCGCGTCTCCTCCTGGATGCGGACGCTCTCCTTGGCCTCGACGGCCTGGTGAAGGCCGTCGCTCCAGCGCCGGCCGGGCAGGACCCGGCCGGTGAACTCGTCGATGATGAGGACCTTGCCGTCCTCGGTCACCAGATAGTTCACGTCACGCTTGTAGAGCGAGTGGGCTCGAAGACACTGATTGAGGATGTGGAGGCTCTCGAGGTTGATCGGGTCGTACAAGTTCCCGATACCCATGAGCTTCTGCGCGAGCTCGACGCCGTCGTCCGTCAGGGTGACCGAGTGGGCCTTCTCGTCGACGACATAGTGCTCGTCCTTGCGAAGGCGGGGGATGACCTCGTTGATCTGGCGGTACTTGTGGCTCGACGGTTCCCCTTGACCGCTGATGATGAGCGGGGTGCGAGCCTCGTCGATCAGGATCGAATCGACCTCGTCGACGATGGCGTAGTTGAGGTCTCGCTGGACGTAGTCCAGCGCCGAGAACTTCATGTTGTCGCGCAGGTAGTCGAATCCAAATTCGTTGTTCTGGCCGTAGGTGATGTCCGACCGGTAGGCGATCTTCTTCTCGCCCTCGCCCTGCGAGTGCACGACGACCCCGACGCTCAGACCGAGGAAGGTGTAGAGCTTTCCCATCCACTCGGCGTCGCGACGGGCCAGGTAGTCGTTGACGGTGACGACGTGGACCCCTTTGCCCTCGAGCGCGTTCAAGTAGCAGGGGAGCGTGGCGACGAGGGTCTTGCCCTCGCCCGTGCGCATCTCCGAGATGGCGCCCCGGTGAAGCACCATCCCGCCGATGAGCTGCACGTCGTAGTGCCGCATCTTGAGCACGCGCTTGCCGGCCTCTCGCGCGACGGCAAACGCCTCGGGGAGGATGGCGTCGAGCGCCTCGCCCGCGTCGAGCCGCTGCTTGAACTCCGCGGTCTTGCCCTTGAGCTCCGCGTCCGAGAGCCCTGCCATTCTCGGCTCGAGGGCGTTGATCTCGACGACGCGCGGCCTGAGCCGTCGGATCTCGCGTTCGTGCGACGTGCCGAAGACCTTCTTGAGCGCCCAACCGAGCATGCGAGTCGGGGCAAATTAGTGCCCCCGAGACCGAAGCGCCAGCCGCCCCCTTCGATTTACAGCCAACCGTTATCGCGATACCAGCGGACCGTGCGCTCGACGCCCTCTTGCCAGGCGACCTCCGGTCTCCAGCCGAGCTCGCGCCGCGTGGCCTCGGACGAGCACACCCAGTGCTGCAGGAGCATGTTGGCCTTCTCGCGGGTCAGCATGACGGGCCGGTTGGACAGGCGGCCGAAGGTCTCGACGCCGCGCGCAACGGCCATGAGCACCGCCACCGGCAGGTTCGCGCGCACGAGCGCCCGCCGGCCCATGGCTCGCTCCGCGTCGGCGAGGACCTGCTTCGCCGTGAGGGCGCCGCAGCCGTCGTCGACGAAGTACGCGCTGCCGCTCGGCACGTCGGCGTCGAGGGCCCGAACGCACGCCGCCGCGCAGTCGGTCGCATAAACCCAGACGCCCTTGGCCTCACCCCCGGCGACGAGGGGAAGCAGGCCGCGCTTGATCGATAGGAACATCTCGAAGATCTCGGCGTCGCGAGGGCCGTAGATGGCCCCGGGCCGGAGGATGACGACGGGCACGTCGTCGCGCCCGGAGAGGACGACCTTCTCCGCGGCGAGCTTGCTCCGCCCGTAGGCATTGTTCGGCGCCTCCTGATCAATCGAGACCGGGGAGCCGTCCAAGGAAGGACCGCAGGCCGTCAAGCTCGACACGTACACGAAGCGACGCAGACCCCCACGACCGCGGGCGCGGGCCGCCTGGACGAGGTTCGACGTCCCGCCGACGTTGATGGCGAAGAATTCGTCCGAGTTGCGCGCTTTGACGATCCCGGCCGCGTGGACCACGGCGTCGACACCGTCGACAGCCTCTCGGACGCGGTCCATCTGCTCGACCGCGCCCTCGAAGAGCTCGACGTTGCGCAGCGACTCGAGGTGCTTTCGCGCCGACGACTTTCGGACCAGAGCGCGCACGTGGTCGCCCCGCTGGACGAGCTGCTCGGCGACATGGCTGCCGAGAAGACCGCTCGCGCCGGTGACGAGGACCTTCATGATGCGCCGTTGGCGAGCGACTTCTCGTAGACCCGGTACGTCTTGTAGTGGCGCGCGCCCATCAACTGGATTCCTGCGTTCATGCGGCCGTTGTCCTCGAGCGTCCACCCGAGCTCGCCCTCGCGTAGCCCAATCTCCCTGCCCCCGTCGTTCATCTCCGCGTACATGAACGCGCTCACTCCCGCGTAGCGGCGCACGTGACGGTATTTCTTGCGGATGCCGAGGAGCACGAGGCGCGCCGACCGAGGACCCTCGACCTTCAGCCGCCAGAGCAGCTTCGGCGCTCCGAGGGGGAAGACCTTACCCCCGAGATCGCGGGCCAGCTCGTTCAGATTCGGGATGGCGAGAGCCATCGCGGCGGGCTCGCCGTCGATGGAGACGATGCTCGTGATCTCGGGCATAAAGAGCAGCTTGAAGTCGGCGGCCATCTTCTTGGCCTCGCGGCGCGTGAAAGGGACGAACGACCAGTTGTCGCTCCACGCGTCGTTGAAAATGTCGACGAGGATCTCGACGTCGCGGTCGAGGTTCTTCGGATCCATCCGCCGATAGGAGACCTCGCGCAGCGTCTTGACCTCGTCGCGCGCGCGCGCGACGCGCTTGTTGACCTCGCCGATCCGGTACTTCCACGCGAAGACGTCCTTCGACTTGGCGTATCCGGCCCGCTCGACCAGCCCCCCCTGGTACGGCTTGTGGTGAGGCATCATCACGTAGGGCGGTGAGTCGAAGCCATCGACGAGACAGCCGATCTCTTCGTTGATGTTGAGCGACATCGGCCCGCGAACGTTCTTCATCCCCTTGCCGCGCAGCCAGCTTTCTGCGCGCCCCAGGAGCTCCCGGACGACCTCGTCGTCGTCGACGGTGTCGAGGAATCCGAAGAAGCCAGTGTCGTCGCGGTAACGCTCGAGGTGCTCGCGGTCGAGGGTCGCCGTGACCCGGCCGACACAGAAACCGTTGCGATATGCGCAGAAGAGCGTCCCCTCCCCGTGATCGAAGAACGGGTTCTTCTTCGGGTTCAGCCGATCCTTCAGCTCCATGTCGAGCGGGCGTACGTACGCCGGATCGCCGCGGTAGATGTAGTCGACGACGTTGAGGAAGTCGTCGGCACGGCCACCCAGCGGAAACTGACGAATCTCGACCATCGCCGACCCGTTACTCGATCTCGGATGACCCTCCAAGCGCCTTCCGCGCCTACTTCTTCAGGGACGCGTAGAAGAACGAGTCACCGCGCTTTACGCGAAGGACAAGCTCGCCCGATTTCGCCAGCTCGGCCACCTGCGCGGAGCTGGGATCCGACGTGCCGTTGGCCTCGACGATGACGTCGCCCGCCTTCAGCCCCGCCCGGTCGGCCGAGGACCCGGGCGTCACTTGGGTGAGAACCGGCAACGCTCGGGACGGAAGGCCCATCTGCGCCGCCTGCTGCGGGCCGAGGTCTCGGACGACGAGGCCCATTCCCGGATGGGGCACCGCTTGCTGCTGGGCGGGCGCCGGCTCGACCGGCTTCTCGGGCCGCTCGGAGAGCGTGGCCGACGCGCCGTAGTGTTGACCACCGCGGATGATTTCGAGGGGAACGGACTGGCCCACTTCGTGGGCGAGGGTCTCGCGAACGAGGTCGTGACCGTCGTGCACCGGACGCCCCGCGACGCTGGCGATGACGTCCCCGGGACGCACATTGGCGTGGAACGCGGGGCCGTCCCCGGCCACGTTGTTGACGAGCGCGCCCGCGCCGGGGGAGAGGTGCATGGCGGTGGCCAGTTCGGGGGTCAGGTCCTGGACCGCCACGCCCATCCACGCGCGTGAGACCCTCCCTGTCTTCAAGATCTGGCTGCCGACCCGCGTGGCCATGTTGCTCGGCACCGCGAACCCGATGCCCTGACCCCTCCCGACTATCATCGTGTTGATGCCGAGGACCTCGCCCTGCAGGTTGCAGAGCGGCCCGCCCGAGTTGCCCGGGTTGATGCTGGCGTCGGTCTGAAGGTAGTCCTCGATCGCGTTCATCCCGAGCCCGCCGCGGCCCTTCGCGGACAGCACGCCCGCGGTAACGGTGTAGCCGAGCCCGAAGGGCGACCCGATCGCAACGACCCACTCCCCGACGCGCGCGGCGTCCGAATCGGCGAACTTGGCCGGGGTGAGACCCGTGGCCTCGACCTTCACGACCGCGAGGTCCGTCGCGGGATCGCGGCCTACCAGCCGAGCCGGCAAGTAGCGGCCGTCGCGCAGGCGGACGTTGATCGTGAGTGCCTCTTCCACCACATGGTTGTTCGTGAGGATCGCACCGTCCGGCGTGAAGACGACGCCGGACCCCATGCCGCGTGCGATCGGCTCGTCGCTCGAGCGGCCGAAGAACCGGGCAAGCACGTCGGCTTTCTCGTCGCGGGCCGTGATGTCGATCTGGACCACGCTGGGGCTGGCGCGGTCAGCTACGGCGACGAACCCCTCGGAGAGCCGGCGTGCCTCGGCCGTCGACGCCTGGACCTGCGCCGGCGTCGGGGGAGCCGGCGCGGGGGCGGCCGGGGTTGGTCGGGGCACGGGTTGAGCGGACGCCGCGGGCGCCGCGGCGACGAGCGCGAGCGCGAGCGGAAGGGCACGGAGGAGAGGAAAGGGAGAGCTCATGGATACGATGCCTCGGCACGGCAGCGTAATCGTGCGCCCAGGCTGGGCAAGGAAACGACGTTCGTTCCCCTCAGCCGCGGATGACCACCCGCGACCAGGGGGCGGCTCCCGCAGCGATCGCAGCGGCGTAGAGGTCGGTCCCGGGCGCGGATAGGTCCGTCATCTCGACGTGCGAAGCCCCTCGGGCGGAGGCCAGACGCCGAGCCAGCGCGACCATCGGCGCAACGAGGGGGGCCGCGGCGAAGGCCGGATCGAGGGCGAACCGCCCGAGGAGAGCACGGCGCACGGGCAGAAACGGCGGCTCGAGCGACTGAACGTTGAAGGTCGCCGCCCCGCGCGGGACACCTGCGGCGTCCGCCGCGACCAGGGTCACGGGATCCGTCGCACCCGCCGTCGCTGCCAGGTGGGCGGCGATGGCCGCGACGGCGGTCGCGTCGATGGCGTGAGGTCGATCGAAGCGAAGGTCCCCTGCCGCGCGCCGCCGGGCCGCGAGCGTCGCCTCGAGCCGTGCCAGCGCGAGCGCGTCCTGAGACACGGCAAGCCGAGCGGCGAACGGGGTGCTCTCGCGCGGGACGTTGTGCTCCGCGGCGATGCGGGCGCTCCACGCGACGGGCGAGTACCCCAAGCGCGCGTAGAACGCACGGGCGGGGTTCGGATCGAGCACCTCCGCGGCGAGCACGGTGGGCGCGCCGCGGGCCATTTCGCGAGCCGCGCCGGCGATGGCCTCGAGCAGCGCTCGCCCGGCCCCGAGGCGGCGCGCCCGCGCGGTGACGATGAGCGACCGGACCTCGCACGTCGGTGCGTTCAATCCCGGAAGGCCGCGGTGCTCGAACCACCCCTCGACCTGCCCGCAGGGCACGCCCCTCAGGTCGGCGACGAGATGGACGTGATGCCCGAGGATCGGGTGCCCGGACCGGACGCGCGCGTCGTCGTCGAGCCGGGCCGCGAGCTGAGCGTACACGCGAGGATCTCGCGACCCCGGATAGCCTCCCCACTGCTCGTGCGCGTCCCAGAGTTCTCGCCAGAGCGAGGCGACCGCCGCCCCCTCTCCCGGTAGCGGCGCCCGCACGCGCACCCGAGCGGCCTGCGTCAGCGCGGCCAACGGTCACCGTCCCCTTCGGGAAGATGGAGTTCCACGTGCTCGAGGACCAGTCCGTGAGCCGGCGCCGTCGTACCCGCGGAGCGTCGATCGCGCGCCTGGAGGGCGCGCGCGACCGCCCCCGGCTCGAGCCTGCCGCGACCGACGTCGACCATGGTCCCGACGATAATTCGTACCATGTTGTAGAGGAAGGCGTTGCCCTCGACGACCACCGAGACGATGCGCGGATCCGCCTCGCGCCACGCGTCCACGCGGCGGAGCGTTCGAACGGTGCTCGCACGGTCATCGCCCGAGGAACGGAAGCTCGCGAAGTCGTGCGTACCGATGGCCGCCTCGGCCTCGGCTACGAGGCGGCCGAGATCAAGCGAAGGAATGCGCCACGCGCGCGTGCGCCAAGCGGGATCCCTCACCGAGTCGACGAGGACGCGATAACGGTACGTCTTGCCGCGCGCCTCGAAACGAGGAGCGTACCCGGACGGCACGATCCGCGCGGCGCGGATCGCGACGTCGTCGGGCAGGTTGCGGTTGAGTCCGAGGACCCATCCGCGCGTCGGAATCGCAAGGGTCGTTTCGAAGGCGGCGACTTGCCCTTCAGCATGAACGCCCGCGTCGGTGCGGCTGGCTCCACGCAGCGGGCCGGCCCGAGGATCGACGGCCACCACGGCGCCGCGGAGCGTTTCGGCGACGGTCCGGAGCCCCCGCTGCGGCGCCCAGCCGTGGAATGCCGTCCCGTCGTAGGCCACTTCAAGCAGCACGCCGCCCGCGTCTTCCACTCGGCGTGGGTATCGCTCGCCCGCCGCCCAGGCAAGCAAGGCCGGAAGGCTAACCTCCGGACGACGTGTCGGTCGGCGCGTCCATCGGCGCGTCGGCCGGGCTGTCCGTCGTACCGTCGGGGGTCGATCCGCTCTCGGTCGGCGCATCGGCACGAGCGTCCACCGTGGCGTCGGGGATGGAGGCCTCGACGGGCCCATCAGGGGTCGGCTCGGGCGTCGCACGATCGGCTACGGCATCCGAGAAGCCACCCTCCAGCGACCCTTCGGCCGCGGCGTCTGCGGTGTTCGCGTCGCCCTGGGCGTCCCCGGAGGCCTCGGCCCCCCCGTCCGCGGCGCCGGACTCTTGGGCCGCGCCGTCCTGTGACGCACCGTCGAGCATGGCGTCCGGAGGCGGGGAAGCGGCCGCGGGTTCTGCGTCCAGGAACGGCGGGACCGACGCGCAGTGCAGCTGCGAACAGACCCCCGAGAGGCAGTCCTGATCCTTCAAGCAGTCCTCGCCCGACGCACGTCGCCACTCCGTGCAGGCCGCCAGGAGCACGCTTCCCGCGACGAGCGCAGCGGCGGTCCGCCTCATTTCCCCACGGTATCACGGCACGGCGGGTTCACGCGGAAAGCGTCAGCCACCGCCGCCCGCGTCCCCGCCCTGCGATCCGTCGTCGCCTTGGGAGCTGCCGGCGCCTGCGTCCGGGGATGGCGCGGGCTGCGGGGCGCAGTCGTCCATCGGGCCACACGAGGGGGTGGTCCCGTCGGTGCACGCGGGCAGCGCACAGCCGATCGCCACGAGCAGCGCGACCCTTGAGAGCGCGACCATCGGGACGAGATTACTGGCCTTGGGGCACGAACGACAGAGGCACGTTCATCTCGACGCAGCCACCGCGGGGCGACGGGTACCCACCGACGTTGCGGAAGATGTTGGCTGCGCACTCCGCCACGTTGGGCGTCCCCATGTCGTTCGAGGCGACCGTCGCCGAGCAGATGTTGCCGGTCGGACCGATCCGGACGTTGACGCTGACGTGTCCCTTGAGGGAGGAGTCGCGCGAGAGAGCCTGGTTATAGCAGCGGCGGGCCTGCATCCCGCGGACCTGTACCGCTTGGTAGAGCTCCGGCGGTGCCTTGCCGACGCATTTTCCTTCGCACCCGCCCGCTTGGACGTACACGATGCGGGGGCCCGCGGGACCCGCCTCGGGCTTGTCCTCGGGAGGGGGTGGGGGCGGCACGTCGTCCAGCCGCGGGTTGGAGGGGGGCGCCACGGACATGGCGACGCTCGGAGCCGGCGCCGGCGCCTGCTCGGAACGGCCTGACATGATGCGCCAAACCAGCCCGCCGATCCCGAGAAAGAGGACGAGGGCGACGATGCCGTACTTTGCGTTCCCTCCGGAGCCCGGGACACCGGCCGGGGGAAGACTCGATTTGGGATTCATTCGGAAAGGGGCCCGCCTAGCGAGTAGCGGCGAGTATAGCGACTTTGTAGAAGGCGAGGGCAGTGTCGCCGTACCGGCGTCGCTCGCCGAGCTCTAGGCCGGCGAGGTCAGGGGGCCGGGCACGGGCAGCGTGCTCGAGCACGAGGAGGGCGTCCGGAGAGAAGGCGCCGGCGCGCAAGAGCTCTTCGATGGGACCGACCACCGCGCCCGTCGTCCCCTGCGACCATGGCGGATCCGCGAGGACGAGGTCGAACGGGCCGTCGGCCCCCGATCGCGCGACGGCTCGGCGGACGTCGGCGCCGATGACGTGGGTCTGACCCTCGAGCCCCAGGGCTTCCACGTTGGCAACGATGGCCGAGAGCGCCTCGCGCGAGGACTCGACCAACGTGGCGAAGGCGGCCCCTCGCGAGAGCGCTTCGAGCGCGAGGGCGCCGGTCCCGGCGTAAAGATCGAGGACCCGTGCGCGCTCGAGGACTCCGGCCGAGGCGAGGATGGAAAAGAGCGCCTCGCGTACGCGATCGGTCGTCGGCCGCGTGGCCATGCCGCGTGGGGCGCGAAGGGCTCGCGAGGCAAAGCGACCGCCCGTGATGCGCATGGTCGGGTTATGGCGTGAAATGGCGCGGTGCGCGAAAAACTCGGCGCACCCCTTCGCGACGGGTCTTTGCCGCCGGGCAACGTCAGGCGATAAGCTACGGACGATGCGTCGAGTGGTCTCGCTGCTCTGGCTGGGGCTGACAGCATTCGCCCTGTGTGTCGTTCCTCGTGTCGCGCGCGCCGAGGCGCCCGGTTCGAAGGCGGTGCCCATCTACGTCCTGTCCATCTGGACGAACGACGTGGACGACCAGGCCGACGCGCTGACGCAAGCCCTCCGCGCGCGTGTTCGCCAGGCGGCGGGCTGGTCCCTGGCGGAATCGAGCCAGTCCTTCGAGACGCTCGCCATCGCCCTGCGCTGCCCGCCGACCCCCAACCCAGCGTGCCTCGAGCGCATCGGCGACCAGCTCCACACGGACCGCTACATCTGGGGGACGATGGCGCGGGACAAGCCCGGTGAGGTGACCGCCGACGTCCGCCTCTGGGCACGCGGCAAGCTGGACGTCGAGGCGAGCGAGACCTACGCCGAGAGCATCAAGGACCCGGGGGACGAGACGCTGCGCGGCGTCGCCGGGCGGCTATTTGCCAAGGTCACGGGCGGGGGCGGCGCCGGGACGGTCGTCGTGCACGCAGGATCGGGCGGGGGGAGCGTGGCCGTGGACGGCGTCGACAAGGGTTCCCTGGACGGGGGGGTCGCCAAGTTGGACCTGGCGGCGGGAACGCACACGGTGACGGTGAAGGCGGGCGGAGGCCAGGCCGTGGAGCGGACGGTGAACGTCAAGCCGGGCGCCGAGGTATCGTTGGACTTCTTGGCTGCGGGCGGAGGCGAGTCGGAGACCGCCGGAGAGTCGGGCGAGAGCAAGGGAGGATTTCCTCTCCGCAAGGTGCTCGGCTACACGGCGATCGTGGCGGGCGCCGGTCTCATCGCGGGTGCGGCGGTCGAGGGCGTCGCGTGGGTCAACGACAAGAGCGCGAGCGACGACGACCGCAAGAACGTCCCCTCGAACGTCACCGACGTGTGCGCCGACGGCGTCAACACCGCGGCGGTCGACGCTTGCAACAAAAGCAAGGACGCGACGAGCGTGGCGACCATCGGCTGGATCTTGGGCGGCGCGGGCGTGGTGCTCGCCGTCACGGGCCTCTGGCTGGTCCTCGGCGACCACGGGTCGGACGAAGCGCCGGCCGCCTCCACGGCGGGCCGACGGTGGGACGTCGTTCCGAGCGTCGGACCGGGGGCAGGCCGGCTCGACCTGCGCCTCGCGTTCTGAAGCTCCTAGCGGGTGTCCTTCGTCCGATCTCTCGCTGCGCTCGAGCGTGCGGACTTAGCCGCCGAGCAGGTCCGCCAAGGCGTAAGTGCCCGGCGGCTTGCCGACGATCCACCGCGCTGCGCGGACGGCGCCGTAGGCGAAGACGTCGCGGCTGGTCGCGCGATGGCCGAGCTCGAGGCGTTCGCCCCCTCCCATGAGGTGAACGACGTGGTCGCCGACGACGTCCCCTCCGCGGAGCGCGTGCATGCCGACCTCCCCCGATCCTCGGGCGCCGGGCTTGCCGTGCCGGCCGTGAACGAGTCGAGTCTCGCTCGCGCGAGCCGAACGTACCACCTCGGCCAGGCGGAGCGCGGTTCCGCTCGGGGCGTCGACCTTGGAGTGATGGTGGACCTCGACGATCTCCACGTCCCAGCCCGGAAGTGCCGCGACGGCGCGCGCCACGACCTGGGACAGCACGTGAACGCCCAGGCTCATGTTCGGCTCCCAAAGAACAGGCACCCGCGTGGCCGCCTCGGCGAGCGCCGCTCGGGCCTCTTCCTGCAGGCCGGTCGTGCCGCTGACGATCGCGGTTCCGGCTGCGGCGACGATGGGCGCGAGGGCGAGCGTCGCGTGAGGGCTCGAGAAGTCGATGACCACGTCCGCGCGGGCGTGCTCGAGGGCTCCCAGTCCGTCCACGATGCACACGCCGTTCGGCCCGATCCCCGCGAGCTCGCCGACGTCGCGGCCCACGTCGGCGACGGCGATCGCGCACACCACCTCCTCGCCGGCGCCGGACGCAAGCCGCACTATGGTGCGGCCCATGCGACCGCTCGCCCCCACGATCGCGATGCGCATCAGCGTGCGTTCCGTGCGTACGTGTCGAGGGCCGCGGCGAGCGCGCGACGGGTCGCCTCCGACACCGTGTTGAGGGGGGACCGAACGGCGTCCGAGATGAGGCCGCGCGCCGCCAAGGCCGCCTTGACGGGACCGGGGCTGGCCTCGAGGAACATCGCGTCGTGCACCGGAAGGAGCGCCAGGTGGGCGCGGCGGGCCTCCTCGATCTTGCCGTCGAGCGCGAGGCGCGTCGCGCGGGTCACCTCGGCGGGGAGGACGTTCGACGTCACACTGATGACGCCTCGCGCGCCGGTCGCGATCATCGGAAGGGTCAGCGCGTCGTCGCCGCTCAGAACGACGAGCCGGTCTCCGAGAAGCTGCGTCAGCCGCTGCGCGCGAAGGACGTTGCCGGTCGCCTCCTTCGTGGCGACCACGTTCGGCGCTTCGGCGCAGATGCGCGCCAGGCTCTCGGGCAAGAGGTCCACGCCGGTGCGGACGGGGATGTTGTAGACGATGATCGGCACCCGCACGCGGCCGGCCACCTCCACGAAGTGCCGGACGAGCCCTTCCTGCGTCGGTCGGTTGTAATAGGGGACCACGATCATCAGTCCGTCGGCCCCGACGCGCTCCGCGTGCTGGGCCATCGCGATGGCCTCGCGGGTCGAGTTGGACCCTGCGCCCGCGAACACCTGCACGCGCTTGGCCGCGCGCTGGACCGTCCGCTCGATGACGAGGGCGTGCTCCTCATGCGAAAGCGTGGGGCTCTCGCCGGTGGTGCCGCACGGGACGAGGCCGGCGACGCCGCCCGCCACCTGCGCGTCGATGAGCGCGTCCATCGCCTCGAAGTCGACCGCGAGGTCCTGCGACGAGAACGGCGTGACGAGCGCCGTGTACGTGCCCTCGAGCCGCAACGCGGGCCGGACGGCGGTCGAGGGGTGACTGGGCGTTGGCGAGGAGGGAGGCATGTCGCCCGGACCCTAGCACGCGTGACGGCTCGCCTTTACAAAGGAGGCCGCGTCCGTATACTGCCGGCCCCCAAGAAAACCCCGCCGCGAACCCCTCGGGCGCGGCATCTCAAAGAGGGCGACGGCGATGTACGCAGTGTTCAGGACGGGCGGCAAACAGTATCGGGTCGAGAAGGGGGACAAGCTGCGGGTCGAGAAGCTCCCCGGCAACGTCGGCGATGCGATCACCTTCGATGAGGTGCTCCTCGTGGCGGGTGAGCCCATCAAGCTCGGTCGGCCCCTCGTCGGCGGGGCCAAGGTCGAAGCGAAGATCGTGGCGCAGGACCTTGCCCCCAAGGTGGTCATCTTCAAGTTCCGCCGCCGCAAGAACTACCGTCGCAAGCGGGGGCACCGGCAGCCGTTCACGGCGCTGGAGATCACCGGCATCGTCGGTTGAGACAACAAGGCAGGTCGCCATGGCTCACAAGAAGGGTGCAGGCAGTACGCGCAATGGGCGCGATTCGAACTCCCAAAAGCGCGGCGTGAAGGTGTACGGCGGCGAGCACGTCACCGCGGGCAGCGTGCTCGTACGTCAGGTGGGGACGAGCATCCACCCGGGCCGCAACGTCGGCCTGGGCAAGGACTTCACGCTCTTTGCCCTCGTCGACGGCGTCGTGAAGTACGAATGGCGTTCCCGGGCGCAGCGCAAGGTGTCCGTCTACCCCGAGGCCGCTCGAGCTTGAGCGATCCGGAGCGACGCGTCCCCGGGCGCGTCGCGGGGGGGCCGGGGAAAGGGCCGCGGCTCCTCGCCGTCGACCTCGACGGGACCCTGCTCGACCGGAACGGCCAGCCGCACGCGCGCGACGTACGCGCGGTGCGCGCGGCCCTGGGCGCGGGCATCCGAGTGACCGTCGTCACGGGGCGCCTCTACTCGGGGACGCGACCGGCGGTCCAAGAGCTCGGGATCGAAGGCGCAGTGGCGTGCGCGGACGGCAGCCACATCGTGCGAGCGCGCGATGACATGACGCTCGTTCACTGGGGGCTCGCGGGGGAATCGGCTCACCTGCTCCGCGACGCGCTGAAGGCAGACGATCTCACGGCGTTCGTGTTCGCCGACGACGCGATCGGGCACGACGCGCGCGGCGTCCCTTTCGTCGGCTACGTGTCGACTTGGTCGATGGACGTCCGCGCGGCGGCCGACGTATTTTCCCACGACCTCTGGGTCGCGGGGCCGGGCGTGACGGCGGCGGTGGCGATGGGCCCGCGCGACTCGGTCGCTGCTGCCGTGGGCAGGCTCTCGCGGGTCCTGGCCGACGCGGTGCGCGTGGCGATGTTCCCGATCCGGCGAGGCGGCCACGAGGGAACCTGGGCCCTCATCGCTCGCTCTTCGGCGGGGACCAAGGGAACGGCGACGCAGTGGATCGCCGAGCAGGAGGGCGTGGCGCTCGCCGACACGGTCTGCGTCGGCGACTGGATCAACGACGTGCCGATGTTCGAGGTGACGGGCAGGTCCTTCGCGATGGGTCATTCCCCGGACGAGGTAAAGTCCCAAGCCACCGATATTCTTACAGAAACAGTCGAAGAAGGGGGCGGGGTCGCGCGGGCCATCGAGGAGGCATTCGGCATCCGAGCTTAGGCGGCGTTGAAGAGCGCGCCTCGGTCGGGCGGCGACGTTGTGCGAACGCGCCAGAACGCTTCGCAAATGCGAGCTGTCCGACGCTTGAAAGGTAGTCGCACATCGGTCAATGTTCTATGTGAATATGACTTTCAAGTTCGAGTCCGTACCGGAAGCCTCACCGCCTGCTTCTGGTCCACTGCGCGGCGTCGGCGCGCGGTCGAGTTCGGACCCAGGATCGGGGAACCACGCAGCCAACGACGAAGCCACGGTCCATCGGGCCCTCCTCGTCGGACAGCCGAACGTCGGCAAGAGCGTCGTCTTCGGAGCGCTCACGGGCACCTACGTGACGGTCAGCAACTACCCGGGGACCACGGTTGAAATCACGAGGGGGCGCGCCCGCTTCGGGGGCCGCTCGTGGGAGGTGGTCGACACCCCCGGAACGCACAACCTGGTCCCGATGAGCGAGGACGAGGCCGTCACGCGAGACCTCATCGTATCGGAAACGTACGACGCCCTCGTCCAGATCGGCGACGCGAAGAACCTCACCCGGACGCTCCTTCTCGCGCTCCAGCTGGCCGAGCTGGGGATTCCGTTCTGCCTCGACCTCAACATGCTCGACGAGGCGCGTGCTCGCGGGCACCTCGTCGATTTGGCCGCCCTCGCACGCGAGCTCCCGGGCGTAGTGGTCAACGCGTCGACCGCGACCGAGGGCGAAGGCCTCGACGCCGTCCGTGACTATCTCGGAGCGAGCGAGGGCGCCGCACCGACTGCGGAGGCGCGCCTGCCCCTCGCCTGCGCCCCTCGCTTTCCGGACGACGTCGAGCAAGCCATCGCGGACGTCGAGGCTCGCCTTGCCCCGCCGCCGCGCGTGGCGAAGCGCGCCCTTGCCACCATGCTTCTCGCCGGGGAGCGGGGCGTCGCGGCAGCCAGGTGGGCGCCCTGGATCGATCCGGAGACGATCCGCATCGCCAAGGAGCGCGCCCAATCGCTCGCGCGGGCTCACGGTGTACCCGCGTTCGCCCTCCTCAGTCGGCTGAGGCTCACGCGCGCGCAGGAAGTCGCGCGCGCCGTCCAGCGGCGGGAACTCGGAAGAGACAACCGCGCGCACGCGGGTCGGGTGAGCTGGCCGCAGGCCGCCTTGCTCGCGATGCCTGCCGCGGTCATCGGTGCCGCGACGTATGACGGAGCGCTCTCGCTCTGCGCCGACCCCTCGTCGGGGGACCCCCTCGCCGGGTATGGCTTTTTTCCCGTTGCGACGCGCATCTTTTCGCGGGGGCTCTTCGTGCATTGGACGGCCCCGGGCCTCGCGCTGCTGGTCCTCGCGTTCGCCGCGTCGACGATCCTCGTCCACCGGCACGCCCGATCACGGACGGGGGGGTGGAAGCTCGCGCTCGCCTTCGCGGCGGGCTGGATGGCCTACTGGGTCGCCTTCCTGGTCCAGCACTTCCTGCTCCACGTCGATTCGGCCCTGCCCGCGCACGTCGGTGCCGCCGCGGGTCTCGCCACGCTTGCCGCCGAGGTTCGCGCGGGTGACCTCCGGGACGCTCGAATGTCTCAAGCGGTCGGGCGGGCAGCGACGCACCCGCTCTGGGGCCTGCCGATCCTCGCGGTCGTGCTCCTGCTCGCCTACAAGGTCGTCGGCGTCTTCGGAGCCGGATCGGCGGTCGACTTCGTCGAGAACGGCATCTTCGGCGCCACGGTGGCGCGGTGCGCGCTCGACGACGCGCAGCCCGAGGCGGCAATGGGCGCCGGTGACGTCGCAGACGAGGGGGCGCAACGGCTCGTGGCCGTCTCGGACGGTCCGGCGCGCGTGCGCGTGGTCGCGCAGGTCAAACACGGAGGAGTCTACGAGGCCCTTGGGGGCGGCCCGATCGACGTCTACGCGCCCGCCGCGCGCGTCGAGCGCTCCGCATCCGGCGTGATCGTCGAGGGCGACCTGCGCGGCGGCGAGGCCCGCATCTGGAGCGGCCACCTCAATCGCATGGCGTACGGATTCTTCGCGTGGCTCGGCGTTCCCCTGCTCACCGCGTTCTTCGTCGGTCCGTACGGTCTTCTGACGATGGGCGTGACGTACGCGGTGGCGATCGTCCTGCCCGTCGTGACCACCTTCTTCTTCGTCTTTTCGATGCTCGAGGACTCGGGATATCTACCGCGCCTCGCCGTCATGTCGAACCGCGTCCTTCGAGGCATGGGGCTCAACGGCAAGGCCGTTCTTCCGATGGTCCTCGGTCTCGGATGCGACACGATGGCGACGCTCACGGCCCGCATCCTCGAGACGCGCAAGGAGCGCGTCCTCGTGACGCTCCTGCTCGCGCTGGGAATCCCGTGCTCTTCGCAGCTGAGCGTCATCTTCGCCCTCATGCAGCGTACTTCGGGAGCCGCGACGCTCGTGTGGCTCGGCGTCGTGATCGGAACGCTGCTCGGCGTCGGCTGGGTCGCCGCCCGCGTGCTGCCGGGCGACAAGGGTGATTTCTTGCTCGAGATGCCGCCGATCCGTCAGCCCATGTTGCGCAACATCGCGTCCAAGACGATGGCTCGCATCGAATGGTACTTGAAGGAGGCCGTGCCGCTCTTCCTGGCCGGTACGGCGCTGCTCTTTCTGCTCGATGCCGCCCACCTGCTCCGCTTCGTGCATCGCGCCGGTGAGCCCATCGTCCATCACATGCTCGGCTTCCCGAGGGGGGGCGGCGTGTCCGATCGAGTGAGCGAGGCGCTCCTCGTCGGCTTCCTGCGGCGCGACTTCGGCGCCGCCGGGCTGCTTGACCTGGCTCGTGCCGGCAGGCTCTCGCCCGCCGACGTCGCGGTCTCGATGGTGACCATCACGCTCTTCATTCCGTGCATCGCGAACGTCTTCATGATCGCGAAGGAGCGGGGCTGGAAGACCGCGGGGACAATGAGCGCGTTCATCTTTCCGTACGCCGTTGCGGTCGGGGCGGTCGTGCGGTTGGGGTTCGGGATCTTCGGAGGTCACTCGTGATCGACTGCGGCATGTGCGGTCACCAATTCACACAGCAGGAGGGCGCGGCCTGCCGTAGCGGCTGTCCCATGGCCGGCGGGTGCGGGATGGTCACGTGCCCGTCGTGCGGATACGAGTTCCCGGCCGAGTCGAAAATCGTCACGCTCGTGACCAACTTGCTCAAGCGGGGTCGTCGATGGGTCGAGGCTCCCCGATGACCCGGCGCCTACTCGATTGTCGTGTCGGCGACCGCGTCGTCGTGGGCGCCGTCGGAGCGACGCCCCTGCGGGTGGACAAGCTCGCAGCGCTCGGCATCGTGCCGGGGGTCGAGCTGCTCGTTCAGCAGACACGACCCGTCGTCGTCGTAGAGTCCGACGAGACCGTCCTCGCCATCGAGCGCGAGATCGCGGCCGACATCGCGGTCGCGGTGATGACCGACCCAGCTCGCCGGGCGGCGGAATAGGGCGAAAAGATGGGACTGCGTCGACGCTCGACGACGGCGGCTGCCGCGACGCTCGTCGCGGTGTGGGGCGCAGGATGCGCGCCGGCCGGCCCTCGAGGCGCGGACACGGCGGCCGCTGCGCCACCCATCGCCGCGGTGCACGCACGACAGTGCGGTCGGTGCCACGCGCCGCCCGAGCGGGGCGAACACTCGCGAACAACGCTCGAGAATGCCTTTGTGCGCCACCGGCGGCGCGTACGACTGACCGAAGACGAGTGGGCGGAAATGGCGGCGTACCTCGCCGGCCCGGATCCCGCGTCGCACGCCCCTCGAGAATGACGAATCGATTTCACCCTCCGCCCCTGCTTTCGATAGCGTCGGGCGGGTGACCGACGCGCCCCTGTCCGACCCTCCGGCGGCGCACGCCCGCCCTCGCCTTCAGTCGGGCCTGAGGCTGCAGATCGTCCTGTCCCTCGCCGGGTGGATGCTCCTGGCCTTCGTGCCGCTGTTCTTCGCGGTCGCGAGCCTCACCCAGGCGACCATCGCGGGTGCGCGTGAGACCTCG
>DATGJA010000117.1:0-4642 GCA_035295445.1 Polyangiaceae bacterium | reverse complement strand
GTCCCGTCCGTACCCCCGCCTGCCGCAGCGACGACCATCGGTGCGTACGCGATGCCGCTGAGGGTGTCGCGTTCGCTCGCGTCGGCCGCCGTGTGGAGCAGGTCGTCGATCGACGCGCCGTCGCACGACTGCATTTCGAGCGTGCACCGAGCGGCCAGCATTCGGGCCTCGTCTTTGCGCGAGGCCGGTGTCATCGCGGCGTAGTGGACGAGCTGCTCCGCCGCATCCGCCTCGCGCCGAGCCGCCTGTGCGGCATCGTGCATGGCCGCGGTCTTGCGCCCGAACCAGCCCTGCGGCCCGAAGACCACCAGCCCCGTCTCGCCCTCGGTCAGGTCGTACCCCAGGTCGATCCAGCCGAGGTCCACGAGCACGGCCCCGACGTGTCGCTCGCCTCGGTTCGCGTACTCCGTTCGGACCGAGGTGCCTCCTCCGTGCGCGAACGACCGCAATTCGAAGGACGAAGGCGCGACCCGAACCTCTGCTTCGGCCTCGAGCGCCGGCATGCGAAGCACGTTGGCGGCCCACGCCGGGACGCCCATGTTCTCGAAGAGGAAGACCGTCGCCGGGGTCGCGTTCTTCGCCGCGACGTTCACCTTCGCGTCGAAGCGCAGGCTGCCGGTCGTCCGCAGGGTCGCTTCTCGCAGGGCCAAGTCCCCCCACCACGGATCCTCGGGCGACGCGGCGGTCCCCGTGCCCGCGTGCCGGATCGCGAGGGTGCTCCCCGACAAGTCGATCCAACCGCGCGCGCCGCCGACCCCGTGAGCCTTCACCGACAGATCGAGATCTCCGTAAAACTCCGTGGAGCGCACGCGAGCCCGGACACCGTTCGCGACGACCTCTCCTTCGGCGCGCATCGCCCCGCCCATCTCGATGTCGGCGTGCATCTTCGTTCGCGCCGTACCGCCCTCGATGGTCAGCCCGGCCGGTAGCGAGAGGAGCTCCCGCAGACCCCTGAGGTCGACCAGGTCGGCCCGCGGCAGGTCGATCGAGGCTTGCCCGTCGACGCCGGACGGCGTGAGCGTGAAACGCGGCGCGACCGCCGTGAGCGACGCCGCCACCAGGACAGCTGCGCCGCTCCGCGCGGACCGGACGCGGCCGTCGTGGAGGGCCGCGTGGCTCCCGGAAAGATCCGCCCTGCGGCCCTCCCACGTTCCGCGCCGCAGATCGACGTGGACGGCGACGTTGCCCGTGACTACCACGGGGCCGAGCAGGGCGACCACGTCCTCGGCGGCGACGTTCGCAGAACCGACAGCCCACGCGCCGGGGAGTGAACCGCTGGCGTGGCCGCTGGCGGTCACTGGCCCGGACCGGACGACAACCGTGGACGCCGACGGAAGAAGATGTGTCCAAAGGCCGACGTCGCTCGTTTCAGCGCCGCCCATGTCGAGGACGAAGCGCGCGTCGTCGAAGAATTGCCCGAGCCGCACGCGGTGGCTGACGGCTGTGGCGACTATCGACGCGACGCGTGCTTCTTGGATGCCCAGACGCGTCACACGAGCACCGGAGACGCGAGCCGCCACGGTCGCCAGGTCGCCCTCGACGCCGAGGTCGGTCCGAACCGGTCCCGCGAATGCTCGGCCCTCGGCCTCGAGCTCACAATCCGTCGCCTCCGTGTGCACGCGCGTGCCGTCGGCGAGCTTTCCGTGGTCCACGACGATGCGGGCGTCGACGGCGCTGTCGCAGCTCGTGAAGGTGACGCCGCTGCGAGGCGCGAGTAATCCCAGCGCCTCGGCGAAGATCGCTTTGCCGCGGAGCTCGCCGCGATACGAGGCATGATCGAAGATCGCGAGGCCCTTCGCCTCTCGAAGGTCGAACGGATGCATCGTTATCCGCATCGATCCCCGGAGTCCGGTCGCGAGGGGGTGGCGTCCGTAAAAGAGGTCGACCCCGTTCGCCTCCACCATGGCAGGGCCGACGTCGAGCCACCGCTGGGGTCGGAAAAGCCACCTTCCGCGCACGCGGGACTCGCCCTCCGAGCGCCCGACGTGGATCCAAACTTCGCGCACGTGTTCCACATCGACGTCCTCGAGGTCGACGCTCCACAGGTTGTAGGTTGTGTCCGTCCGCGGCGGGGGCGCGGGACCGTCGTCGAGGAAGGGTGGATCCGCAAAGCCTGGGATGGACGGCAGCGCGGCGACGACGATCGGGGTCGCGTTCTCTCGCGAGAGGCGCAGTCGTGCCCGAATCGCAAGTCCGCTCGAGCGCACACGGGTCGCGCGGAGGGTACGGTGCAAGAGGTCGACGAGGGAGATGGCGACGTCGGTGCGATCGACGCTTAGAAACCACTCCACGGCTCGATCGCGACCGCGAATGGTGAGGCCCTCCACGTGCACGCGTCCCGGGAGGATCGAGTACGCGCTCTTGTACTCCAGGCGCACCTCGGAGAAGCTCCCGCTGAAGGCAAAGTTCAGCGAAGAGCCGCCGATGGCGTCCCGAAGCAGTCGGGTCCGCAAGAGGACGTTGGCGACGACGAGATAGGACGCGGCCAGAGCGACGACGGTTCCGAGGACCCCCGCGACAACTCTTCGCCAGCGAACCCACTTCATGACGGCCACACGGGAGGGAGGAACATGGCTAATCCACGCTGGCGTCGTCCGCGTCGAAGCCGCTCCCGTCGTCGACCCCGGCCTCTTCCGCTCCGGCCTCGGCGTCCTGCGCGGCGGGAGGCGGCACGCACTGAGCGGACGCAGGGCTGCAGGTGCCCGCGTCAGCGCAGTCGACGACGTCGGTCCAGCCGCTGAGAAGCGCATCGCAGACCTGAAGCACGGTGCCGTTGCATTGACGTGCCCCCGCGACGCAGAGGTCGCATGCTTGGGCGGCCACGTCGCATTGGGTCGCCGTTGCGCAGGTCTGAGACACGGGGTTGCTCTGCCCGTCGGACGAGCAGCGGCGCAGATCAGAGCCGGAACAGGACCACGCGAGGGGCGTACAGAGGTCGCACCGACCCGCCACCGGATCGCACAGCGCAGAGGACGCGCAGGTGGAGGCGGGCGCGTAGCCTGTTTCCCCCGCATTGCATGCGCTCAACGTCGCGCCTGCGCACTGATACTGTCCCGCCGTACATGCGGGTGAATCGCAATCGGTCGCGGCGAGATCGCAAAGAGAGGGCGTAGCGCACGTCTGCGCGATGATCCATCCGGTACGAGCGGGATTGCAGACCATGAGGTTCGCCCCGCTGCACTGGTACTGGCCCGGCATGCACGGCGCCGGATCGCACTGGCGAGCGGTCGTGTTGCAAAGCGCGGGGTCTCCGCACGAGGTCGTGGTCGTGTACCCCGTCTCCTCCGGGTTGCACGTCTGCAAGTCGCCCGAGGCGTCGCAACGGACCTGGTCTGGTTGGCAAACGGGCGCGTCGCATTGACCCGCCGCGGCGTCGCAGAGGGCGGCTGTGGCGCACGTCAGAAGAGTCACGTACCCGTCTTGATTCGGTTTGCATATTTGAAGGTTTGCCCCGTTGCAGGTGTAGTCGTTCGGAGCGCACGCGGGCGCGTCGCATGCGCCCGTGGCCGCGCTGCAGAGGGCTGTGGTCGCGCACTCTTGAATCGTCACCCAACCCGTGTCGGGACCTTCGCACCGCTGCAACTGAGCTCCGCTGCATTGGATCTGTCCGGACGCGCAGGGGCCGGCCATGCAGACGCCGTTCATCGCGTCGCAGTGGGCGGCCGATGCGCAGGTGTTCGTGGTCACCCACCCGTCCAAATCCGAATTGCAGAATTGTAAATCCGCACCGTCGCACCGCTTGTCGTTCTTCTGGCACGCGGTCGACACGCACGTTCCGCCGTCCCGATCGCAGAGCGCTGCGGAGCCACACAACTGCTTGTTCATCCAGCCGTCGCGCGATGGGTTGCAGGCCTGCAGCTCGGGGCCCGCGCACTGAAGCTGGCCCGCCTGGCAAACGTCCGCCTCACCGGTTTCGCCGGATGCCTCGGAGGGTATGTCGGCGGACACATCGGCGGACACAGCGGCGGACATATTGGCGGACATATCGGCGCCCATCGACGCGTCGTTGGAAGCACGCGAGTCGGTCGCGCCCTCCGCGGCGCGCGCGGCGTCGTTGACTCCTGCGTCGATGGAGACATCGAAGTCGCCGGCAAGGCCTGTACAGCTCGATTCGCACGCGAGTAGGAGAGGCAGCTCGAGCAGACGCACCGCGTGGCGATGGCGTCGTCCGAGCGTCGCGCTCATCGGAAACTCCCCACGATCTCGATGCGCAAGAATCCCGCGTAGACGGCCACTGGAGCCGTCCTGGGGGTCGCGATAAGCAAGGCGGCGCCCACCACCGCGGCCCCCGCGCCAACGAGAGTCGAGACCGTGGAGACGGCGGCGAGCGCGTGATACGTGGCGACATCGCCGCTCTCGCTCGGTGGGCAATGCCCGTCCGGGCAAGCGCGGGTCAGCGCCGCGTGCTTCACGAGCACCAGCACGCCGGTGACCCCGCCGACGAGCAACCCGGCGCCCCCCAATCCGAGCGCAGCGATCCCCGCCTTGGCGCCGAACGGCGTGGAGCCCGATGCCTCGTCGGGCGGCGGGACCTGTTCCCCCCGCAGGCGTTGCGCCGCGGTGGCCGGCTGCCGGGCGATCGGCAGAGAATGGAGCGAAAGCGTCACGGTCCGGCGTGCTCCCTCCGCCACGACGAACGTCT
>DATGJA010000116.1:0-3876 GCA_035295445.1 Polyangiaceae bacterium | reverse complement strand
CCACCGACGCGGTCGTCACCCTCGAGGGGGGCCGGGCCATCGCGCGCGCCGGGCCCTCCGGACCGTGGGTCGTTCCGCTCGGCAATGCCGACAAGGTGACCGTGATCGTCACGCGCCCGGGATTCGCACGACTGACCCTTTCCGTCGAAAAGAACAGACTCCCACAGGCGGTCAATCTCGAGCCGGCGTTTGCTTCGCCATCGGTCGAGAGCTGCGGACCCGCCAAAGGCGCGCTTCAGCAGGGACAGGTGTCGCTGGACCTGGAGCCGAACGGCACGACGGCGAACGTCCTCGTCGCGCCTCCCCTTCAAAACACGTCGGCAGGCAACTGTGTCGCGGCGCGGTTCCGTGTGGCGCGGGGCCCCAGTTTCCAGGGCACGCCCATCCACTTGACCGAGCGCTTCCAACTCCGCGTGCCTTGCAACTGCCCTCCCGCGGATCCGCTCTGTGTGTGCCTTTAGGAACCTCACAAGAGGTCCAGGAACGCCGCGAGCGCGTGCTTCTCCCGCGCGTCGAGGGAGCGCCCCCCCTCGAGCTTCCCCTGGTGCACGAATGCGCCGTCGGTTCCCATCCGGACCTGATCGAGCACGTCGCCCACGCTCTTGGCCGCACCGTTGGTGAGATACGGATACTTCTTGTACAGCCGGCGCAGCGAAACGACGCGCGCGCCGTTCTCGTTCACGTAGGGCAGGACCCCCGTCTTCGCGTAGTCCGGTCGCGCCCAGACGATGGGGCCCTCGGGAGACAGGACCCGCGCCTCCCAGGCGTCGAACGGAAGGCGGGTGTTCGGTTCGTCCGTGACGAGCCTCGCCTGATGGCACGATTCGCACTCGCGGGCGAAGACGTCCGCCCCGGCGCGCTCCTCGTCGCTCCAGCCCGACCGACCGACGACCGCCGGGTTCGGGCGGTGCGTGAAGTCCATCAAGAAGGTCATGAGTGACCGCCGCAGGTCCACGGGCGAAGCCTCGCGCGTCTCGAATCCGATCTCGCGCGTCCAGGGGAAGTCGGCTGCCGCGATCGAGGACCAGGGATCGTGGTCGCTCTTCGCGCCCGCGACGCGGAACTCGTTATTGACCATCGTGGACATGTCGGGGTCGAGGGCACGCGAGAAATACGGACGGTTGCTGAGCAGGCCGAGCAGGGGCTTCGTCGTCGCGCGGACGTCGCCGCGTCCGGTGTGATGGGTCCGCCCGTCGACGTAGCCTTCGAAATGGCACGTCTCGCACGTGAACCGGCTGAGCCTCCCCTCGCTCTTGTCCCACGGCGCCATCAACGTCGTGAAGAAGAGCGCCTCGCCGAGCCGCGAGTCCGCCGAACGCTTCGCCGACGGGGCGTCATCGACGGGCACCACGTCGACGCGTTCGGGCCCCACGCGCAGCCACGCGTCGAGGAGCGGGTTCGCGACGGCGAAGGAGCCGTCCGGCAATCGATCGATGCTGGCGCTCCCCGGAGGAAGGGTCCGCATCGCGATCGACGCTTCGGCGGGCAGGCCGTCGGCGCCGAGCGCCGTCTCGTCCCACGCGAGCACGGCGAGACGATCGGACCCGTAGGCGGCGACGGTGAGCACGACGTGTCCCGCCCCATCACGTCGAAGGTACAGCGCCTTGGGCGTGACGAGGCCGAGCGCCGACGTGTTCACCTCGGCGCGCTTGGTCGCGACGTCCCCGTCGATGCGGTAAAGGGTGACGAACGAATCGACGAAGCCGAAGGACCCCTCGGTGCGGTCGAGCGGATGATCCTCCACGCCGCCGACGGCCACCCACAATCCACGGCCCGTCCCTTGGCCAGGCCTACCCGAACAAGAATTCTCGATCGCCGCCATCCCCCACATCGGACCGTCGTGGACGATGCGCGCCTCACCCTGCGCGAGGGGAAAGCCGGACCGATCGACGGGCCGGGCGATGATCGCGTGATCGAGCAAGCAGTCGACGAGGACGCGGTCCGCGACGCGCAGGACGCGCCAGGGACCGTGGCAGATGCGGTCCTCGACCAGCCTCGCGGGCGGCGCGACGTCGCCGCGGTCCTGCGTCATCGCGAAGAGACGCCCGTCGTGCTCTTCCACGGCGTAGACGACCCCCTCGGGCCCAGCCGCCACGTCGCGGAATCCGTGGACTCCGGGGACCCGGATCGCCCCCGCGGGTCGCAGCTTGCCCGGCCCCGGTCGAAATCGCGCGATGTCCCCGGAGAGCTCTCCCACGACGAAGACTTCGCCCCCCGCGCCGAAGGCCATGCCCGTCGGCGACCGCGGCGCGGGCAGGCGCGCGACCTCGTGCAAGCCCGGATCGAGCTCGACGACGGCGCTCCGCCCGCGCAAGATGCCAAAGCTGCGCCCGCCCTCTGCGCGGTCCGTCACGCGGACGACGTAGGGATCGGCGCCGAGCGCTACGTCGGACGTCGTCGCGTGCGCGAAGTCCGTCGCCGATCGGGCGGCGGTCTCGAAGGCGCGCAGCGGGGCGAGTGGGTCGCCACGCCTACCATCCCCCGCCACTTTTGGGCGGCGGCTCCGCGGGCGCGGCGCTGGAGGACGCATTTGCGGGAGACGCGGCCGGCGGAGCGTTGCCCGTGTTGTCCCCGCACGCGAAGAGTGCGGCGGCGGCAACCGAGCCGCACGTCACGATCAGGAGGGCGAGAAGAGTGGCCTTCTTCTTCATGCCGGGAATGGCACCACAACCCGCGGCGGGCGTACAGCCAGTTTCAAAAGGTGCACGAGCGGGCGATGCACGTGCGGCCGTTCTGCGTGCAGTCCTGGCACCCGATGCCCCCCGACCCGCAAGCGATGTCTTGCGTCCCCTGAGCGCAGAGTTTGTCGACGCAGCAGCCCGTGGAGCAGCTGGTCGGGCCGCACGCGGCGTTGACCGGGGCGACGCACGCTCCGCCCGTGCCGCGCGCGTTGGCGACGCACTTGCCGCCACCGGTGGCCGGATTGCAGCTCTCGCACTGCATCCCGCCCGAGCCGCACGCGCCGGCATGAAGGCCGTCGGCGCACACGTCCGTGCCGAGGCAGCAGCCGGTGCAGTTGGACGGCCCGCAGCCGTTGCTCAGGTTCAGACAGACGCCGTCGACGCAGAGCTGAGCGCAAGCGATGCACCGTTCGCCCTGGGCGCCGCACGCGTTGCCGTCGTGACCCGAATGGCAGCCGCCGTTCGCGTCGCAGCAGCCCTGGCAGGTGGCGTAGCTGCAGCCCCCCGGGGGGACCGAGACATCCTCTTGCGGTGGCGGCGGCGCAAGGACGACGTCGACGACGGGCGGCGGCGGCGGGAAGAACGTGACGTCCTCGGTCGGCGGAATCAGAGTGACGTCTGCGGGCGCAACGAGGGTGACGTCTCGCGAAGGGGGAGCCGTGCCGTCGGTCACGGGCGGAGGCGAGGACCCGTCGAACGCCTCACCCGCGTCGTCCCCTGCGTCGTCCCCGGCGGCGGGGGTCCCCAGCTCGTCGGTCAGGCTCGACCGGCCGCAGCCCACCGCGAACGCGGCCACCACGACGAAGGCCACCGCGGCCACGGAGCGAAACAGCGGCATGCCGGGCTTATGGCCGCGCGTCCGCCAATGTGTCACGCCATCGAGTGGGGCGGGGCGACGATGTCGGCGTGCACGAGCTCCGCGCGCAGCCGGGCCTTCGTTTGCTCCAGATCCGGCGTGATTTCGATGTCGCCGAGACCGACGATGTCCGACGGGATCGTCACGGTGGGGTCGCGCAGGACGGCGATTCGCTTGCGGCCGAGGCGTCCCCAGAAGTATCCGAGCTCCAGGATCACGTTCTGCCTCGCTCGGCTCTCCTTCGACGGCAGCAGGTGCGTGACCGTCCTGTCCGTCGCCGGCGGATCGAGCGTCAGGTGGTCGTCGGCCGTGAGGACGAACACCGCGAAGGCGCACTCG
>DATGJA010000115.1:0-2519 GCA_035295445.1 Polyangiaceae bacterium | reverse complement strand
CGCGCCCACCCCCGCGCCCGCCCCCGCTTCCCCGTCCCCGCACGCCTCGGCGGCCACTCCGGACGATCCTGTGATCCTGGGCACCGCCACCGCCGACGACCTGCGGCGCTTGCCCGGAATCGGCGAAAAGAGGGCCGCCGCGATCCTCGCGCTCCGCGCGCATCTCGGGCGCTTTCGCGCCGTCGAGGACCTCTTGCAGGTCAAGGGGATCGGCCGGGCCACGCTCAAGCGGCTGCGTCCCCTGATTCGCCTCAACCCCGCTCCCGCCGCCGACGCCGGGTCGCCTTCGCCTCCTCCCGTGGGGAGTCCGTGACGACACGGAAGACTTGATCGCAACGATTGCGTCTCGTCGGAAGCAGTGAAACTCGTGCCTGGCAAGCCTACGTCCCGGCCGCCGTGACGGCGGCGCGGAGCGCGTCGATGAAGGGGCGAACGCGATCTTGGCGCAGCTTGTAAACGGCGCGATTCGCGACGAGGACGCTCGAGATGCGCGCCACTTCTTCGCGTTCCTCGAGCCCGTTCTG
Source organism: Polyangiaceae bacterium (assembly GCA_035295445.1). Taxonomy (GTDB): domain Bacteria; phylum Myxococcota_A; class Polyangia; order Polyangiales; family Polyangiaceae; genus Palsa-1150. The sequence goes on along the minus strand of DATGJA010000115.1, from coordinate 1,995 downwards.
GGCGAGGGTCGAGCCCGTTTCGACCAGGTCGACGATGAGATCCGACAGTCCCGTGACGGGCGCGAGCTCGACCGAGCCTTGCAAGGGAATGACGTCCACCTGGATGCCCCGCCGCGCGAAGTGCTCCGCGGCGGTCCGCGGATACTTGGTCGCGACGCGGGGCACGCCGGCCGGGGGGGGGCGGCCCGCGACGCCCGCCACCACCATGCGGCACCGACCGACGCCCAGGTCGAGCGGTCGATAGAGATCCGTCGGTCGTTCCGTCAGCACGTCCCGACCGCAAACGCCCAGATCCGCGGCGCCGTAGCCCACGTACGTGGGCACGTCGTCCGGCTTGAGCAGCAGAAACCGCAGCCGCGCCGACGCCGACTCACGAACGAGAGAGCGTTCGTCGGAGAGGAGCGACGCGTCCCCCGCGCCGACGCGGGCGAAGAGGGGTGCCACGGCCCGAAGGACGCGCCCCTTGGGAAGCGCAATGGTCAGAACGTCTTTCACGACTCGGCGCCCTTGACTCGTCGGATGTTGGCGCCAAGCGTGGAGAGTTTCTCCTCGATGCGCTCGTACCCCCGATCGATGTGGTACACGCGGCGGACCTCCGTCTCGTCTTGCGCAACGAGACCCGCGATGACCAGCGACGCGCTCGCCCGCAGGTCGGTGGCCATGACGCTCGCTCCGAACAGCCGGTCCACCCCCTGGACGACCGCCGTGTTCCCACGCAGGGCAATGTTCGCGCCCATTCGCTTCAGCTCCGGCACATGCATGAATCGATTCTCGAAGATGGTCTCGCTGATGACACTCTCCCCCCGCGCGAGGCACATGAGGACGAGGAACTGAGCCTGCATGTCGGTCGGAAATCCTGGATGGGGCGCCGTCGTGACGTTCACCGCCCGTAGCGGTCCGTTGCGCCGGACGCGAACGCTCTGACCTTCGCTCGCCACCTCCACGCCCGCCGCGCGCATCTTCACGACCAGGGGCTCCATGTCCGCCAGCTCGGCGCGTTCGAGAAGGACGTCCCCCCCCTCGGCGATGGCGGCCGCGGCCATGTACGTGCCCGCTTCGATGCGGTCCGCGATGATGGCGTGGTCGAATGGGGCGAGCTCAGAACGATCCGACCCCCGGACGTGGATGACGTCCGTGCCTGCGCCGTCGACCTCCGCCCCCATCTTGTTGAGGACGCGCCCGAGCTCCTCGACTTCGGGTTCGCGAGCGCAGTTCACGAGCGTGGTCCTTCCCTTGGCGAGGGCTGCGGCCATCATCAAGTTCTCGGTGCCAGTGACGGTGGGAATGTCGAAATAAACCTCGCTCCCGCGCAGCCGTCCGCGGCCGCCCGGTCCCTCCGCGATCACGTAGCCGCGCTCGAGCCGGATGGTGCACCCCATGGCCTCGAGACCCTTGAGGTGCTGGTCGATGGGACGCGCCCCGATCTGGCAGCCGCCCGGAAGCGACACCTTGGCGTGGCCGAACCTCGCGACGAGGGGCCCGAGCACGAGGACGCTGGCGCGCATCTGCTTCACAAGCTCGTAGGGCGCCTCCGGGCGAACGCTCGATCCCGACGCGACGTCGACCACGGGGGGGGCGACTTGGACGTCGCGCCCGAGAAACCTCAGCAAGGCGGCGGTCGTCTCGATGTCGCGCAGCGCCGGGACGTTGCGCAGGCGACTCGCACCGTCGGAGAGGAGCGTCGCGCAAAGGATGGGCAGCGCGGCGTTCTTGGCGCCGCTGATTCGGACGGTGCCTCGCAACGGCCCCCCGCCACGGATGAGGATGGCGTCCATGCTCCGCGTTCTTGCCCCAATTCCTCGGGCTGGCCAAGGGCCAAGAGCTATTTCGCTCGCTCGGCCTTCGCGGCCTTCATACGCGCCCGCAGGCGGGGGCCGTACCCTTCCTTGTTCTCCTGCTTCACGCGCGAGATGGCGAGGGCGTCGGCGGGCACGTCCCTCGTCACGGTCGTCCCCGTAGCCACGTACGCGTTTTCACCCACCCGGACCGGTGCGA
>DATGJA010000114.1:0-3199 GCA_035295445.1 Polyangiaceae bacterium | reverse complement strand
CCCCACCGACCCCCGGTCTATGCCGCACATGGACATAGCCAGAAGCGCCCCATTTAGTTCCTGCGGGCAGGGCAGGACGACCGGAACCTGGAACCCGGGTTCCAAGACACGCTCTGAAGCAAGGCCACTGTCATCGGTCGTTGAGGACTTCGGTCACGACGGCGACAGTCGCGTGCCGGGAATGTCCTCAAGCCGACCTTGCGCTAGGGGATTCTCTCCGTCGATGATTCCAATCATGTCGTCGGTAGCCGAGCGGGCTTTTGCGCGGTGGGAGGCACGTGGTCGCCCGATCGGCGACGACTTGAACGACTGGTTTGCGTATTCCGGCCGGACTTGGGCACGCGTTCCAGCCGGACTTGGGCGTCGATTCCGGAGGCACCTGGGCACGGATTCCGGCGCACTTGGGCAGCCATTCCGACGCACTTGGGCACCGATTCCGGCGCACTCGGGCAAGGGGTAGCGGTCCGGGCTTGAGGCCTGCGGTCCGTTCGAGTTGAACGGTCCCTGCGCCGCGGATTGACCCGCGGAGCGGCGACGACACGGATGGTCGTGACGAGCCGTGACTCTCGGTCGCCCCGGGCGCTCGAGAGGGACACGTGTCGGAGCGCCATACGATGCGACGAATTCGAGAAGTCTTGCGGTTGCGATACGAGTGCGGTCTGCAGCAGCGGCTGATCTCCGCCTCGGTGGGGATCTCGAAGGGCTCGGTGAGCGATTACCTGGCTCGGGCCGCGGCGGCGGGCATGACGTGGGCGGATGCCTGCGTGCTCGACGAGGACGAGATCGAGCGGCGGCTCTTTACCCAGCTGGGACGCAACGAGCCGCCGGTGCGGGTCCCCATCGATTTTGAGTGGGTGCATCGAGAGCTGCGTCGTGCGGGCGTGACGCTGCAGCTGCTCTGGGTGGAGTACCGGGACGCATCGCTGGCGGGGAACCGGTGCGGTCGCCCGTACCAGTACAGTCAGTTTTGCGACTTGTACGCGGACTTTCGAGCGAAGGTCGAGGTGTCGATGCGGCAGGTGCATCGCGCCGGCGAGAAGGCGTTTCTCGACTACTCGGGCAAGAAGCCCGCAGTCGTCGACCCGGCGACGGGCGAGGTGCTCGAGGTCGAGCTCTTTGTGATGGTCTTGGGCGCGAGCAACTACACGTACGCCGAGGCTACTCGTACGCAGCAGACGGCGGACTTTGTCGGCTCGACGGTGCGTGCGCTCGAGTATTTCGGGGGGGCACCGCAGATCCTGGTGCCCGATCAATTGCGAAGCGCGGTGACGGGGCCCGACCGTTACGACCCTGAGATCAACGCGACGTATGCGGAGATGGCGCGTCACTACGGCGTGGCGATCGTGCCTGCGCGACCGAGGAAGCCCAGGGATAAGGCCAAAGTGGAGGCGGGCGTGCTGCTCGCGCAGCGCTGGATTCTCGCGTGCCTGCGCAACCGCCGATTCTTCAGCCTCGATGAGCTCAACGACGCGATCGCGGAACTGCTCGAGCGGCTCAACGCGCGCCCCTTCCAACGCCTCGATGGTTGTCGCCGATCGGCGTTTGAGAGCATCGACCGCCCGGCGCTCAGGGCGCTGCCGGCGTCGCGTTACGAGGTGGCGGATTGGAAGAACGCCAAGGTGAACATCGACTACCACGTGATGTACGACGAACGCCCGTACAGCGTGCCGCACGCGATGGTGGGGGCCCAGGTGCAGGTACGCGCCACCGTCTCGACGGTGGAGATCCTGCACAAGGGCCGCCGGGTGATCGCGCACCGGCGATGCTGGGGGCCGAAGGGAACCGCAACGACGCTCGAGGAGCACCGACCGAAGTCGCATCGTGACTACGGCGCGTGGCCCCCGTCGCGCGTGGTGTCGTGGGCGGAGACGATCGGGCCGTCCGCGGCGGCGCTCGTGACGCACATCCTGGAGACCTACCCGCACCCGGAAGACGGCTACCGCAAGTGCATGGCCCTCATCCGGACCAGCAAGAAGTACGGCGCCGCGCGCGTCGACGCCGCGTGCCGCCGCGCGATGACGATCGGGTCGCCGAACCGCAAGAGCGTCGAGATGATCCTCAAGAGGGGGCTGGAGAACGCTCCGGTCCCGTCGCCGAGCGAAGAGCCCCAGCTGTTGCTGCACCACGAAAATGTCCGCGGAAGTGCCTACTTCGATCAGAAAGAGAGAGGGAATGATGAATGAACAGACGATCCAGAAACTCTGCGACCTCAAGCTCCACGCGATGGCCGACGCCGTGCGCGAGTTGCTCACGACGGCGCCCGGCAGCGGGATGTCCTTCGAGGAGAAGCTCGGCCTGGTGGTCGAGCGCGAGTGGACCGACCGCGAGAACCGCCGGCTGGCGCGCCGGCTCCGGGAAGCCAAGCTCGGTACGAGCGCATGCCTGGAAGACGTGTGGTGCGAGCCCGCCCGAGGCCTCGACAAGGACGTCGTGCGCAGTCTGGCCACCTGTCAGTGGGTGCGCGCCAAGCAGAACGTCATCGCGATCGGCGCGACCGGGGTCGGCAAGTCCTTCCTCGGCGCCGCGCTCGCCCAGGCCGCGTGCCGCAACGGCTTCCGAGCTCTGTGCACGCGCGTGCCGCGCCTGGTCAACGAGCTCGCGATCGCGAGAGCCGATGGCTCCTACGCGACGCTGCTCGCCAAGCTCGCAAGGACCGAGGTGCTCGTGCTCGACGACTTCCTCATCGCACCTCTCAAGGACACCGAGCGGCGCGACCTCCTCGAGATCCTCGAGGACCGCTACGACCGATCGTCGACCGTGATCACGACCCAGCTGCCCACGAAAAGTTGGCACGAGATGCTCGCCGACCCCACCATCGCAGACGCGATATGCGACCGGCTCGTGCACAACGCCCACGTGCTCGCCCTCAAGGGAACGTCGATCCGAAAGAAGAAGGGACTCGGAACCGAACGACCTGAAGCCAACCCCTGATCATCCACTCGTCGCTTCGCTCCGACGGTAAGACCCGTCGCTGCGCTCCGATCCTGCCCAAGTGCGCCGGACTACGCGCCCAGGTGCCAGCGGAACGAGTGCCCAGGTTGGCCGGAATGCGCATCCGGGCGGCTGTCGAGCCCGTGGATCGGGACTTCCCAGAGAGCCCTACCTCTACGCCGGCCAAATGAGCGCTACCCCATGCTCACCCCGAGCGACCGGGCGGGCATCAAACGCCAAGAGCTCCACCATGGGAGCCCGACTCGCA
>DATGJA010000113.1:0-5824 GCA_035295445.1 Polyangiaceae bacterium | reverse complement strand
CTAAGATCGAATCAGTTCGCCGTGAGCGAGTAGTCGCTCACGGTCCAGCGTGCGTCCTTGCCGTCGGTCGAACAAACCTCGACCCCGAAGCTCAACTGGTCGACCGCCGAGCCGGTGGGAAGCCAGCCGTGGGCCGCGCCGTACTTGAAGATCTCCAACAGGTCCACGGTGCCGGACGTGAAGTTCTGGTTTGCGACGAAGGCGAGATAGCCGCCGGTGCCGCTCGAGGGAGACCACCACACGTCGTACGAACGCCCGCCCAGCGACACCTTGGACCCGACCTTGTTGCCGCCCGGAGTCTGATTGTAGTTGTCGACCCAGATCATGAGCTCGTTCGCGTTGTCATTGAACCAGCAGTCCCACGCCACCTCGTAGTCGCCGACGTGCGGGCTGGTCTCCGTGAACGTGGCCGTGATCGCGCTGAACGAGCCGAGGAGAGGCTTGCTGTTGAAGTTGTCTTGCATCGACGGATACGTGAGGACGGCGGTGTTCCCCGCGGGTTGGTTCGAGGTCACGACCCAGCTGACGGTGCCGTCCGCGTTCGCGCACCCGAAGGCCGACTCGGCCCCGCAATGGTTTCCCGAGCTCGGCCCGCAGTTCCACTGGTTGTCGTAGAGGTAATACTTGCCGACGTTGCACCCGCTGTTGGACCCGGTGCACGTCGCCTTGGCCGCGGTGCACGCCGTCGCGGACGGCGCCGATCCGTCCGAAGCGTCGCCCGTGCCGCCGCCGGTCGCGTCGTCGCCGAGTCCGCCGGCGTCGCCGCTCGGCGTCGAGGTGGCGCCGGCGCTGCCGCTGCCGCTGCCCGGAGAAACTCCGCTTCCATCCGCTCCCGCGTCGTCGCCGCCCGTCGCGCTGCCGCCGCTGCTCGTCGTCGCGCCGCTCGCGGTTGCGCCGCCGGATCCTGCGCCCGAGCCCGAGGGTGTGCCCGCTCCGGACCCGTGGCCGGCGGCCTCGCCGCCCTCTTGCGCGTCGAAGCTTCCGGGGCCCGAAGCGCTGTCCGCGCAGCTTGCGACGAGGCTGGTCGCCACGAGCAGGAAAGGTTGGCCGAACCTGGGCATGGGCGGGTAGGCGCCGCATGTCCCGGGCATGGCTCAGAATTCCCTGCTCCGAGCCGCGCGAAAAAAACTGAGCCGCCCACCCGCCGAGGTGCGCCTACCCTCGTTTGGCCATGGCGAGTGTGCCGGAAATGGCGAAGAGCGGCAGGCTGCGGGTGGTCGGACGGCCGGCTTCGCGCGGGGACACCGAGGAGTCCGCGGGCTCGAGCGAGGCGAGAGTTCGGACGACACACCCGGAGCACGACGACGCCCTCGTCGCGGCGGTCCTGGCCGGTGATCCCGCCGCGGCGGGGCGCATGTGGGACCGGTATTCCCCGCTCGTCCGTCGGATCCTGCGCCGGGTGCTCGGTCCGGTCGACGTGGAGGACGGCCTGCAGGACGCGTTTTTGCGCCTCTTCCGCGATCTCGGCTCGCTGCGAGATCGGTCTGCGCTGCGCAGCTACCTCATCGGCATTGCCCTCCACGTTTCGACGAGCGAGCTGCGAAGGCGTCGCGCACGGCGCTGGCTGCGCCTCTCGGACGACGGCGCGGTCGTCGAACCCGACGTCCTGCCCCGGGGCGAGGACCACGAGCCGCGCGCGGCCGTCCTGCGTCTCTACGAGGTGCTCGATCGCATCAGTGACGAGCGGCGCGCCGTGTTCGTGCTTCGCTTCGTCGAGGGGCTCGAGCTGGCCGAGCTCTCGGTGGTGCTGGACTGCTCGCTCGCGACGGCGAAGCGGCGCGTGGCGGACGCGGCACGGCGCGTCGCGGTTCTCGCCGCTTGCGACCCGCTCCTCGCGCCGTACCTCGAGGCGAAGCGATGACCTCTTGGGAGGAGCGCGAGAAGCACGAGGCGGCCGCGATGGCGCTCGGCGATCTGGCGCGTCGGGTCGCCGGGCAGGTCGACGACGCCCGCGACGCGGCAGGGCGCGAAAGGTGGTTGCGCGCCGTGACGAGGCCCCGTCGCTCGCCGCGCGGTCGCGCCGCGCTGCTCGCGGCGGCGCTCGTGGTCGGGACGGTGCTCGCCTTCTTCTACGCGCGTCCGCCCGCGAGGCTGGAGTACAGCGTGACGGGGCCGCTCGTGGCCGACGAAACGTGGCTCGGCGTCGCGCCGTCGGGCGAGCCGCTGTCGCTCCGCTTCTCGGACGGGACGGAGCTCGATCTCGGCCCCGGCAGCCGCGGGCGGGTCGCGGAGGTGACCGGCGACGGCGCGAGCCTCGTCCTCGCCGCGGGGGTGCTCCAGGCGCGCGTCGTGCACCGACCGCGCGCGCGCTGGTCGGTCTCGGCCGGGCCGTACACGATCGAGGTGACCGGGACGGCCTTCGACGTGGCATGGTCGGACGTTCGCGACGAGCTCGAGCTCACCTTGCACGACGGGGGGGTCCTCGTCCGGGGTCCCTCCCTGGCCGACGGTCTGCGCGTCGCCGCCGGTCAACGACTCGTGGCTCACGCGAGCACGGGGCTCGCACAGCTTTCCTCGATCCTCGCCGCGGAGCCGCCTCCGAAGCCCCCCGCCGCCGCGCCGGAGCCCTCCGCATCGCCGGCCGTGCACCTGCCGCCTCGCCCGCCGCCCACGTGGTCGGAGATGCTCGCCGACGGAAACTTCCGTGGTGTGCTCGACGCCGCCGCGGCGCGCGGTATCGACGCGACGCTCAACCGCGGGTCGCTCGCGGACGTCGTCGCCCTCGCCGATGCGGCTCGCTACCTGCACGAGCGCGGACTCGCGAGGCGGGGCCTGCTCACCGAGCGGTCGCGCTTCGCCGGCAGTCCCGAGGCACGCGGCGCGGCATTCGTCCTGGGCAGGATGGCCGACGACGCCGGTTCGAGCGACGAGGCGATCCGCTGGTACGACACGTATCTCGCCGAGTCTTCGCGCGGGCCGTTCGCCGCAGAAGCCCTCGGCCGAAAGCTCGTGACGCTCGTGGAGTCGGGCGACGCGGTCGGCGCGCGCGCGGCGGCGCGGGAGTACCTCGCCCGGTTCCCGAGCGGGGCTCACGCGGCGTATGCCCGCGACCACGGGCAGACGCCGTGAGTCGCCGCCTTCGTGCGGCGGCCCTGGTCATCGCAGCGACCGTGGTCCACGAGGCCCGGGGCCGGGCCGACACCGCCCGGTCGCAGGTTGCGATCGTGCGCCCCGCGACCGGCGATCGCGTGCTGCGCGAGGCCAACACGCGCCTTCGAGCGGAGCTCCTCGGCGCCGGCTTCGACGTGGTGGAAGTCGATCGGCCGCCCGGCGACGGGCGGTCCGAGGTCGACGACGCGGACGAGAGCACGCCGAGCTTCGCGACGGTCGCGATCAACCGGGCGCCGAACGGAGCGTTCGCCGACGTGTGGATCAGCGACCACGTCACGCGCAAGACGGTCGTGCGTCGCCTCGAGGTCGGCTCGGCGGCCGACGCGACGGCGGTCCTCGCGATCCGCGCGCTCGAGCTACTTCGCGCGAGCCTGCTCGAGGTGGTCGCCCAGCCCCCGCCGTCGTCACCGCCCGCGCCGGCCCCCCCGGACGTCGCCAGGTGGGTCGCCCCGGCGATGCCTCCGCCGCCCCGGCGTCCGGTGCTGCGCGGGACCGCGGTCGGCGTCGGCGTGCTCACGTTGCACGGGCTCGGTGGAATCGGACTGGCGGCGGGGCCCATGGCGAGTCTGTCGCGAGGGCTCGGTCCGATGTTCGTACGCCTGACGGTGGCCGACTTGCTTGTCGGCCCCGAGGTCGACGCGGCGGCAGGGAGCGCGACCGTGCGTCAGGAGCTCGGCGCCCTGACCGTCGGCTGGGCGTCCGAACCGAAGCCCATCGGCGTCCAGGCCTGGATGGGCGCGGGGGGGTTCGACCTGCAAGCCCAGGGGTCCGCGGCGCCGCCTTACCGCCCGACGACCGGCGTCGTCGGGTCCTTCTTGTGGACCGCCGGCGTCGGCGGCGTGGCTCAGATCGGTGCCCGCTTCGCGCTGACGGCGGACGTGTCGGCCGTCTTCCTGGACCCGAAGCCCGTCGTGGTCATCGCCGGACGCGACGCCGGCGGCGCGGGCGCCCCCTCCGTCGGCGCGTCGGTGGGCGCGCTCGTGGGGCTCTGACGTGCGACCGTGGGCCGGGATGCTCGCGCTCGCGCCGTTCGCGTGGGGCGGTTGCTCGGTCGAGCGGGCGACCGCGGTGGAGCTCGGCGGGAGCACGGTCGCCGAAGGCGGAGGCTCCGGCGTCGACGCGTCGACCGACGGTCCCGACGGCGGCCCCGATTCGTCCCCGGATGTCGCGGTAGTGGCCGATGCCGTCGCGGTCTCACCGGCGTGCACCCAGCCCGCCTTCGTCACGTCGAGCCCGAGCGGCATCTGGAGCAACGGCGGGTACTACGTGTTCAACAACGTCTGGAACACGGGGGCGGGCCCCGGACCGCAGATCCTTTACGCGTGCTCGTACCACAGCTTTTACGTCGTCTCGGATCAGGCCGACGACGCGGGAGCTGTCGAGTCGTATCCGAACGTACAGATGAATTTCAGCGATGTTCCGATCACCTCGTTGCATGGCATCACGAGCCGCTTCGTCGAGTCGGGTCCCGGCGTCGGGATCTACGAGTTCGCGTACGACGTCTGGCTCAACGGCGTCGCCCAGTCAGGCTCCGTTCAGGTGCTCGTCTGGGTCGACAACTTCAACCGCGTGCCCGACGGCACCAAGGCTGCGAGCACGACCCTCGGCGGCCGCGCGTACGACGTGTGGGTGACCCCGGACGGTCTGCACGTCGTCTTCGACTCGACCACCGCGTGGACGTCGGGCACGGTCGACCTCCTCGGGATCCTCCAATGGACCGTCGGCCAGGGGTGGCTACCGGCCAGCTCCACCTTGGGCCAGATCGACTTCGGGGTGGAGATCGTGTCGACCGGAGGGGCGAGCGCCACGTACGCGGTCGATGACTTTTCGCTTGCCACGAATTGAATCGGGAGGGTGCAACCGTGCGACGAGCTTGACGCGGCGTCGCGTCGGGGTCAGGTTGTCCTCCGAAGGCGTTCGGGACGCCGCCGGGTCCGCGGGAAGGGTCGAACCCCCCTGAGTCGTTGGTCATCCACCAACTTCTTGCTGCCCGTCTTGCGGACCGCGGGTCGAAGGCAAGAGGTTGCCATGCGCCGCGAGCTCCCGACTCATCCTCATATCGATCACCTGAAGAAGCAGGCGAAGGACCTGCTCGACGCGCACAAGCGGGGGGACGGCGAGGCCCTCGCGCGCATCGTCGCGTCCCTGCCGGCGTTCTCGGGGCGGTCCCACGCGGCCGCCGTGCGGGCGCCTTTCGCCCTTCACGACGCCCAGTCGACGATCGCGCGCGAATACGGCTTCGCGAGCTGGAACGACCTTCGCCTGGAGGTCGAGAGGCGCGCGAGCGAGCCCGTGCCCGGGGAATTCATCCGATCCCTCGCGGGCCGTCCCCTGCCCGCGGAGGTGACCGCCGCGCTCGCCGCTGCGTGGGAGGCCCGGTACGAGGCGCCGCAGGATCTGCCGGAAGAACTGCCCCTCATCGCCTTCCGCGACGCGCTCCTCACGCCTGGCGCGGTCGCTCCGATCGCCGTGGCCCGGTCGTCCTCGCTCGCCGCGGTCGAGGCGGCGTGGGCGGCGAGCCCTCGCGTCCTGGCGGTGTTCTCTCAGCGCGAGGCAGCGGTCGAGGATCCGGGGCTCGAACAGCTCTACCCCGTCGGCTGCGTGGCGGTGGTCCGCGAAAGGGTGGCGACGGCGCCGTCTACGTTCATCGTCGTGCAGGGGCTCCGATGGGCGTCGCTCGCGGGCCTCGAGCCCGCCGGCGCGCGCGAGTTCA
>DATGJA010000112.1:0-4264 GCA_035295445.1 Polyangiaceae bacterium | reverse complement strand
TCGTCCTCGCGGCGGTCCTCGCCGTGGTGGGGTCGACGATGCGCCTCGTCCTGCAGCGCCGGCGGACCGAGGTCGAAGTCCTCAAGCTCGTGGGGGCGACGGACGCGTTCGTGAAGAAGCCCTTCGTGATCGAGGGCAGTGTTCAGGGCGCGCTGGGCGCGACGGGCGCCATCCTCCTGCTCGCGGTGCTGTTCCTCGTCGTGCGGGGTCGGATGGACTCGGAGCTGGCGGCGCTCATCGGCGTGGAGCCGAGCTTTCTGCCGTGGACCTTCGTGGTCGGAATCATCGTCCTGGGCGGGGCCCTCGGCGCCGCGGCGGCGCTCACGAGCCTGCGCAAGCTGGTAAGCGTATGAGCCGGCGGTCGATCGCCGCGATGATCTTCGCGGTCGCCGTGCCCGTCGTGGCGATCGGACACGCTGCCCCGGGCGGCCCGGGCCCCAGTCGCGCCACGGATCCCATCCTGGCCCTCGCCTCGCTCGATCGCCGCATCGCGGATCTGGACGCCGAAGAACAGAGCGACAAGGCCGAGCTCTCGCGGCTCGCGGCGCCCATCGCAGCCACGCACGCGCGGGTCCTCGCACGCGGCAAGGCCTACTACAAGCTGACACGCGCGGGCCTCCTTCCGGTCGGAGGCGGCTTCTCGAAGCTCGTCACGTACGCGATGCACGTCGAGCGGGCGCGCAGAGTCCTGACGGCCGACATCGACGAGGAGGGACGCCTGCGCCAGAGGGCGACCGACATCGGATCGGAGCTCGGGCGCGTCGCGCGCGACCGGCTCGCCCTGGCGAGCCAGCGCACGGCGATGGACTCCGCACGCGTGGCGATGGAGGACGAGCGCCGGCGCCAGGTAGCGTTCGATCGTGCCTTCCAGACCTCGACCGGCGCGGCCGCCGACTACGTTGCGGTCTACGGCGGCGCGGGCGTCGTCGCCCCGGACACCCCGGGTGGCGGCTTCGCGGCGTCCCGGGGGCGGCTCCTTTTCCCCGTCGTCGGACGCGCCGACGTTCGTCCGGCTCACCGCGATGGGACGGAAGGTCCTGGCCTGGAGGTCCACGCCCCGACGGGGTCCGCCGTGCGGGCGGTCTTCGCCGGGCGAGTGGCCTTCGCGGACCGATACGGCCCCTACGGGCGCATCGTGATCCTGGACCACGGGGACCACTTCTACACCGTGAGCGGTGACCTCGACGAGATCGACGTGAAGATCGGGCAGGACGTGGGGGCTGGGGAGCGCATCGGCACCGTGGGCGACGACGGGCAGGGCTCGATGCTCTACTTCGAGGTTCGCCACGGTTCGCAGACGGTGCCGCCGGGTCCGTGGCTCGGTTTGTAGCGGGTCAGAACGCGGTCCGAAGGACGGCCCCCCCGCCGCCCGGCATGGCCTGGGGTGCGATGTAGATGGCGGTGGCGCTCGGGGCGTGGGGTGCCGTGACGAAGATCACGACGCCCGCGGCGAGGAGCACGCCGCCTGCGATGAAGGCGATCGTGGATCCGGTGGCCGCGCCCTCCGCGCTCTTGCGCAGGGACAAGCCATCCGACGTGCAGTGGTCCGTCGCGTCGCACGGGCCCGCGTTGGACTGATCCAGCTTGGACTTGGCGATCAGGCCGAGGGCGCCGCCGATCCCGACGCCGACGACGCCCGCCACCCCGACACCGATACCCACGTATCGGCGGGTCGCGCCCGGGTCCCCGGACGCTGCGTCGGGTGCCGGGGCGGGGCTCGTCACGGGCGCGTGCGTCGCCTCGGGTGGCGTGGGGGCCGGCGTCACGGCGGGGGACAGATTCGCGGGCGTCGGGGTCTCGTCCAGACCGTCGATGGTCACCGTGGCCGTCGGCTTGTTCGCGTCGACGTGGGCCGCGATCGTGCGGGCGGGGTGCCCCGGAGAAGAGACGACCACGGCGTGGTCGCCCGGGTCGACCGGGACCGGGACCCCCCACTCTTCCGGCGGGACGACCGCGCCGTCCCGGAGCACCTGCAGCCCCGCTTGAGGAACGGTGGGCGCCACGGACACAGTGAGTCGGTCGAGCTTGCCCTCGAGGGCCTGCGCCCTGGCGCGCGCGAGGTCGACCCGCTTGTCGCTTCGCTCCCGCGCGAGGCCCTCGGCGCTCCGAAACTCGGCCCAAGCGCTCGCGGTGCGTCCGATGCGCTCGTAACAGTCGGCCAGGTAAAGCGTCACGCCGAGGCCTGGGGCGAGGCGCTTGCTCTCTGCGAACTTGGTGCACGCGTCGACGTACTGTCCCGCGTCGAGGAGCGCCTTGGCCGCGTTGAAGAGCGTCTCCGCGCGCGCCACGTCCGTCGTCTGCGCGCGCGCGGCCCCGGTCGGGCCGAGGACGAGCGCGAGGACCGCGACCCCGGTTGCCCGCCGCATCAGTCACGCCCTCCGAACCCGCTCGTCGCTGCGGGCTTCGCCACGCTCGGCGCGGCCTTGGGACGCGCGGGCCGGGCCACTGGCCTCGCGGGCGGCGGCTCCCCGGTCGCCTTCGTCATGGTCGCATCCGGACTGGCGCTCGCGCCGGGAGTCGGAGCCGAAGGCGGGTCCGCGCTCGGACTCGCCGCAGGACTCGGCGCCGGAGCTGCGGTCGAAGGCGCGCCGGGTGCCGCGGCGCCCTTGTGGTCGCCTCCCCGGGTCGCCGCAAAGCCAATCCCGAGCGCCAGACCGAGCACCACGCCCCCGACGGCGACCGCCACGGCGTGCGATCGTCGCTGGGCCGGCGCCGAAGCCACCGTGCCGAACGCCGCGCTCGTCTCCGCGCCGGCACCGCTCCGCGCAGAGGTGACCGTCGCCGCAGGGCGCGGCAACGCGGGCGCCGCCTGCGTCGCCGCCGAAGCGACCGCACCCGCCAGGCGCGTGATCCTCTCGGCGGCCGAATGCGCCTCGGCCGAGCCGAAAGGCGCCAGGGCTCGCGCAAGCGCGCTCGCGTCCTCGAACCGCCTTGCGGGCTCCTTCTCGAGGCACCGCATGACCACCGCCTCGAGCTCTGCGGGAACGCTGCCCCCGAGCTCGTTGAGCGGCGGGGCCGGCTCCGTCATGATCCGCGCGCACACCTCGGGGAGCGTTTCGGCGTTGAACGGGGACCGTCCACCCAGCATCTCGTACAGGATGACGCCCATGGACCAGAGATCGGCGCGCCGGTCCACGCTCTTTGACGATCGCATCTGCTCCGGCGCCATGTAGAGGGGCGAGCCCATGAGTGCCTGCGTGCTCGTCATGCCGACGTCCTGGGCCCCTCCCGCCATGGGCGTCAACTTGGAGATCCCGAAGTCGAGCAGCTTGACCCGGACCGATCCGTCCGACCGGCGCGCCAGGAACAGGTTGGCGGGCTTCAAGTCACGGTGGACGATGCCGGCCGCGTGCGCCTCGGCGAGCCCCTCGCAGGCTTGCATCGCGTAGTCGATGGCCATCGCGACCGGCAATGCGCCTCGAGACTGGAGCAGAGCGTCGAGGTCTTGTCCCTCCAGGTACTCCATGACGAGGTAGGGCGCGCCGTTCTCGAGCGTGCCGACGTCCGACACGCGCGCCACGTGCTCGCTCTGGATGCGCGCGGCGGCCCGCGCCTCGCGGAGAAACCGGACGACACCCTCGCTGTTGGCCGCGGCGGAGGCGCGCATGAACTTGAGCGCGACGCGTTGCTCGAGCTGGAGATGTGTGGCCACCACGACCCAACCCATGCCGCCCTCGCCGAGGAGGCGCTCGACGCGATACTTGCCGGCCAGCACCGTGCCCGGCGCGAACGGCATCGACGGCGACGAGGGGGGCGCGCTGCTCATTGGCACGTCGCGGTCGAGGCGCTGTCGAAGCTCGCTCCGGAAGAGGGCCCTACCCCCAAGGAGCAGGTATAGGGGTAGCAGCACGGAGCGCTGGTGCAGCTCGTGCCGACGCTCGCGCAGAAGCTGACGCACGTCCCGCCCATCCCGCTGGTCCCGCAATAGCCGCTGCAGCACTCCGAACCCGACGTGCACGAGGAGAAGCCGCAGCTCGTGTCGGGGGGACCGCCGGTGTCGGGGGGGCCGCCCGTGTCCGGCGGTCCACCCGTGTCCGGCGGACCGCCGGCGTCCACCGGGCCGCAGCACTGGGCAGCGTACGTGCCGCAGCTGTCGTAGCAGTTGCTGCTGCAGACGGTCGGGTCGCAACATGCCCCGGCCGAACTGCACACGAGCGGCGCGTTGCACCCGCAGGTCACCGAGCCGCCGCACCCGTCGGAGATCGTGACTCCGCACTGCGCGCCGCACTTGTTCGTCGGCGAGCAGCAGGTGCCTGGTTGCACA
>DATGJA010000111.1:0-6451 GCA_035295445.1 Polyangiaceae bacterium | reverse complement strand
CACGCGGCAGGCGCGATCGCCGTCTGCTACGTCGACGTCGGCACGCTCGAGATGGGACGCGCCGACTACAGCCAGTTCCCGTCGTCGGTCGTCGGGCCCGGGGTCGCCGGGTGGCCGGGCGAGAACTGGCTCCTCGTCAGCGCTGCCAACCAGAGCATCATCCTTCCCATCATGAAGGCGCGCTTCGCCAACTGGTGCCTGGCCAAGGGCTTCGACGCCATCGAGCCCGACAACGTCGACGGATGGACGAACATCTCGAACATCTCGCAGGCCGACAACCTCGCCTACGATCTTGCGATCGGAAAGCTCGCGCACGCCTTGCCTCTCTCGGTCGGGCTGAAGAACCTCGCCACCGACTTGAGCGGGACCGACCTGACGACGTTCGTCGGCGCCTTCGACTGGGCCCTCAACGAGCAGTGCTACGAGAACAGCGAGTGCTCGGCGTACACGCAGGCTGGCGGCTTCCTGCCGGCTGGCAAGGCGGTCTTCGACGTCGAGTACAACACCGCGCCGAACTGCACGCAGGCCAACCAGGCCCACATGAACGCGCAGTTGACGGACCTCGGCTTGGTCGGGGCGACGTCGAGCGGGTACAAATACACGCCTTGCGTCCCCGACAACCAGACCACGTGGTGACCGCCCCCGGCGTTGCGCGCCGGCTCATCGCGATGGCGTGGAGTCTCGCCGCCGCGTCGTGCGCGAACCTCGGCGCCCTCGAGTGTCAGGGTGACGCCTGCCAGGACGCTTCGGCGGGCGGCGGCGCGGCCCCCGGCATCACGTGCGGCGGGGGCTCGACGTGCGCAGCCGGTGCGCAGGAGTGCTGCGTGGCCGGGGGCGGGGCGACGAGCTGCACGCGAACGTCGACGTGCAACGGCGGGACGGACATCGTCTGCGACGACCCGCGGCAGTGCCCCGGCGGCGGGCCGTGCTGGATCTGCATCACGTCACAAGGGTTCCAGGGCACGTCGTGCAACTACCAGGGCGACATCGTCGGGCAGTATCACTGCGACATGACGACGGCGTTGCCGCTGTGCCGTCTCTCGAGCCAGTGCGCAGGTGGCAAGACGTGCGCGCCGCTGGCCGTCGAGGGACTCGACGCCGGCGCCGGCCAGACCTGGTTTTCGGCCTGCCGGTAGAGGCGTCTCTCTCTTGGGCCCTATTCCCGGCCGTGCTTCTTCAGAAGCTTCTGGAGGTTCTGCCGCGACACCTCGGCGAGCGTGGCCGCCTGAGTCACGTTGCCCCCCGTGATTCGGAGCGCGGCCGCGAGGTACTCGCGCTCGAAGGCGTCGTTCGCCTCGCGGCGCGCCACCCGGAGCGGAAGAAGCCCCCCTGCCGCGGGGACGCCCGTCCCCGGGGCGTTCGTCCCGGCCAGGTCCCGCAGGGCGCGGTCCGGCGTGACGAGCAACCTCTGGACGGCGTTGCGCAGCTCGCGGACGTTGCCCGGCCACCGATGCGCGCGGAGCAAGTCCCAGACCTCCCGGGACAGCTGGCGGGCGGGCTCCGGCGCCCGCGCGAGCGACAGGAAATGTTCGACGAGCTGCGGCAGGTCCTCCATCCGCTCGCGGAGCGCGGGGACCGTCACGTGCGCGGCGGCGATTCGGAAATAGAGGTCCTGGCGGAACTGGCCGCGCGCCACCTCCGCGCGCAGTTGCCGGTTCGTGGCGGCGATGACGCGCGCGTCGAAGGGCAGTAGGTCTGTGCCGCCCACGCGCCGAACCTGTCGCTTCTCGAGGACGCGCAGCAGCTTGGGCTGCAGCTCCTTGGGCAGGTCGCCGACCTCGTCGAGGAAGAGGGTGCCGCCGTCGGCCTGCTCGAACACCCCCGCGTGGGCTTGCGTGGCGCCGGTGAACGCGCCGCGCTCATGCCCGAAAAGCTCGCTCTCGACGAGCGTGGGGCTCACCGCGCCGCAGTCGAACACGACGAACGGACCCGCCGCGCGTGGGCTCGCCCGGTGGACCGATTCGGCCGCCACGTCCTTGCCCGTGCCCGTCTCGCCCTCGATGAGGAGGATCACGTCCGTCGCGGCGATGCGCTCGAGGTCGGCGAAGAGCTCGCGCATTCGAGGCGAGGCGCCGAGCAGGTCACCGAAGCGATCGCGCGTCGTCTGTTCGCGCTCCACGGTTTCGGCGAGCGCCGTGACGGTGAGCTCCGTGTCGCCCAGACGAAGGCGCGCGTCGAACGGCAGGACGGCGTCGTAGACCCGGACGCCCCCCGCGAACGTCCCGTTGGTCGACCCGACGTCGCGCACGCGAGTGCCGCCCGCGACCGGTTCGAGCTCGCAGTGGGCGTGCGACACGCTGTCGTCCTTCAAGACGAGGTGGTTGTCGTCGCCCGTGCCCACCTTGAGCGTGTTGCCGGCGACGTCCACGCAGGCGCCCGCGTCCGGTCCGGACAGGACCTCGACGCGAAGCTTGGTGTACCGGACGACGATGCGCGGACCGCGCACGCGGGTGGAGCCGGCGCCGGGTGCCTCGGGCATTCCCACCGCCATACTACAGCGCGGGCCAGCCGGGCGCAGCCCCGGTCGCTGCGGTAGCATGCACGCAAGGTGCAACCGATGGAGACGATGGCGCCTACCCTCCGCCGGATGGGGCGTTACACGCTCTACGACAAGATCGCCTCCGGCGGGATGGCCACGCTCTACTTCGGCCGCCTGCTCGGCCCGTCGGGCTTCGCGCGTACTGTCGCCATCAAGCGCATGCACCCCCAGTACGCGCACGACCCTACGTTCTCCGCCATGTTCCTGGACGAGGCGCGGCTCGTCTCGCGGATACGCAGCCCGTTCGTCGTCCCCACGCTCGACGTCATCTCCGACGGGGGGGAGCTCGCCATCGTCATGGAGTACGTCCACGGTGAGTCGCTCGCCGCGCTCGAGTCCAGTCACGTCCCGGTCGCGATCGCCGTCGCCGTGATCGGGGGGGTCCTTCGGGGCCTGCACGCGGCGCACGAGGCGCGGAGCGAGCAGGGGGCGCCGCTCGGGATCGTTCATCGCGACGTGTCGCCGCACAACGTGCTCGTCGGCACGGACGGGCTCGCGCACCTCGTCGACTTCGGGGTGGCCAAGGCGGCCGGGCGCATGCAGACCACGCGAGAGGGGCAGCTCAAGGGAAAGCTCTCGTACATGGCGCCGGAGCGCCTCCGGGGCGAGGCCGTCACGCGCCGGAGCGACGTCTACTCGGCGGCCGTGGTGCTCTGGGAGCTCTTGACCGGTCGCCGTCTCTTCGGGGCGGGCGACGAGGGCGCGGTCGTCACGGGCGTACTCGTCGGCGACGTACAAGCCCCCGGCCGCGCCGCCCGCGATCGTCGCATCGCCGCCGACGTGCGCGCGATCGAGGGGCTGGACGCCGTGGTCATGCGTGGTCTCGAGCGCGATCCGGCGCGCCGCTTCGAGACGGCCCACGAGATGGCGGTCGCGCTCGAGGCGTGCCTCGCGCCGGCGAGCTCCGCCGAGGTGGCGCGCTGGCTCGAAGAGGCCGCGGCGCCGGCGCTCGCGCGAAGGGCGGCGGCGATCAGGGCAATCGAGGCGGAGCCTCGAGAGGAGGCCTCGGGCCTGTCGGTCGTCTCGGGCGTCCCGTCGGGCCCGCCGCGGAGGCGTCGTCGGAGGGCGGCTCTCATCGTCGCCGCCCTGTTGATCTCGGCGGCGATCGGAGCGTCGCGGATCCCGTGGCGCTCCCCTGCGCCCGCCGTCGCGCCCGCGCCCGCGCTCGCGGCCGCAACCGCACCGGCGCCCGCGCCGGCGCCCGAGACCGACCTCCCCGCCTCGCTTGCCGCCGTAGTTCCGCCGTCGCCCCCCGTGTCGGCGCCGCGCCGAACCCCTACCGCGCCGCGCTCCGCCGACTGCAACCCGCCGTTCACCTGGGACGACCAGGGAAAGAAGCACTACAAGCGACAGTGCCTATGAGACGGGTTCGCCCGCCGTTCGGTGCGCTCCTCGTGGTCGCGGCCGCGGGTGTCGCTTCCGGCGCGGCCGCCGCGCCCGGCCCCGCCGCAACCAATCCAGGTCCGCGGTCGGATGAGAAGCAAGCGTGCGCGTCCGTGGCCGAAGAAGCCGAACAGCTGCGCATCGACGCGCACTTCTTGGCGGCGCGCGAGAGGTTGCTCCGCTGCTCGCGCGCGGAGTGTCCCGCCGCAGTACGAGGCGACTGCGCCCAGTGGATGAACGAGGTCGCCGCCGCCATTCCCACTGTGGTTCTGGCCGCGCGAGACCCGCGAGGGCAGGACGTCCTTGCCGCGCACGCATGGGTCGACGGCGCTCCCGTGGTCCAGGGGCTCGACGGCAAGGCGCTCGAGATCGATCCAGGCGTGCACAAGTTCCGGTTCGAGGCCGCCGGCGCCTCCGTCGAGCAGCTCGTCGTCATCCGCGAAGGCGAGAAGAACCGCGCGATCACCGCGACGCTCGGCACGGCTAGGGCGGCTCCCCCGCCGGACGCACCGAGCGGCGGCGTCCCTGCGCGCCCCTCGCCGCGCCCCTCGCCCTGGACGTGGGCGCTCGGGGGGGGCGGTCTCGTCGCGCTTGGGTTGGGGGCGTACCTCGAGCTCTCCGTGAACGCCGACGCGGCATCCCTCGCGGAGTCTTGCGGGCACAACTGCGCGCACTCGCAAGTGGATCCGTTGGTGCTAGAACAGCAAGTGCTAGGGCCAATCGCATTTGCGGTGGGCGCCGTCGCGCTCGGCGTGGCCGCGTATACCCTCTTCGCGGTCCCGACGACCGGCGGCGCCGTCGTCGGCGCGCAAGGCCATTTCTAGTTTTGGGGGGCGAGGCGGGCTATACGGTGCGGTCCATGAGCGCGAGACATCCGAACGTCGTCAACGCCGCCGAGGTCGACGCGGTCGACGGTCCGACGTACGGCTCCAAGTTCGGCAGCCGAATGAGACGCCTCGGGAGCGCCGCGGGCGGCAAGCGCCTCGGGTGCACCCTCTACGAGGTGGAGTCGGGCAAGCGCGCGTTCCCCTTTCACGCTCACTTGTCCAACGAGGAGGCCATCTTCGTGCTCGAGGGCGAGGCGACGCTTCGTATCGGCGACCGAGAGGTTCCGCTGCGCGCCGGCGATTACGTGGCGCTCCCGGTGGGTCCGGGCGGCGCCCATCAGCTCGTGAACACGTCGGGCGCGGTCGTCCGCTACCTGTGCATGTCGACGGTGACCTATCCGGAGGTCGCGATCTACCCGGACTCGAACAAGATGGGCGTCATCGCGCTCGAGCCGGAGGCGATGCGTGTCATCTTCAAGCAGTCCGGAGGCACCACGTTGGCTTCTTACTTCGAGGGGGAGCAGGCGGACTGACGCGCTCCGGCCGACGACGCCACGGCCGTCGCAAGCTCAATACCGCGTAACGCACGGCTTCGCATTGGCGAATGCCTTCACGTCGGTCTTCACCGTGGACCAGCTGCCGCAGCAGGTGTCCTCGACCGCCCAGGGCATGGCGCCCGCGTATCCCATCGAGAAGAGCGTGGTGACCATCGTCGAGAACGGCACCGCGTTCTTGCCGTTGACGGCCGCGAGCCCCGCGAGCGGAAATTCGCCGAGGACGGCCGGCTTGTCGGTCACCCCGTACGACGCCAGGGACTGGTCGTACGGGTAATACTGGTTGACCCAGTCGTACATGTGCAGCGTGTAGTAATCGAGCCCCACGTGTGACCACGCGTGAGCCCACTTGATCGCCGCGCTACCGACCGTCACCGGGGCCGAGCTGTTCGCATGCAGCGTCGCCACCGTGTCGGACACAAACGTTTCCATCTGCGCGAAGGTCACCGCCTCGTATCCCGACGTGGGCGAGAACGCCGGGTCTCCGTACGGGTCGGAGCCGCTCGCGACGGCCCACTCGGGCTCGTTGATGACGTCCCACGAGACGACGCGATCGCGGTGGGCGCTCGCCTCGACGGTCTGGGCGACGACCTTGACGACGTTCATCAGCGCCGCCCGCTTCGTCGCGTCGGTCACGATGGGCGCGATCCCGTGGAGGGTCGCGCCGTTGTCGGTCCCGTTCGGCTTGAAATCGTCGAACGAAAAGATCGTGAAGTTGTAGTGAACGCCCACCGCGGCGGCCATGTCGAGCGCCGCTTGGATGTCGGCGACGAGCGTGCCGCCGGCGCCGGTGGGGGTCCCGCTCGAATCGAAGGTGACGCCGTCGCCGGCCAGCTGCTGCAGCATCCACCAGCGAATGACGTCCACCCCGTGGCTCTGCATGTCCATCAAGTCGGGCTGGATCGCCGCCATGTTCTGGGAGACGCCCTTCTGCGACCACGCGGACACGCCGCCGAAATCGGCGACCCAGTTCTTCCATGCGTAGTTGACGCCGTAGAGGAACCGCTTCTCGCAGCCGACGGTCACGCCGCCGCTCGGCGCAGGGCACGAGTCGACGCACGACCCGCTGTCGGATCCCCCCGCGTCGGCGCCCGCGCCCGCGTCGGCGCCCGCGCCCGCACTCGCGCCCGCGCCCGCGCCCGCGCCCG
>DATGJA010000110.1:0-6599 GCA_035295445.1 Polyangiaceae bacterium | reverse complement strand
AAGGCGAGGACGGACTGATCCGGCTGGGTCTGGTCGTTACGCTCCACGAGCTCGATCGTTCGACCGAGAAGGCCTCCTTGCGCGTTCACCTGCTCCACCGCAAGCTCCACCGCCTTTTTGTCCTCGCTGCCCAGCGGAGAGAAGTTGCCCGTCAGCGAGGCGATGAGTCCGACCTTGATGGGCCCTTGGGGTGGCGCCTTCGCCGCGTCGTGGCAGCCGCCGGCCGCTACGGCGAGGAGCGCCGCGAGGCTCACGCGACGTCCAAACTCGCTGCAACGATCAGAATCCATGGACCCACCGTAGCTGGAAGACGTTCGATTGAGGCCCGTTCTCGACCACGGTCTGGAAGTACACGTTCGCGAAGAGCGTGTCATGGGCGGCGACCTGCCAGAACCCTCCGGGGCCGATGGCGAAGTATTTCAGTTCGCCCGTGTCGCCGTACCCTGTGCCGGGGTTGCTCGATCCGTCCTGCATCTCGTAGAGGTCGAGATTGAATTGGCGAAAGTAGTAGCCGTTCACGCCGAGGTGCAGGCCGCTCAGAATTTCGTAGGACGCGGCGAAGTTGATCCAGCCCGCCTGTCCGGCCTGCGCGTCCTTGATGAGCGGGGGGCTGGCGAGAAAGTAGTTGCGTCCCAGAGCCGGCCGGTAGTTCTTGAAATTGTACAGATAGTTGATCCGCGCGCTCACCTCGAGGTGAGCGATGGGCATGACGGTGAGGGCGACGTTCGGGACGAGCGACGGGAAGTTCGTCCCCTGGTTGATGTCGACGTACGGATCGTAAGCGCCGATGGGCGCGATCATGTCGACCTCGACGCGCGCCGAAAAGACGGGCCGTCCGTCGGAGACGATGGGTCGAAACTGCAGGAACGGACCGAACGTCAGGTCGCCGAAGCCGACGCCGTTGTCCTTCAACTGGAAGCCCGGGGCGGGGGGCGCCGGAGAGAAGTGCGTGTCGAAGGCCACGAGCGGCAAGAGAAAGTCCATGCCCAGGTGCGCGTGATCGTCGAAGAGCTTCTCCGGCAAGACATACACGAGCTGGTTGATGAAGAGGAAAACGTCGATCCGCGGGTCGTTGAAGAACGGCAGGGCCTGGCCGACGTCGCCGTTGATGCGCCGAGCCATCGCGTATTGCAGGTACCCAAGCCACGTGAAGCCTTCTTCGTTTCGGCCGAAGCCGTCGACGAAGCTCGTCGCGCCGAGGTTGATGCCGGCGGGCTCCTGGTTCCCTGCTCGAGCAGGCTTCGGGGCGATGCAGGCGGCAAGGAGGAGCAGCGCAGCGCAGAAATGGGCGGCTCGCTCGGCGGATCGGGTGCGAGATGTCATTGGGCGTTGTGGCTAGGGGAGCTGGTAACGCGAGATCTCGGACCAGCCGACGTTCGGATCGCCGGTATCGTGTCCGCCGCCCTGCTTCGTGCAGAGGGTGACTTCCACGCCTTGTCCGCACTGCTTGTACGTCTGGCACCCTGTGCCCAGGCCCGAGTTGTCGACGGCCGACCCGGTGCACGTGTCGAGCTGCGCCCATTTCTTGAACGTACCGACGGCGCCGAGGAACGTGATCGTGATCGGCAGCCCGTTGGGAGGATTCGTGGGCCCTCCGTTGTAGGGAACCACCGGGTCCCCCGTGCTCCGGAACGCGACGACGGTGATGGGCCGAGACGGCTGGCAAACCC
Organism: Polyangiaceae bacterium; assembly: GCA_035295445.1. Lineage (GTDB taxonomy): Bacteria > Myxococcota_A > Polyangia > Polyangiales > Polyangiaceae > Palsa-1150. The sequence continues at coordinate 4,929 of DATGJA010000110.1, read as the reverse complement.
AGTTGTTCGAGGGGTCCATCAGGTCGAACGCCGCCGGAGCGATCGCTGCGATGATGTCCGCCGCGTCGCAGGCCATCTTCATCGCCATCCCGCCTCCCATCGAGTAGCCGACGGCGTAGACGCGTTTGTTGTCGATGCAGAGCTGTCCTTCGACCGCCGAGATCACCGCCTTCGAAAAGCCGACGTCGTCCACGGTCCGCGACGACGTGCAGCATGGGCCCACGTTCCACGCGTTGTCGATCCCGTTCGGGAAGACCACAACGAATCCCTCTTGGTCCGCCTTGGTCGCATATCCCGAGTTCGTCCGCTCGAAATTGTAGTCGAGCAGGATTGGGTGATAGTCCATGACGAGGGGAACCGGCGTCTTCCCGGTGTAGCCCGTCGGAACGTGAACGATGTACTGGCGCGTCATCCCCTGGAATTGAATCGTCTGGTTCGTGTCGCCCACTTTGAAGGTGGACGCGGCCGGGCACGCTGCCCCCGTGCCCTCTCCGCCGTCCCCGGGCGGATGCGCCGGTCCGCCGTCACCGGTGTTTCCCCCCCCACCAGCGTCGCCCGGTCCTGCGCCCCCTCCGGAGCCGGCGCCTTGTCCGCCGCCGCCGGAGCCGCTGCCACCGGCGACCACGTGGTCGCCGCCGCTCGCTGATCCGCCACTGCTCGACGTGCCGGAAGCGGCGCCGCTGCCCGCGGTGGTCATGTCGCCCGAGCCGCTCGGGGAGCCGGCATCAGGCCCGGGGCTGAACTGGGTTGCGCAACCGACAAAGAGGGAGAGCCCGAGGACGGCAAGCGTGTTTCTCATGTGCTTCGAGCCTCCGGTGGGTCGTCTTCGCGACATATCAGGGCACTTGATATGCACCATGCGTATCACAGCGCGGTGCTTGTTCAACGCGCCTCGCGCAGCAACGCCTCGCATTTGGCCGACGCGCAAGGGCCGACAGTCCGGTGTCGGCCAAAATCAAGCCGGTGTGGTCACGCGGGGCGGGCGAGGGACGCCACCGCTGGACGATTTCACCACGCCGCCCGCCCTTGGTCGTCGTCGCTAGCCACGTGCTGCATTCGCTAGAACTGTGCGCGCTCAGGCGCGTGATGCGCTTTGACGCAAGTCGGACGCGTGGCCGGATGTGACAAACGGCGACCTATGGGTGACTGCCAAAGGTGCGCGACCAGCTTGAGACGTGGATGGGTGACATCGATGGATGTAATGGGTCATGCGGCGCCGGGGCGTGCGCCGTGTCGCACCCGTTCTTCGACGACAACGACAACGCGTCGTGGGAGGCCAAGCATGAACCGTCGTTCGTACATTGTCTTTGGTTTGGCGGCCGGCCCACTGATCGCGGCGACCGCGTGCGCCGCCTCGGGTACCGACACCGGCGCCGGTGGCTCGGGGACGCAGTCGGGCTCGACCTCCGCCGGTTCGCAATCGCATGGTTCCGGGAGCAACAGCCAAGGGCCCTCCGGCAGCGGCGACACGAGCGCGTCCGGGAGCGGTGGCGGCGGTGGCGGCACCGCCGCCAGCGGATCGAGCAGCGGCTCCGGGGGCGGCAGCTCCGGGAGCTCGTCCGCCGGCGCGAGCTCGGGGACCAGCGGCTCCGGCAGCTCGTCGAGCGGAAGCAGCTCAGGGACCGGTGCCTCGGGGAGTTCGTCGAGCGGCGACAGTTCCGGGGCCACCATGGCGTCGGGCTGCATGAAGGGCCAGGTCATGCCGAGCGAAGTCGTCATGCTTGGAGACTCGTACATGGACGTCGGCAACGTCGGACCGACCATCAAGATGACGGCCACGGGGGGCTCCGGATACCGCAACTATTACCTTCTTGGCGCCGCCCTGAATTACGGGAGCGGCCAGGGTAACATCCCATACCAGTTCGACAGCATGGCCGTCACCGCGAACCCCGACATCAAGGTTGTCATCATGGATGGGGGAGGCAACGATATCCTCATCAACAATCGAAGTTGCCTGACCACTGCTGTTCAGGGTGACACCATGTGCCACATGGTGATCGACGCGTCCGTGGCGCGCGCACAAATGCTCGAGCAAGACATGGCGGGAAAGGGCGTCAAAGGTATTGTTTACTTCTTCTACCCGCACGTTGACCCCACCGCCGGTCTCTCCGGCCCCCACGCGAATGACTGGCTGGACTACGTGTATCCCAAAGCCGCGGCTACTTGCTGCGGCGGCAATGTCCCGCCGAGCGGAGATCTCACGTGTTCTGGCTCGGGGCCGGGGGCGGGCGTCACGTGCGTCTTCATCGACACGCGCCCCGAGTTCGAGGGGCACAACATGCCGGGCGCCAACTACTGGTTTCAAGACGGGATCCACCCAACTCAGCCCGGCGCGACCGCCATCGCAAACAAAGTATGGGCCCAGATGCAGAAGTACTGCGTCGCGCAGTGAGGCAACCGTCGGCCTTTGTGCGCGAACGCTGACGAACGCCGTGTGCCAAACGAAGTGGGCCCTCAGCTGCCGTTCAACACGGAGATGACATCGGGGTTGCTCGGGTCCGCCGGATAGTACTGGGCCATGTAGATGCACATCACGTTGGTGACTGCCGAATCCCCGAAAGTCAGCGCCGAGCTCGTCGGGTTGTAGTAGGTGCACCCCCAGGTAAAGCTCGTGCCCGCCGAGAACGACAGGTACGGCGAGTGCGTTACGAGCTTCGGTTCGTTCCAATCCTTCTCGGTGTAGAAGGGGGGAGCGCCGTTGGCCGAGACGGTGAATAGCGTCGCCGTCTGGTGCATGTGGCTGATGGAAGTGAGGATCTGGAAGTTCTTCTGGAGCGGCGTCGTCGTCGCCGAGTACACGATCGGACGGGACTGCGGTACGTTGGCCGGGACGGTGAAGTTCGAGTTATTTAGGAACAGCGTTCCGACGTACTTGGTGACCGTACCGGGCGCCGCCACCGTGACCTTGACCTGAACCTGCGCCGTGAGAGGCGTGGTTCCTGAATTGAGATAATGAGAATTCAACATCAACCCGTTGGCGTGCGTGAAGTGATATCCCATCCCCTGTTCGGGATATCCCACGTTGAAGTTGGGCTGCATCGATCCGTAGGGGAAGGGGTGGAACTCGATCCCCTTGCCGAGACAGTCGCCGAGCGGTGCGGCCTGGGTACGTCCGGTGGACGAGTCCATGCTGAAGAGAAAGAAGTGGTGGGAGCCCGCGGACATCTGACCTTCGAAGTAGATGAAATCCACGTCCTTGCCGCCGAACGGGTTGCCGATCTGCTGGCACTTGTAGACCTCGGCGCCTGGGGCGACGGAAAACGTGTCCATCTTGAAGGTGTAGACTGTCGAGCCCGACGCGTCCGGCGCGGCCACGTCGTACAGGTTGCCGGCGGCGGCGTCCGAGTAGACCGGACCCGACGCGCCGCCCGAAGACGAGCCGGAGTAGGACGCGCTGCCGCCGCCGGAACCGCCGCCGCTCGCGCCACCGCTCCCCGAGCCGTTCGTGGTGTCGCCATGGGTGCCGCCGCCGGTCGCCCCCCCGTTGGATGTGCCGCCAGCGCCGTTGTTGCCGCCGCCTCCCTGGCTCGCGGGTTGGTCGCTCCCGAAGCCGCTGCTGTCCGTAGGCGCCCCCGCGCTGCAGCCCAAGAGCCCGACGACCAGCAGGCAACTCGCACGTCCTTTGATCGTCATGGCGGTCTCCTTCGCAGGGTCCTTGCGACGTTAAACTCGTAAGCAAGATTCACGTTGCGGTCGGGTCTCTCTTGCGTCCCACCCTCCAAACACGACCGCTTCTTGCACCAGTTTTAATCAGGGTTTGCCAATGCGTCGTCGCTCTCCTGCGTTTCGCCGGCATTCGCCCGCGTGTCCAGAAGCCGTGATGTCCAGATGCCGCGACGCATTCGGTTCATGGTGTACTTCACGATTTCCGCGGAGGGCGGAAGCCGGTGCGACGAGAGCCACCGTCGGCCATGAAGTGTCTTGCGCGGTCATGATCGGCGCGCGGTTCGGCTACGCGGTGATCTATGACATGAGCAACGACGCGAAGGCCACCTGGGCGGGTCATGGCGTGACCGGATGCGCCAGGAGCAACTCGCCGTGGGAGCGTTCTCGTTGCTCGCGCGCGAGCGCGCAGAGCAGGGGTGCAGCTCCGTGGCCCTCTCGCTCGTGACACGGCCTGCGTGCGACGAGGTCCGACACGCCGAAGTCTGCTGCCGCTTCGCGGTGGCCCTGATGGGGGAGCGCGAGCTCCCCGCGCGGTTCCGGGGGCTGCCGAACGTGCCGATGCACGAGGGCGTCACGCGGGCGGAACGCGGCCTCTATCGCATATCACGGGCGAGAGCGGGGCCAACGCCTTGTCCGCGCAAGCTGTTGGATGGAACGCAACGGGTGGTCCGCCGGCACTCGCGACTCCGGTGACATCAGGCACAGCATCGACGACTGCTTTGTCTCGACTCCTCGCATGACCGCTTTGATCACACTCGGGCCGCAACGTCGATCCTGCGCATGACCCCCCTCGCGCCTGCGGCGCGATCCCCCCCTGGCGACCATCGCCCCCCGGCGATTGTGCAGGCCGCTGCTTTTTCAGCAGCTGCTAGTGCTACCGGAACGCGGCATGGGGTGCCGGCTGCGTGCCGCCCCCGTGCGCTCCCCCGCCGCCCTCTTGCGCGACGTCCCGTGGGCGTGCGGCGGGCGGCCGAGCTGCGACTCCTTGGACGCGAACGTGTGTCGGGGCGGCGGACAGTGCGGGCCGTCTTGAATGGCAACGCATCCGGCGGCTAGGACGCGCCGCCACTGCGTCGCAACGTGCGTGCGTCACGCGGCCGCGCAAGGCCGCAGTGCCACGACGGCTCGCAGTGGCGGCCGGCAAGAGCTCGTCCGTGTTCTCGGGTCGCTCAGCAACCGGAACCGGAATAGCCCAAACCCGATTGAAAATAGATGGTCACCGAGTTCGAGTAGGCACCCGTCGATGTATCCTTGAAGTATACG
>DATGJA010000109.1:0-8517 GCA_035295445.1 Polyangiaceae bacterium | reverse complement strand
TCATTCCCTTCGGAATCCAGCGATGGGGTACCGGGAATGGTGGCGTCGGTCATGAGGCCCGCTGCAAGCTCGGCCATGTTGCACATCGCGATGGCGTGGACCGTCCCGATGTGATTCGTCACCGCGCGGCGCTTGCGCATGCGCACCTCGCAGAGCTCCGGCCTCAGCTCCGAGACGAGGGGGCGAATCGAGCCAAAATACGGCGCCTTCACGCAGACCGCGCGCGAAAAGAGCAGCCTACCCATCGGGTAACGGCGGAGGGACTCGTACAAGGAGAGGTTCGACGCCATACGATCTCGTAGAGGCGACTGGCGCCGGGACAAGAGGGTCCGAGGTCCTCTGGCTACGAGCCGGAAGACCTCACAGTCCGAACCGGTCCCGCTGTCCGCGCACGAACTCCACGTAGGCCTCGGCCGGCTGGTGCGGCGCGATCTCCCCCGCTTCGACGGCCGTCTCGAGGGCGCGTTTGACCTCGCCGATCCTGCGCGACGGCGGCAAGCCGAAGGCGCGCATGATCTCGTCGCCGATCCCGCTCGGCAGCGGCGGCACGACCGCGTCCTCCGCTGCGAGTTGCGTGATCCGGTGCGCAAGCTCCTCGATCTGCTGGAGGCCCTTGCGCTTCTTCTCGGGACGCTTGGTGGTGATGTCGGCCCGCGCGAGGCAGAGAAGGTCCTCCAAGTGCTCACCGAGCTCACGCGCGAAGCGGCGCACGGCGCTGTCGGTCCAGTCCGGCGAGTACTGATTGGCGCGGAGGTGGTGCAAGATGAGAAAGCGCACTGTCCCCTTGAGCGCCGGCTCGCCGCCGAAGAGGCCGAGGCGCCGGTCGAGCTTGTCGAACATCCGCGTGCCGACCTCGGCGTGGCCGAGGAAGTGGACCTTGCCGTCGGGAGAGATAGAGCGCGTCTTGATCTTGCCGATGTCGTGGAACAAAGCTGCCCATCGCACCTCGAGGCGTGGCACGGACTGGCGCACCACCTGCTTGGTGTGCTTCCACACGTCCTTGTGACGCCACTCGCCGTCGCCGAACCCGACCATCGCCTCGACCTCGGGAAAGAAGGCCGCGAGCGCGCCCGCGTCGAGGAGGCCGTCGAGGCCGCGCTCCGGGTCGGCGCCCATCACCACTCGATCGAGCCGAACGCGCACCGCCTTGGCGTCGAGCTTCACCGCTGCGCGGTAGTCCTCGGGCGTGGCGCGTGCGAGGATTCGGCCCTCTCCCGCCCCCTCCGCCTCCCGTGCCGCCGCCTCGAGGGCGTCGAAGACGCGATCCACGACGGGCGCCTCACGCGCGGGTGCCTTCTGCTGGTCCATGAGGGTGACTACGGATGCGCGAGGGTCGCTCTCTAGCACGCGCGCAGAGCAGCGGTCACGCGTCTCCGAGCGGGACGCGCGACGACGTCGCCACGTGCTCCGGACGTACGGAGGAGGCGGCGTCGCGTGACGGCGGCGCATCGTACTCGTTGGAGAAGGCCGCGAGCTCGTCGCTCACTTTGCGCAGGTACTGCTGCTTGACATGGAACGGTAGGAAGGCGCTCTTGTATCCGCTGAGGATGATCTGCTTGATGTCCTCGAACCCGAGCCCCAACTGCGTGTGGCACAGCCACAGCTCGCGGCTCACGGTGGTGTCGGTGATAAGCCGGTTGTCGGTGTTGACGGTGACGCGTAGGCCGAGGTTCTTGTAGAGCTTCAGCGGGTGCACGGCCAGGCTGCGGATCGCGCCGGTCTGGACGTTGGATGAGGGGCAGCACTCGAGCGGGATGCGGTGGTCGTTCACGTAGTGGAGCAGGTCGCCGTTCTCGCGCAGCCGGCAGCCGTGGCCGATCCGGTGCGCGCCGCAGACGTGGATGGCCTGGGCGATGGACTCGGGTCCGTAGGCCTCCCCGGCATGGATCGTCACGTTGATGTTGTTGTCCCGAACCAGCTGGAAGGCCGCCTTGTGGTGCTTGGCGGGGTGGTCGTACTCGGCGCCGGCCAGGTCGAACCCGACGACGCCGCGGCCCTTGTACGCGACGCAGAGCTCCGCCATCTCGAGGGAGCTTTCCGACGACACGTTGCGGATCCCGCAGATGATGACGTTCGAAAGGATTCCGTGCTTTTCCTGGGCCTCGCGCAGCCCCTCGAGTACGCTCTCCACGACCGTAGTGAGCTTGAGGCCGCGCCGTGTGTGGAGCATCGGCGCGTAACGCACCTCCATGTAACGGACGTTCTCGCGGGCGGCGTCCTCGGCGAGCTCGTAGGCGATCCGCCGGAGCGACTCCGCGGTCTGCATCACCCGCAGCGTGACCTCGAAGGCCTTGAGGTACTCGACGAGCGTCCCGCAGTTCTGGCCGAGGTGCATCGCCTCGCGCAGGCCGTCGGCGTCGCGCGCCGGCAGGTCGATGCGTTGCCTATCCGCGAGCTCGAGGATCGTCGACAGCCGGAGGGAGCCGTCGAGGTGGACGTGCAAGTCCGTCTTGGGGAGCTTCTCGATGAGATCGAGCGTAAGGGGTCGCTCGCCCTGCGCCTTTTGCATGACAAAATGTACCACGCGAGCCAATATCGCGCCCCGGGCACTCATCCCACCCATGACACCCTCGCGGCGCGCCCTCGTCACGCTGACCGTCGGGCTCTTCTCATGCGGGAACGGGAGTCTGCCGCCCCGGGCGGCCGGGCCGACCGTCGCGGCGCTCTCCGCGGCCCCCGCCTCGACCGCAGCGCCAAGCCCGTCCCGTCCCGCCCCGCGCTTTCCTCCCGATTGGCCGTACGCTCAGGGAGCCCCCGCGCCGACGTCCGCGCGAGCCATGGTGGCCAGCGACGCGGCGCTCGCGACGAAGGCCGGCGTCGACATGCTTGCCGCCGGGGGTAACGCCGTGGACGCGGCTGTCACGACGGCGCTCGCGCTGGCCGTCGTCTTCCCCACCGCGGGCAACGTTGGGGGCGGCGGCTTCCTCGTGGCGCGTGTGGGTGGCAAGGCGTACGCGCTGGACTTTCGCGAGACCGCGCCGGCCGCGGCGACGCACGACATGTACAGGGGGCCCGACGGCAAGCCGACGCGCGATTCGCGCGACGGGTGGCGATCGGTCGGGGTTCCTGGGAGCGTCGCGGGGCTGTGGGAGGCGTGGCACACGCTCGGCTCGGGCGGCAAGTCGTGGGCCGACCTCGTTGCGCCGGCGATCGCGCTCGCCGATCGCGGTTTCGTGGTCGACGCGGCTTTCGTCAAAGGGATCGAGGTCGTCCAGTCGCGGCTCGCGAAGTATCCAGCGTCGGCGGCCCTCTTCCTCCCGAACGGCGCGCCCCCGCCGGTCGGCTCGACGTGGCGCAACCCCGACCTGGCAGCGGTCCTTCGCCGGGTCGCCGAGCGGGGCCCGCCAGGTTTCTACCAGGGCCCCATCGCCGAAGCCCTGGCGCGCGGGATGAAGGAGGGCGGCGGTCTGGTAACGGCCGACGACCTGAGGGCCTACCGCGCGAAGTGGCGCGCTCCGATCGAGTACGCCTACCGCGGCCGGAGGATCTTCGGCATGCCGCCGCCTTCTTCCGGCGGCTTGACGATGGCGATGATCGCGCACCTGCTCTCGGTGTACGACGTGGGCGCTCTCGGCTGGCACTCAGCTGAGGAGATCCACCTCGTCGCCGAGGCGATGCGGCGGGCGTTCGCGGCACGAAACGAGAAGCTCGGGGACCCGGACTTCGTGGACAACCCGGTCGACGAGCTCCTGTCGGACGCGTGGGCGACCCGGCAAAGGTCGACGATGGTGCCCGGGCGCGCCACCTCGACCAAGGAGCTCTTCCCGGACATCCAGACCGCGGCGAGCAGCGGCGGGACGCACACGACAAACCTGTCGGTCGTCGACGAGCACGGCGACGCGGTGGCGCTGACGACGACGGTCAACGCATGGTACGGCAGCGGCGTCACCGTGGCCGGAACGGGGTTCGTCCTGAACGACGAGATGGACGACTTCGCCACGGTCCCCGGGACGGCCAACATGTTCGGGTTGATCCAGGGGGAGCCGAACGCGATCGCGCCCGGCAAGCGGATGCTCTCGTCGATGTCGCCGACGATCGTGGTCGCGCCCGGCGGTGAGACGGAGCTGGCCATCGGCGGGGCAGGTGGATCCCGCATCATCACGGCCGTGTTCGAGGAGCTCTCGAACGTCCTCGACTACGGGATGGACCTGCCGGATGCCGTCCGCGCCCCGCGGTTCCACCAGCAGGACTCGCCCGACGTCCTCGCGCTCGAGCCCCGCGCCCTGCCGGACGACGTCCGTCGCGCGCTCGAAGCGATGGGTCACGTCACGAAAGAAGCGGAGCACCTCGCGGATGCCCCGGGCGTCGGCCGTGCGCGCGGTCTCTGGTACGGCGCCGCCGAGCCGCGGCGGGACGGATCCCAGGCGCTGGGACTCTAGATTCGGTCAAGCTTGCGGACGAGCTCAGTCGCCCTTCGCGTCCCGCGCGCCCGCGTCCGGTGCAACGCTCGCTTCCGCCTCCGCTGCCGCGTCGATCGCCGGGCCGGCTTCCGCCTCTGCACCGGCGTCGGACGGCGGGGTGATGATCGTGCAGTAAGACGGAAAGCTCGCGGGTAGGCCGTGGGCGTAAGGCTCCGGCGAGACCCCGAAAGGATGGTCCTTGCAGAACTGCCACATGGCGGCGAGGTCGTCCTTGGGCGCGCCGCAGTGTCCGCCCATGTGGTTGCAGTCGACGGCGAAGCCGCCCCGGGCGACGATGTCGTCGTCCAAGATCCCGCTCGCGCCGGAGAAATCGATGATGACGACGTCGACCCCCATCGCCCCGTGCGTCGTGATGAGCGGCGGGGTGTGGCTGTCCTGGAACTGGTAGGAAAACACCCGGCCTCCCGAGTTGGTCATCACGGCAGCCAGATAGCTCGATCGCTCGAAGAGCATCGCCCCGGCTTGCAGACCGCCCGCGCTGCAGCCTCCTGTGTAGATGCGCTTCGTGTCGATGTTCAGCTGCTGAACCGCGCAGGCCAGGATCTGGTCGGCCATCGCGAAGTCGCCCGTGTACCAGACGTTGTTCCCCGTGTTCATGCCTTGCATGGTCGACGTGGAGAACGACGCGACGATGCCGCCCTCGGAGGTGATGTCCTGGATCGCGTTCGCGAAGAGCAGCGAAGCCTCGTTCGACGTGCTCCCCGTACCGTGCCAGTAAAAGAGCACCGGGCCCTTGACGTTGGCCTGCTTGGTCCCGACCCAGAGCTGCACGCTCTGACCCATCACCGTCACGTTGCCGGTGGCCAGCGTGGGGCATGCTCCCGTCACGGGCGGAATCGGCGGACTCCCCGGAGGAAGGGCCGGCGCGCTGTCGCCGTCCTCGCTCGCGTCCAGAACGACGCCCCCGTCCGTACCCGCCTCTTCCGCCGCCGGCGTTGCGCCGTGATGAGTGCTTCCGCAGCCCGCGAGCGACGCGCCTGCGGCGAAAAGCAGTGCCCGTACCCAATCGTGCGCCCCGTTATGAGTTTCGCTCATGCGGCCTTATACCGCAGGAGTGGCCCTCACGGCTTGACCGAGCGCGCTTCGGCGTTCTGTGGGTCGAGCTTGAGGGCCTCGTCGCGGTGCGCGCGGGCCGCCGCTGCGTCGCCGAGGGTCAGCTTCTCGCGCGCCAGGAGCGCGTGGGCCGTCGCCTTCTCGGGCGCTTTCGCCTCGCAGAGCAGGGCGCTCTCGAGCTCGAACGCAGCCGTCTCGTGGTCCCCGGCCGCCGAGAGAGCCCTCGCGTAGTCGACGTGGACGGGGGCCGATTCGACGTCGACGTACATGGCTGCGGCGCCCACGCGCTTCGCCTCGTCCCAGTGCTTGCCGGCGACGAGCTTCGACAGCAGCACCTTCCACTCGCCGTCGCGATCGTGCTGATCGAGCAGGGCCCACTCGCGAAGCATCGAGAGCTCGTCGGCATCCCGCTTGTCGGCGTGCGCCATCTCGTAGAGGGCGTGCACCGCGTCGACCTGCGTGGGGTCGAAACGGTGGGCGGCCTGGAGCGCGGCGAGCGCGCCGGGCTTGTCCCCGCGCGTCGTGGCGACGTCCGCGAGCGCCATCTCGACGCTGTAACCGTCGCCGCCGGCCGTCCGGACCGCACGGAGGTGACCCTCTTGCGCGGCCGTATCCTTGGACGACGCTGCGAGCCGGAAGCCGAGGAAGTGCGCGTCCTTGTCCGCGGGGTCGATCTTGAGCGCGGCCTCGATCTCGTGCGCGGCTTCGTCGCCGCGGTGCTCGTGCAGGAGGGCGAGCGCATACGCGACGTGGGCCGGGGCGCTCTTGGGGTTGGCCGTGACCGCGGCGTTCGCCTCGTCGACCGGGATGGGATGCAGGTCAAACGCGTACTGACCTTGGTAGCGCGCCAGCCTTGCGAGCTCCCAGGACCGATACCGGGCGTCGTACTCCGCCGGGGACACCCCGAAGGCCTCGGAGATGACGTCGGCCGTTCGCTTGCCGTCCCCCCACAGCTCGAGGGCGCGCGTGATCTTGGGGAACCCGTATTGCTCCGCGGTGAAGGCGAGCATCTGACTCGCCGCGTAGTAGGCCACGTTCACGTCGACGCCCGTCTCGGGGTGGGTGAAGGCACGGTTCATGTCGAGGGCCCCGGGCAAGCGGTTCTTCACGATCGCCAGGTAGAGCTCCGAGTCAAGCTCGCGCTGCCACTCTGGCCGGCGCACCATCGTCTCGTACTCGGAGAGCCCTTCGGTGAACCACCGCGGCACGTGGTACTTCGAGAGCTGGATGGCGAAGACGTGCGAAAGCTCGTGCCAGACCACGTTCCCCCAGTTGACCGGGTCCCCCTGGGGGCTCATGGCGGCGACCACGTGGCCGAAGCAGACGCCGTCGATCCCGACGTTCGGCAAGCCGCTCGTCCGCACGCTGAACTGCTCGCGCGAACGGTACATCTCCAGCGCGACGGGCGCCGCCGGCGCGAACATGTAGTGCATCTTGAGCGACCCCCACGCCTCACCGAGGAGGCGCGGGACGTAACGCTCGAGGATGGCCCTCTCGTCCTTCGGGTAGCGAAGGTTGAAGATGCCGACCTGGGCTCCGTCGTACTGCTGGGGAATCCACTGCCCGTAGAGCTTGTCGAGCGTGTTGAGAACGCGCACGTTGAAGTGGTCGCCCTTCCACGCCTCTTCGAGGGATTTGACGCCGCCCGCCTCGTCCCCGGCTCGCGTCTGCGTCAGGCCGAGCTCCGCCCACGCCTTGCTGTCCTTGGGATCGATCGCGACGGCCTCTTTCATCATCGCGACGATGTCGTCGTAACGGTGCTCCCATTCCGCAAATTCGCCGACGATCCCGTATGCCTCGCTGAACTCCTTGTTGCGCGCGAAGACGGCGCGCTTCGCCGCCTCGAATCCCGCCTTGTCGTCGGCGAGGAACCGCGCCGCCGCGCGCAAGCTCAGGAGCTCGAGGTCATTCGGGTCGATGGCGAGGCCCGCGTCGATCGCCCGGTTGGCGGCGTCGAGGGTCATGTCCCGTAGAGCGATGCCGGCGCGTACGGCGTAGGCGCCGGGCAGCTTGGGGTTGACCGAGAGCGCCTCGCGCACGAGCTTCTCGGCGCCGTCGAAGTCGTAGTCGTCCTCGATCCTCGCACGTGCGAGCAAGACGAGCGCCTCCGCGTCGTGCGGCGCCGTCTTGAGCGCCTCGGCTAGCACTTCGCCGGCGTGGCCGGTGTCGTACTTGTCGAGGAACAAGCGCGCTCGGAAGACGAGCGTCTCCACGCGGCCGCGTTCGGCGCGCTCGCTCTCGTTGTAGGCGCGGTTCGCGTCCTTCGGATGACGCAAGAGGTGCATCGCGCGGCCCACCATGGCGAGCCCTTCGGCGTCGTCCTGGCCAATCGTGTCGTCGCCATACTCGTCGGCGAACTTGAGCAGGACCGGCTCGGCGTCGGCGCGCCGGCCCGCGCGAAGGTAGAGCTCTCCGAGCTCGAGGCGAACACGCCGTCCGCCTACGTCGGGTGCGTCCTTGGATGGCTCGAGCAGCTTGATCGCGTCGTCCACCTTGCCCTGTGCGGCGAGGATTCGCGCACGCAAGGCGAGGGCGACGAGGCGTTGGGCGGGGCTCGCCGACGCCTCGACGGCGTACTTGTCTGCCTCGGCGAAGCGGCCTTGCACGAGCATGACCCGCGAGAGCGCGATCCGCGCGGCCGGTCGATCGGCGCCCTGAATCGGGAGCAACGCCTTCTCGGCCGCAGGGTAGTCGGTGCGACGGAGCGCGTCGAGCGCCGCCGCGAGCGCGGGGCTCAACGCCGGGCTCGCATGCGATCCGGTCGCCAGCAGGTGGGGCTGCGCGAGCGCCCGATCAGAGATCGGCGTCGCGACGGCGAGCGTCGACGCCAGCACCAGGACACTGCGCTTCGTGGGCAACCTCTTTTGAGGGTACCACCGCGCCGTCAGCGCTCCAGTCGCACCTCGTCCGCGCTCTCGAGCACCGCGCCGGTGGTCGGGTCCAGCGCGAGGGCCATCTCGAGCGCGTCCTCGTCGTCGCGGTAGTAGCGCGCCCGAACGCCCGTCGCGAAGAAGCCCGCCGATCGATAGAGCGCGATGGCCGC
>DATGJA010000108.1:0-26138 GCA_035295445.1 Polyangiaceae bacterium | reverse complement strand
GTCCATAACCCCCTATCGCGCATGGCTCGGTACGCGTTGCCGCCAAGACGACAAGACAACCGGAGCCGGTTGGATCGCGGGTAGCGCGATGCTGTTCAGTTCGCAGTGTTCTTTGACGAGACTTGCCATCTCGCTCAGCCGGTCCGGCCCGAGCCAGGCAGGCGCGTGACATCCGTCTGCTCTGCCCCATCGAGGCCGTTCGCGCGAGTCCGCGCCGCTCTTGAGCCGTCTTGCGTGAGGGCGGCCCGAAGACGAGCAGACTTGCCCCGCTCGGCAGCAATGTCGCACCCGGCGTGCAGACGCCCGAGGCCCCGCAGGCACCGCCGCGTGCGGGAGCTGCATTGGCCGGGACGGCACGACGCGAGCAGATCTCCTCACTCTTCACGTGACGCTCCGCCCGCCTTGTCCACGATGGGCCCGCTGCCGAGTGGGGGGCGTGCTCTTGAGGGCGGTGATGGCGCCGGTCATGGTCGGGACATTCCTTGCGGATGATGCCGTCGCGGACCCGCTCAACTCGAACGATGCGCCGCCGGACGCCGTCGCCGCGGCTGCCAGAGCGCCGCACGACGAGTTCAACCTGGTTCCGGTCGGCGGAGGCACCTCGGACATCGGCATCGGGGGCGGCTATTTCCTCGGGCTTGCCCGCATGGCACCTGGGCACGTCCCCTACGCGTGGAACGTCGAGTCAGCGGGCTTCGTGACATTTGCCAAGGATCCGGCCGGTGGCATCATCGTCCCTTACCAAGACGACTACATCACGTTCACGGTGCCCCGTTTCCTCCGGTCGCCGATGGAGCTCGAGATCCGGCCCGAGTTCAGCTGGGAGTCCACTCTGGGGTACTACGGCCTCGGCAACGCCTCGTCGGCGGTCGTTCCACCGGGAAGGAACGCGAACTACTTCGAATACGGTCGCCTGCATCCCGAGGTCTACGTCCAGCTTCGCTCACCGCTCGTCGACCACGTGATCGCACGCGGGGGGATCCGGTACACGCGCTCCTGGCTTCAGGTGCGCGCCGACTCGAAGCTCGCCGAGGACCTGCGCTCGGGCAGCCCCGCCGTCAAGGCCCTCCTGGGGTCGACGGCCCCGAACGGCGTCGCACTCTTCGGCTACGGGATCCAGTTCGACAACCGTGACAACGTCACGTCGTCGCACCGAGGGACCTTCGACTCGTTCGATCTGCAGGTGAGCCCTGGCGGCGCCTCGTGGCAGCCCTATCGCTACCTCGAGGCCACTGCCGACCTCCGCGTCTTCGTGTCGCTCGGGACGCCCCGCATCGTGCTTGCGGGGAGGCTGGCCAGCGACCTTCTCGTCGGCGACCCACCCTTTTACGAGCTCGCGCGCTTCGAGAACACCTACGCCATCGGGGGGCTCAACGGTGTCCGGGGCGTGCCCGCGGAGCGCTACTACGGAAAGGTGAAGGTGCTGGGGAACGCCGAGCTGCGCACCGAGATCATCACGTTCCACGCGTTCGGCAAGCCCGTCACCTTCGGCCTGACGGGGTTCTTCGACGGAGGGCGGGTATGGGCCGATACCTCGCCGCGTCCGGAGCTCGATGGCCGGGGTCCAAATCCCATCGGCGGACTGAAATACGGAGTCGGCGCGGGCGTGCGTTTCCAGTCGGGCTCCGCGTTCGTGCTGCGCGGTGACGTGGCGTGGTCGCCCGACGCGATGCCCCTCGGGGGATACGTGGCTGCGGGACAGATGTTCTAGGATGGAGCGACACGAGCGGATCGCTTCGCTTCACCGCGTCTGATGCGGCTCACGACCACGCGATGCGGTCGCCAGCCTATCTCGACATTCAGGGCGCTCGCTCGCGCTGCGCAACCCGGTCGTGCAGACGCCGATGGATGAGCACACGTTCGCGGAGGGGGGGCAACCATCCCCGCAGGGCTGCCCCGTCCCGTTGGACGCAGCGTTCTGGCACGTGCCGTTTGCGGCATGCGAGCGACGAGGAACACGCCGATTCGTCGGAGCACGCAGCCCCCACCGCGCCGCCGTCGACCGAGCCGCCACTGCGGTGGTGGCACGGGGTCGCGCCCCCCGACACGCGGCCGCCGCATCCGCCGCTGGCGAGCGCCAAGAGAACCGCGGTCCGAACCCCCATCGTCGCGTTCCAGTTCTTGGCGGCCGAGCTTACCCCGTTCAAGCTTACTCGAGCCAGGCACGTAAGCAGTCGTCGGCCGCCCCGCATGCCCTCGCTACGACGCGCATTTCGGTCGGGCCCCGCAGCCGTGCGACACGGTGCGGCGGTCACCTCACGGGGAGGCGATGTGGTGCGACTCCTGGGTCTTGCCTACGCAATCGGTCTGAGGAACGATTCAAATTGGGACCCCTATGGCTTCGGTCGCGGTTGCCGAGCGCTTTCAGATCATTCGGTGCCTTGGGGAAGGCGGGATGGGGGTCGTCTACGAGGCGCTCGACCGCGAGCGCGGTACGCGCGTGGCCCTCAAGACGCTCCGCCACGTCACGGGCGAGTCGCTGGCTCGGCTCAAGCGCGAGTTTCGAACGATGCAGGACCTGCATCACCCGAATCTCGTCTTGCTGGGCGACCTCGTGTCGAGGGATGACCAGTGGTTTTTCACGATGGAGCTCGTGCACGGACGCGACCTTCTCGACTACGTCCGCCCGATGCCTTCGCCCGCGGAGATCGCCTCGGAAACGAGCCCAAGCGACCGGATGCTCAAGGTCGCTCCCACGGTGACTTTTCCTCCCGCCCTGCCGAACGCGCCGCTGTACGACGAAGCGCGGCTGCGGCGCTCGTTCTGTCAGCTCGCCGACGCGCTCAGCGCGATGCACTCGGTCGGACTCGTCCACCGCGACATTAAGTCGTCCAACGTCCGCGTGACACCCGAGGGGCGCCTCGTCCTCCTCGATTTTGGACTCGTCATCGACACCGGGACCGACAACGCCTGGACTCAGCAGGCGGCCGGCACCCCCGCCTACATGGCGCCCGAGCAAGCCGTCTCGGCGATGGTCGGCCCGGAGGCGGACTGGTACGGGCTCGGCGTCCTGCTCTTCGAGGCGCTGACCGGGAGACTGCCCTTCGAAGGCACCTCCCAACAAGTCTTGGCGAGAAAGCAAGAGCAGCGGCCGGCCCCGCCGAGCACGCTGGCGCGCGGGATCCCGCCTGAACTCGACGCGCTGTGCGTCGCACTCTTGAGCTTCGATCCCGCCGCACGCCCGAAGGGCGCCGACGTGCTAGGCGCCCTGGGCCGCGCATCGGAACCGGGATCGGCGTCCGGAGCTCACACGCAAACGGGCCTCTTCGTGGGACGCGCGGAGGAGCTCGAAGCGCTGATGACCGCGTTTCACGACAGCCGCCGCGGTCAGCCGGTGACTGTGATCGTGGGGGGCGACTCCGGCGTCGGCAAGACAGCCCTAGTACGCCGGTTCGCTCAAAGGTTGACGCTCGAGGTGCCCGAAGTGATGGTGGTCGCGGGACGTTGCTTCGAGCGCGAATCGGTCCCCTACAAGGCCTTCGACGGTGTCGTCGACGCGCTCGGTCGGCTCCTGGCTCGCTTGGGCGCGGAGGCCGCTTCGATGGTGCCGACCAAGCCGGCCCCCCTCGTCCAAGTGTTCCCCGTGCTCCGTCGCGTCAAAGTGATCGCGGAGCGCACGCGCGACGCGCCGTCCGAGACCGCAGGGCTGGACCTGCGGACGCGAGCCTTCGCGTCGCTGCGCGATCTGTTCACGCGCCTCGCTGATCGCCGCCCGCTTCTGATCATCATCGATGACGCGCAGTGGAGCGACGCCGACAGCCTCGCCCTCTTGGCCGACCTGTTGCGCCCCCCCGAGGCGCCCTCATTGATGCTCCTGCTGACGGCGCGCGCCGCCGGGTCGGGGTCGAGCGGACACCAACAGGGCGCTTCCCTCGCGAATACCTTGCAAGGAGAGGTACGACGCATCGAGCTCGGCCCGCTTCCGAAGGAAGACGCTACGGCTCTCGCCGCGCGTCTGCTCGAGCGTTCGGGCGTCGTCGACGCGTCCCGGGCCCAATGGGCGGCCCATCAGGCGGCGGGACATCCCCTTTTCCTCGACATGATCATGCAGAGAAGCGATCGGATCTCCGCACAAGACGGAGCCGGGCAGAGCCTCGAAGACATCCTTTGGGCGGTGATCGAAGAGCTCGACCCCGCCTCCCGAGCCATCCTCGAGACGGTCGCCGTCGCGGCCGTTCCCATGCCCCAAGAGACGGTCCGCCGGGCAGCTTCCGTCGGCAACGAGGCCTTCGCCAAAGCGCTGTCGCTCCTTCGCATCGCACATCTCGTTCAGACCAGCGCCGCCGGGAGCAACGATCGGGTCGAGCCCTACCACGATCGCGTGCGCAAGGCGGTGCTTGCCCACTTCGACGAGACTCGCCTCGCGGAGTGCCACCGGCGCATCGCCATGGCCCTCGAGGCGTCGAACGCTGGCGACTCCGAGGCGCTCGTCCTGCACTGGCGTGGCGCCGGCGACGACGAGCAGACCGGGCGTTACGCGGCGATCGCCGGGGAGCACGCGGCGGGTGCGCTCGCCTTCGATCGCGCCGCGGATTTCTTCATGGTCGCCCTGACCACGGGCGTAATGCCGGCGTCCGAGCGACGTGCCCTCCAAATCAAGCTGGCCAAGGTTCTGGAATCGGCGGGGCGCGGTGAGGAAGCCGGACGCGCATACCTCGACGCCGCAGAAGACGCTCCACCTCTTCAGCGCGTGGAGCTCGAACGCGCCGCCGCGGTGGAGCTGCTCGCCTGTGGGCGCCTCGACGAGGGCACGGCGGTGCTCCGTCGAGTGCTCGCCGAGGTCGGTTTCAAGGCGCCCCGCTCGCCGCTCGCGGCGTTCTGCTGGCTGGTCGCATACAATTTGTGGCTGCGGATCGTCGGCCTGCGGTTCACACTCCGCAGCCCCGACGAAGTCCGGCGCGAGGATCTGGCGCGGGTCGATGCCATCTTCGCGGCGGGGATGGGATTCACCGGCGTCGACATGGTCTTGGGGTCGTGCATGGCGGCGCGACATCTCATCGCCGCGCTGCGCTCCGGCGACCGAGCCCGCGTCCTGCGCGCGACGGCGCTCCAAAGCGCTCGGCTGGCCACGTCCGGCGGCGCGCCGAGCCGGTTCGAGCGCCAGCTCGACGACGTCGTCACTCGCCTCCGCGAAGGGGACGATGGGGCCGCGAGTGGAGCGTTCTTCGATTCGGCGCGCGGGTACGCGCTCTATTTCCGGGGCCGGTGGAGAGACGCTCTGACGATGCTCGATTCGTCCGTCTCGAAGGCGCAGAGTCATAGCCATGCGGCGGGATGGCGCTCGAATGCCCGCCTCCTCGGCTGCTGGACGCTGGACCTTTTGGGCGAATATCGGGAGCTCTCCCGACGCCACGCACCGTATCTGGCCGATGCGGATCGACGCGGGGACCTTTACGCCTCGGTGCAGCTGCGCGTCGGATCGTTGGCGGCCGTGTGGCTCGCGGCCGACCGCCCCGAGGAAGCCCGCCGCGTCGCGCGAAAGGCGATCGCGCAGTGGCCCTCCGTCCGCTACCTGGTCCAGCACTGGCAACTGATGGTCGGGGAGGCCGAGATCTCCCTCTATCTCGGCCACGGCGCGGAGGCGTATGAACGGGTCGAGCGCGATGCCGCGGCGCTCAGGAAGAGCCTCCTATTTCACACGCAGGTCGTCCGTGGGAAGACGCTTTTCCTCCGGGGCCGCTGCGCGATCGCCTCGCTGACCACAGCGGCGCCGGACGTGCAGGGAGCCCGGCTGACCGAAGCGCGCCGACTGGCGCGGAAACTCGAAGGCGAGCGGATGCCCTGGATGGCGCCGCTCGCGGCGATTCTGGCGGCGGGCGTTGCCTGCGCCGAGGGCGACGATTCTCGGGCCGCGTCGTCTCTGCGAGCCGCCATCGAGCTCGCCGAAGGCATCGGGATGTCGGGGTATGCGGCCGCGGCACGACATCAGCTCGGGTTGCTCCTGGGCGGGGAGGAGGGCCGGGATCTCGTACACCAAGCGCGCACGGCGTTGACGGAGCAGGCGGTCCGCGACCCTGCTCGATTCGCGGGCATGCTGGTGCCTGGCCGCTGGCGCTCAAGGATCACGCGATGACCTCCCCGGCGAGCGCGTCTCGCTTCGAACTGATCCGCCCCTTGGGCGCAGGGACGCTGGGGGTCGTCTACGAAGCGCTCGATCACGACCGCGGCACACGCGTCGCAGTCAAGACGCTGCGCAACCAGACCGCCGAATCGATCGCGCGCCTCGAGCGCGAGTTTCGCGCGGTGCAGGGCGTACGCCATCCGAACCTCGTGACGCTGGGCGAGTTCGTGCGTGATGGTCAACAGTGGTTTCTCACCATGGAGCTGGTCGAGGGGACGGACTTTCTCGAGTACGTCAGGCCCTCCTGCGGCGGCGCCGTCGAGCCGCGTGCGGACGAGTCGCGCCTGCGCGACGGTCTGCGCCAGATCGCGGAGGCGCTCTCCGCGCTGCACGAGACGGGCCTCGTGCATCGCGACGTCAAGCCAGCCAACGTGCGAGTCACACGTGAGGGGCGTGTCGTTCTGCTCGACTTCGGGCTCGTCATCGACGTCGCCGCAGACACTCCCTGGACGGATCAAACGGCCGGAACGCCGACGTACATGGCGCCGGAACAGGCCGTATCGGCGGTCGTCGGACCGGAGGCCGATTGGTACTCCCTCGGCGTGCTGCTGTTCGAAGCGCTCACCGGCCGCGTTCCGTTCGAAGGTAGGCCGCTACAGATCGTGACGCGGAAACAGACGGAGGAGATGCTGGCGCCCAGCGCCGTCCGGAGCGATATTCCGGCAGACCTAGACGTCCTTTGCGCCGCCCTGTTGCGCATCGACCCTCGCGCGCGACCGAAGGGCCGACACGTGCTGCGAGCCCTCGGAAGCCACGACGCGCGCGCCCGCCCTTGCGCGTCGCAGGCGCAGGACACGCCCTTCATCGGACGCGCCGACGAGCTCGAGGCGCTGGCCGCAGCGTTGCGGGACAGTCGAGCGGGCCACCCCGTCACGGTCGTCGTCAAGGGTAACTCCGGAGTCGGCAAGACCACCCTGGCGGAGCGGTTCGGTCAACGCGTCGCCCTCGAGGATCCGAATGCGGCCGTCATGGGGGGCCGCTGCTACGCCGAGAGTGATCGGCCGTTCCAGGGGGTGAGGTGCTCCTCGTCGACGACGTGCATCGGATCGACGGCGACGGTCTCGCGCTGCTCGCCGAAATGCTGCGACCACCACGCGCGCCGAGGCTGCTGCTCGTGCTCACCACGCCGGAGGCCGCCCCGCCTTTGCCGGGCGACGTACGCCTACTCGGCTTGACTCCACTATCGGGGGAGGATGCGAGGGCAGGCGCGGCCGCGACGTTGCAGCGAACCGGCAGCGCCGACGCCGACCTCGTCGCGTACTGCGCGCGCAGCGCGAACGGAGACCCGCTCGCCATGGACTTGATCGCGCGGCACGTGGAGCATCTTCGAGAGCTCGACACCGAGGAGTCCGCACGCTCGAGCGAAGCGAGAGAGCGGACGACACACCCGACCACCTCTGTACCGCACCTGGTTGGACGGGTCGTCCAACGGCTCGACGACGTCGCGCGGTTGCTGCTGGAACTGGTCGCGGTGGTCGAGGCTCCGGTGCCCGTCGACGTCCTCGAGCGAGCCACGGGGTCGGGGCGCCATCGGTTCCGCCAATCCGCCGCGCTGCTGGGTGTCCTGCACCTGACTCGCCGCCGCGAGGCGGCCGGCGGGGCCGTCATCGAGCCGTATCACGAGCGGGTCCGCTCCGCCGTGCTCGCTCTTTTGGACGAGTCGAGGCGCGCAGAACTGCACAGACTCCTCGCCCTAGAATTCGAGGCATCCGAGGTGAGCGATCCGTACGCGCTCGCGACCCACTGGGGGCGGGCCGGGGACGCCAAGCAGATGGGACACTACGCCGCAAGAGCGGCGGACGAGGCGGGGGAACGGATGGCCTTCGCCAATGCGTCTCGATGGTACGAGTCCGCGCTGTCCAGCCCGTGGTGGTCGGACGATGAGCGACGATCCCTGCTCGTGAAGCTCGGTGAGGCCCGCGCCAACGCCGGGCTGGGCCGCGACGCTTCGGCGTTTGCCCAGGCAGCGGACCGAGCCAATCGGACGACGGAGCTCGACCTTCGTCGTCGCGCCGCCGAAGAGCTTCTGATGATCGGGGACATCGACGCCGGAACGAGCGAGCTGCGCGACGTGGCCGCACGGGTCGGCATCTGGATGCCCAAGTCAGCTCTGACGGCGCGGGTCGCCACGCTCCTCTTTCGTACCGCGCTCTGGGTGCGCGGGATGGGATTCGAGCTGCGAGACGAAGAGGCGATGTCCGCCGCCGAGGTCACGAGGTTCTGGGTTTGCGCGGGGGTCGCGCGGGCGCTCTCCCGTTTCAACTCCTTCCTGGCCACGTACTTCCAGGCCCGGATGCTGCTCCTTGCCCTCCGCGGGGGCAGCGCCTACGAGCTGTCCTACGCCCTTGCGTTCGAAGCCGCCTTCGTGGCGGCGGGGGGCGTCCGCACGCGGGCGCGCACCGACAAGCTGCTGGCCCAGGCAGAAGCGCTCGCCCGACGGAGCGGCGTGCCGCGCGCGATGGCCACGGCGCAGAACAGCCGCGGATACGTCGCGTACATGCAAGGCCGCGCCATGGAGGGGATCGAAACCCTCGAGAGTTCCATCGAGGTTGCCCTCGATCAGGCGACTTCGGGCATTTCGGCGCTGCGTCACATGCAGCTGAATTTGCTGATGACACGCGCCAACATCGGCGATCTCGAGGAGGTCTCGGTCCAGCTCCGGAGCGTTCTCCGGGAGGCCGTGGACCGTGGCGACCTCGCGACGAGCACGGCCGTGCGCGTGCTCCCATACCTCTGGCGCGGCTGGCTGCGAGACGGCGATCCGCAAGAGGTGCGAGCCGGCATCGAGGACGTGACGAGCCGCTGGAGCCACGGCGGTTACTTGAGCCAGCATCACTGGGCCATCGGCGCACTCGCCGAAGTCGACCTCTACGAAGGACGTGGACGCGAGGCGTTCGAGCGAGTGGCTCGCGACTTCCCGCAGGCTCGACGCGCGCGGAGGTTCGCCGTCGAGCGAGTTCACATCGTCGCCAGGGAGCGCCGCGCCCGCAGCGCGATCATGGCCGCGGCTCAAGAAATGCGGCCGCGGGAACGAAGCCGCCTGCTCGCCGTGGCCGCGCGAGACGCGTCGTGGCTTCGCCGCGCACCTCCCGACTTTGCGAGGGCGCGGGCAGCCGTGGTCGACGCGGGGATCGCGTCCGTTCAGGGCGAGCGCGCCCGGGCGGTCGCCGCTCTCGAGCAGGCGATCACCCGGCTCGAAGGGGCAGACGACCGATTCGCCGCGGCCTGCGCTCGCATTCGTCTCGGGCTGCTGCTTGGCAGCGAATGCAGCGCGGGTCGCACCATGCTCGCCGTCGGCGAGGAGTTCATGCGCGCGCAAGGAGTCGCGGATTCACGGCGCCTGGCCGCTTCGGTCGTACCGGGAATCGCCGTCTAGGCGACTCACGAGGTGCGTACGCTCGCCTTCTGTCGCTTGAACAGCAGCAGTCCGATGAGCGCGCCGATCAGGGCGCCGGACGCACCGGTCGAATTCGGAAGCATCCCCGCCTGCTGGGGGCCCGTCCCGGCGGACGCGAGGCGCTCCGACCGTAGCGAGTCCACCGTCTTGCGGAGGTCTTCGATTTGCCGCTGCTGCTCCTGCACCGCCTTGACCAAGGGGACGACGAACTCCGCGTACGTGAGCATGTACTTGGATCGCTCGTTCGGCGGTCGGATGACGCCGCTGAAGTCGAAGTCCGTTTCGGCCGCAGCTTGCTCCACCTCTTGCGCCAAGAACCCGGTGTACCGCTTGGCGGCCTTCTCGTCATTTCCAGACGGCGGGACCTTCGTGTTCTCGAACGCGACGAGCTTGGCCATGTCCCACTTGAAGGTGACGGGCCTCAACTTCATGACGAACGCGAGGCCGGGAACATTCTCCAGCACGCTGGTCTTGAAACGGGCGTCCGATATGTTGGCCCAATCCGTGTAACCACCCGTTACCGTGGCCGAGCTGTTGCCGAATATGAACTCGTTGTTCTGGGTCGGTTCGGTACCAAATCCGAACGCCCCCGTGTTCGAGAAATCGTCCTGGAAGCCGCTGCTCGCATACGTTCCCACGGCGGTGTTGCTCGAGCCGTTGATGTAGAAAGACATGGCGTCGACTCCGACGCCTACGTTGTAGCTCGCCGCTGAGCTGCCCAGCGCATTGCCGCCGACGGCGACATTGTCGACTCCCCCGGTATCGAGCTGCATCGCGAACGAGCCTACGGCGGTGTTTCGGCCGCCGCTTCCGTTCGAGGCCAACGCTGAAGCTCCTATCGCAACGTTCGAGTCGGAGCCGTTGGCGCTCAGCGCCGAATCGCCCACGGCCGTGTTGTAATTGCCGGTGCCGTTGTAGAGAGCGGTATTCCCGACCGCCGTGTTGGACGCACCCGTCTTGTTGCGGAATAGGGCGCTGCGACCGACAGCGGTGTTGCCCGATCCGGTGGTCGTCTTGTTGAGGGCGTTGTAGCCGAACGCCGTGTCGGAAGTTCCGGTCGACAAGACGGCTCCCGCGCCGGTGCCGTAGGCCGTGTCGGAGCTGTCGTACGCGAGCGCCGCGCGGTCCACCGCTCCGACTGCTAGAGACGTGGCGATGGTGATGTAGAGGGTCCTGCTGGCCATTGGATTGTCTGCCTTCTGTCGATCCAAAGCGAGCAAGCGGCGAGCCAGGCCATTTCCGAGAGGCAGTCATGGAAAATCGCGCGATGGCTCCGGAGCGAAGGAAGCTCGCCCACGCCCAATTCCGAGCGCGCCGCACGCGTGTGCGAACGGTAGCGCGCACAGGTGTGCGCTCCGGGCTCGCCGGGGCCATGGCGACGGACCCACTCGCATGCCCCGGCACGCAGAGACCTTCTCGCTCTCGGGGGCGGGCCCGGCGTATGCGACACCGGGCGTCGGAGGCATGGCGTCGCTGCCGCTCGAGATCGTGGTGCCTTGAGGATCGGCCTACTCGGGAACGTGTTCGGCGAGTGCCTTGTACTTCGGACAGTGATGGACCGCGGAGGAGATCATCTCGGTCCCCGCCAACGTCGGGAGGCTCGCGCCACATACGAGTGGGTCCTCGAGCACGCCGATGATCGAACCCCAGTATCCGTACTGGTAGACGCTTTCGGGCTGCCCCGGGTCGCCGGCGAGGCTGAAGTGCATGAATAGCGAGGTGCCGAAGTCCTGCTTCCAGAGTGCCAGGTACTGCTTGTACGCCTCGTACATTCGCTCGTCATGCTGGGCGAGGTGCTTGATCGATTGATTGGTGGTGCCGGTCAGCGACTGCCCGCCTTCGTAGGCGGCCATTGGAATCCCATATTGCGCGACAAGCTTCGAGAAGTCTTTGAAGGTCGCATCCATCCCCGCGATGTTCGCGTCGAGAGCGGCGAAGAGGGACGAAAGGGCTCCGGTGCTCGAGTCGTCCGGCGTGTTGAAGTAAGGGGCCTGAGCCACGTACGCGACATATCGCTTGGGATCGCCGTAGTTGGATTGGACGAACTGCAATCCGTCGTCGCTGAAGGCGGGGCCCAGGGCCCATCCTGAGAGCACGGGCGCGACGACGCTCGCGTTCGACCCGAACGCCGCTCGGAACGCGTCGCCGATCTTGACCAGGCGGTCGGCTTCGTACTGGCCGACCTTCATCAGGTCGCTGTTTCCAGTCATCCACGACGGGCCGAAGGTCCCCGTGTACTTGCCTGTGTAACGCGCGCCGTCCGCGTTTGCAGCGGCGAGGAATGTGCCGTACGCGCTGAACCCCTGGTTCCATGTCTCGTTGCTGTTCTCGACGATGAGCTGGAAGGGACTCGCGAGTCCCGCCCGGCTGCGCGCCGACTGGATCCGCACCATATCCAAGTTCGCCGCCATGAACGCCGCGAATTGCGTGACGAAGCTGTCGGTCGCCGCCTCCGGGATGGTGATCCAGCAATCTTTGCCCGTCTCGTTCACGAGCTCGGCGATGTGCTCGTACGGCTCACCGTTCGGGGAATGGCCGAAGTGGGCGGCGTTCGGACGACTCGCGAAATCGGTGAGCTTGCTGTTGTTCGTGTTCTCCCAATCCATGAAGCGGAGCGCGCGAAACGGCGTCAGGAGCCCGATGAACTTCGGCAGGAACGTGGTAGGCGTGTCGTAGTCGAAGCCCGGATAGAGGACGCGGATTTGTTGGACGCTCTGACCAGCGCCGTTCGTGATGGCGAGCGTGAGGACGTTGCCGAAGGAGCCCGGCGTTCCGGTGATCACGACGGTGTTGCGCTGCTCTCCGCCCGCAGACTGCCACGCCCCGCCAAGCTTTCCGATGCCCGAGACCGCAAGCGTTCCGGTCCCGACGTACGAGATCTTGTACGTACCGGACGGCAGGACGAACCCGATGTCCGTCGAGCTCTTTCCGGACGCGCCAGCGACGGGATACCCGTTGGCGTCCAGTTGTGCCGCCGGCGTGTCGAACGGTGCGAGCTGATAGGCGACGTCGACGCGCGGCAGATCGGCGGCGACATTCGTCCCGAGCCACGACGATACCGTCTGCGTGACCGCGGCAAGAGCGTCCGACGAGCTCGCCCCGTCCATCCCGCCGGCGGTCGCTGCGTCCACCGTTCCTCCGTCGCTCCCGGCGTCTCCGGCGCTGCTCGTCGCCGCGTCGCCGCTGCTGCCGGCCGGAGCCCCCTCCGCTCCACCCGCGTCGGACGCTGCGCCGCGGCTCGATGCGCCTCCGGTACCGCAGCCCGCCGCGACGCTCGATGCAACGGCGCACGCGAGCGAGAGTGACAGCCTGCGGGCGAGCGCGCTCATCGCCCGTATTGTAGCGCCCCTGGGGTCGGCGGCGTCGAGGCAGCCGCGTCTCGCGTGGCGATCGCCGGTCTCGAACCCGAGATGATAGAATCCCGCGCTGACCCAGCGGCGACCCCAGGGAGGAGCGTTCCATGCGGCCCATTGTCAAAGGCGCTCTTGGTTTGTTGCTGGTGGCCTGCGGCGCGACGTCGAGCGGTTCGGATTCGGGCCGGGATGCTTCCGGCGATCGGTCGATCGCCATCGACGGACTGGATGCTTCTTCGCCAGCGGTCGACTCGTCGCCCTTGGATTCGCCGTCGCCGATAGACTCGTCTTTCGTTCCGGTGGCGAGCTGTTCGGGCACCGTCGGAACCTGGCAGAACATCACGCCGCCCGCTCTCGATATGTCCAACTGGTGCAGCGTCGACTTCTCGACCTGCAAGGTCGGAGCGAATCCGAGTGGCAAGGTCGGCACCTATGGGACAACGGACTTCTTGATCGACCCGACGAGCTCTGGGAGCGTCTATCTCGGGACCTCGCAGCTCGGGATCTGGAAGACGACGGACTGCGGCGCGAGCTGGGTACATATCAATACGGGAAATGGCGGCACGGACGTGAATGGCGGCAGCGTCGCGGGATCGCTTCTCGACGGTGGGCGGCAGTGGACGATGCTCATGGACCCCACGAATTCACAGATCCTCTATGCGACGGCTGGTTACGGCGCGGGCGGGATCTTTCGCTCGACGGACGGCGGGGTCGACTGGGACCAGATTCTCCCCAGCAGCGTCATGAAGCAGACGCAGTACCCGGGATTCATCGAGAAGATCACGATGGATCCGACCAATCATCTGCACCTGCTCGCAAGCTTTCACACTATCTGCACCGGTACGGCGCTACCGGGCGCGCCGGTCGCGGACAACAGCAACCACGTGTCGGTCGTGAGTACGACGAACAGCACTCCGACCGGCGGCGGCACGAGCTACCAGGGATGGGGTTGCCTCGCGGAGACCAAGGACGGCGGCACGACATGGTCGTTCACCACGAGCGCGTACCCCTGGGTCAACAGCGACGGCCCGGGGCAGACGATGGTCGATGCCTCCACGTGGTTTTATGGCACGAACGGCACGCAAGGTCTCTGGCGCACGACGACCGCGGGCGTGGCCGTCAATGGCGCACCGGCGTGGACGCAGGTGAACGTCTACACGAATGCGGCGGGGGCCACGCAGCCGCTCGCGAGCGCCATCGGGAGCGTCTACGTCGCGCAGGACGGCTCGTTCTACTCTGGAGGGAACTACGCCATCGTCCACAGTACGGATGGGATCAACTGGACCCAGCTCTCCGGACAGTACGCCCCCGCGCTGGGCAGTCAGAACGGCTCCTCACCGGTCGTGGATACCGGGAGCGTCGTCTACATCACCGGGTCGGGCTCGAACTGGTCCGCTCCGGTGAGCACGATCCAGGGCTACAAGAGCACCGCCCCGACGACCGGCCTCTTCACCAAGATGACCAGCCCCACGGGGGCCTCCGGCGGCCTATGGATCAAGTACGATCCGGTCAATCACATGCTCTACACGAGCAACAACCTGACCGGTTTCTGGCGTCTCAAGACGCAGTGACGGTGAGGTCGCATCTCCCATGGCGGCCTCCCAAGGTCCTCACAGCACCTTCGTCCCGACCGAGAGCCGCTTTGGGTCGATCGACCTTCGACTTCGGTCGCCTCCCGACGGGGCTCCAGGCGACGCGGCTTGACGATTCCGTCACGATGCTTAAGCTCCGGGACGTCTGGACCCGAGCGCTCGGGGGATCCGGGCGGCACCATCCGGGGACAGCCTCGGGTGATGGGGCGCGCGCCGCCGCAGAACGCGGCGAGCGCTGGGGGTGCCGACGACGGAGTGCTTCGACGCCGAGCGAACGAGGACCAGCCAACAGCAAGCGGGGCCACGGCGCCGCCGGGAGAGCTAGCATCCGATGGCCAGAGTTACTGTCGAAGATTGCCTCGAACACGAGGAGAACCGCTTTGCATTGGTGATCCTGGCCGCGCGACGGACGCGCGAACTCATGAAGGGCGCGGGCGCGTGCACGCCGTCAAACAACAAATGCGCGGTCACGGCGCTGCGCGAAATAGCTGCAGGGAGGGTTCATTTCGACCGCCCCAGCCATGGTGCCGTTGTCGAGTACATCGAGGCAGTGAACAAGCGCGAGTTCGGCGAGTGAGTCGCGGGTCCCCTTCGGGCGTCACCGGATGACGATGTCGCGCATCCACTCGACGTCCTCGTGGTTGTCTGCCGCGATGGCCCGCTTCCACTCGTCGTCGGTGTAGCGCTGAAAGTTGTCCGTCACGACCTCGCTGTACGCGGACACGACGCCGACGAAGGGCGTCTTTCCGCGGCCGAGATCGACGTCGACGACCATCGTCCGCGGCCACCCGGTCCCTACATGCAGGACCCTCCCCACCATGTTGCCAGCGGCGTCGGTCGGTTGCGTGTGCACGTCGGCGATCGTCGGCTTGAACGCGAGCGGGTCGTCGCCTCCGTAGAAGAGTCGGACGTACCACCCGCGAATTCGCCGAACCGGCGCGGTGCAACCGCCGCTCTCGGGCGGGTCCTCGGCGACCGCCTGGTTGAAGAAGGCCAGCTCCTCGCTGGACGGTCGCTCACCGTGCATCTCTTCCTGCGCGACGTGTCCAAGCGTGCGTGAGACCACGGCGAGCTGATCGAAGAACGCGGACATCTGCGACCGCAGGTTTGCCGCCTTCCCGAGATCGAGCGCGCCGACGAGCGCTTGCCCCTTCGCAGCGTACTTCGCGAGCTCGTCGTAGAAGGCAGGGTACGGATCGACATAAGCATCGGGAAACGAGCACCCGAACCCGAAGGTGT
Source organism: Polyangiaceae bacterium (assembly GCA_035295445.1). Lineage (GTDB taxonomy): Bacteria > Myxococcota_A > Polyangia > Polyangiales > Polyangiaceae > Palsa-1150. The sequence goes on along the minus strand of DATGJA010000108.1, from coordinate 10,436 downwards.
ACGACTGCTTGACGTACAGAATCGTGTCGTGGCGAAGCTCCGCCCACGAGGCGAGCTCCGTGGAGAGGACGCGGCGGCGCCACGCGTCGGCCTGCATCGTCGGGTTCAGCCGCGTCGCGGCAGGGGCAGAGAGCGCCCGGATCGCGCCGAGCCAGAGGGTGTAGAGGCTGGTGTCCCAGAACGCATCCCCACCGCCATCCACGCGCTCCCGCTGTCCCTCGAGGGTCGACCGGTAGCCGTACGCAGTGAGATCGCTCCGCAAGAGGCTCTTGGCGTCGTCGTTCTCGAGGACGGCGAAAGCGACGTCGAGGGGGCTTGGCATCAGGCGCCCGGGAACGCGGTCGTGGACCACGGCCGAGAGCACGTCGGAGTCGACGACGTAGCGCTGGCCCGTAAGCGAGAAGCTCCGCGGCAGCGGCGTGGCTCCGCCCTGGTCGTCGCTGAGGAGGATGTCGCCGGTCATTCGCTGTTTGCCATAGGAGCCATGGAGGATCGTCGCGAGGAGCTTTGCATCCGGGACGTGGTCGAGATCGGGGCAGCTCTTTGCTCCCAGCTCCGCGAGGAGGCGGTCGACATCCGCCGGACCCATCGCGTCACGGTCGCCCACGAAGGCGTCCATCGTCGTCTCGAGCTGCTTCCAGGCGGCCATCTCGGGGGTTTGCATGACCGTGCGCAGTGCGCACGCGAGGGCGAGCTCTCTCCGGTCGAGCTGAAGGACGCGGGTTCTGCGGTCGGGGACGGCAATCCGCGCGTCGATCCGACCGAGCCATGTCATCGCCTGGAAATAGCGACGCAGCGAAGGGCGGTCCGCGGGGCGTACTGGGTTCGCGGGACTGCCCACGGGAGCCGCTTGCGCCAGCTGCGGGGGCGCGAGGTCGAGCGCGTAGTGCCCTCGCGGCTTGAACTGCGAGAAGTCGACCCACCGGCTCGACCCGAACAGCGTCTCGCTGGTCGCTCCCTGCGAGGCGGTGGCCTTGTCGGTCCACCTGGCGATCGCGGCGGCATCGGCGCCCGCGATCGGAGGCGCGTGGCGGCCCTCGAGCAGGCCGAGTGCAACACCCAGAAAGAGGTCTGCATCCTGGCGCGACTGACGCGACGGCGCCGACGCTCCCTCGGAATCGGCCAAGTGCTGACGCATGCTCGACAGCAGAAGCTGCAGACCCGGAATGAGCACCGAGAGCTCCAGGTCCTGGAGCATCCGGTCGTACGAGCGATGCACCACGTGCAGAAGAGCGTCCGCGCTCACGTAGAGCGGCAGGTCGGACTTGTAGATCGTCAGCCATCCCTCGACGAAGCTCGGGAAGCGCTTGCGGTTGGTGATGACGAAGCCATTCGAAGCGAGGCGCGCGAGCTCGTCGTCGTCGAGCTTGAGAGGGCCGAGCTGAAGGACCGACATCGCGTCCACCGGGTGCGCGGGTGAGCCTCCGGCCGACGAGGAGGCCACGGGAGGGTGCGTCGGCGCAGGGATGGCAAGCCGGCCGGCCGTGCGGAGCTGCGTCCCGCACGCGACCCCCAGGCTGCACGCGAGTATGACGCAAAGAAGCCGTGCGCTGGGACGTTGCGGTTTCGCGGACACGGTTCACCCCCTCCGAAAGGCATCACTCGAGCGCGCACTTGGCCGGTTCGCGGACCGTCGCTTCGCGGCCCGTGCCCACGAGGCCACCCTCGGCCCCAGCGCCCACGAAGCGGGCGACCGCCATCACTTTCAATCCGTCCGTCGGGCTGCTCGAGTCCTCCATTTGCCTGTACCCGACCTCGACGGACTCCAGACAGACGTGATCTTTGCTCCAGCGGACCATGGCGCTCATGCCGGGCGTCCGGAAGGGGAAACCCAGAGACCCTGCCATGGCGATCCAAGGAAGGCCCGTCTGAATGACCGCCCTGTAGCCCTCGTGGTCCCTCTGGCATGCGGCGCTGCTGGCGATTTCGACCTTCGACCAGGAGGCGAGCTCGACGGGCGCGGAGGCGCCGCTCAAGAAGAGCGCGGGATCGTCCTCGGTCGCCGGCTCGACGCCCGAGGGTATCCGAAGGATGCCGATCGACCCGTCGGGCGCGACCGCGACGGCGTCGGGGGCCGCGAAGACGTGCATCGGCATCGCGGGGTAGCTCGACGCTCGGCTCCGGAGCAGAGGATAGAAGGGCAGCGCGTCGGGCACGCGGAAGCGGACGACGCCCGTCTCCGCCTCGACGACCTCGGTACCTCCCGCCGAGCCCTCGAGCGCCACGAACAGCTTGCCGTGCGCGTCGGCGTACCCGCTGTAGGTCCCGCGACCTTGCGAAGCCGCCACGGGACGTACCGCGCCGGTGGCGTCGACCCACAGGACGAGGCCCTCCCTGCCCAGCAGGACTCCGTCGGCGTGACCGGGTCGACTCGAGAGGACGGGCCGAGCGCCGTGCGTGAGATCGTCGCCCTCGTTCAGGCGAATCAGATCCACTCCGCCACGTACCTGGGCCTGCAACGCGGGCACCGCCTTCGTCCAGCTCGCGAACGGGGTGGTCCCGTGGACGACGGCACCCGATGGATCGAACGGAACGACGTACCATGCCTCCATCGCCGCCTTGTCCTGGATGAGCTTTGTGACGCCGAACGTCGATTGGCCCGTTCTGGGAAAGTGCAGGATGGCCCTGAGGCCGAATCCGATCGACTGCGGGCCGATGGTGTCACCGGGCCCCGTGTACTGGTCGCGGTAGGGAAGGTTCACGAAGGTCTCGCTTCCGCGTCGCTCGAGAAAAAGCCGGCCCCCGAAGAGGGCCTTCGACTCCTCGCCTTCGCGCGAGGGTCCTGCCGGATGAGGCGCGACCGCTTGCGGTTCGGTGCGAAGTGTGCACCGCAAGCGCGCGAGCACCGGAGCCGGTGAGGCCGCGGGGACCGCGGTCACGACCTCGGGCGGAGGCGCCGGACGATCCCCTCCCCCGTCACTCGTGGTCTCCGACGCCCCGGGCGCGGCCACCCCTGCACCCCGCGCGAGAGGCGGGTCCTCGGGCCACCCGATCCGCAGCCAGCTTCCGCCCGTCCCAGGCAACACGCACCCGACGAGCGAGCACTGGATCGCTTGCCCTCCCACGATGACGGTCGCCTCGGACCTGCCCCATTTGCCGGGCGGCGTCGCCACCTCGGTCCAGTGGGCGCCGCCGTCGACCGTCTGCCAGAGCCGGTGCGCGCCGTCGCCCGCGAGGGCGTGGGTCGAATCCGCAGCCGCGAGGTCGGTGAAGTCGCGCGCTCCCGTCTCGACGTGTCCGCGCGCGTCCACGGCGATCGTCGACGAGGCAGGCCCACCCGGCGCGGCCGGGCCGAAGCCGCGCAGCGCGTTGTCGCGACCGACGATCCAGCGATAGTGCTCGAGGGCGGCGATGACCTTGTCGAAGAACGCGGGCGTGCCGGCCGGAAGATCGTAACGAGCCACGTGGAACTGCTCGCCCGGCTTCACGGGGCGCTTCGTCGCGAGCGCGGTGATCCCGCCGTCTTCGCGCGGCACCCACACGACGGGCATGGGAGTGAGAACGGCCGCCATACCCGCCGGGGGAGGGTTCGCCGTGGCGTCGACGGCGGGCTGCGCGTCGTACTGCGTCCACGCGCCTCCCGGTCGCCGCGCGCACGCGACCGAGCTCGCGTGGGTCCCGTCGCAAGCGGCGCTTACGATGAGCGTGCCCGCGCCGTACACGGGGGCAAGCGTCCCCTCGAAGGTCATCTCGGTGCGCGGCGAGGGGCCGAGCACATGGGAGACCACGGTCATCGAGGGGTTCTTGACGCTGTACTGGTAGCAGACGGCCAGACCCTCCTCCTCAGTCGACAGCACGCGACAGCTCGGTCCCGTCTCGATGGCGCGGGTGGAGAGCACGGCCCCCGTCACGAGGTCCACCGTCTGCACCTGGGGACCTCGCGCGACCAGCGCCTGTCCGCCCGGAAGGGGGATGCCTGCCTGAATCGCGGCCATCACCTGCCTGAGGCCCGAGTCGGTGGAGCCGGCGCCCGAGGGATGCGGGTCGGGGAGTGGCCCGCGGGCCATCGTGCCGTCGGTCGCGAGCCACACGCCGTCCTTGTTGCTCACCTCGAAGCCCACCTGCGTGCTCGCCGCGCAGGGGCGCCCGGCCCGGCCACCCAGTTGGCCGGTGACGTCCTTCCACGTCTTGCCGCCATCCGTGGACGCGAGCGCGCGTCCGGAGGCGTCGACCGCGACGGCGCGGTCGTCGTCGCCGGTCGCAATGTCGAGCACGCCGTGCGGTGAGAGCGGGACGCGCTGCGCCTTGTCCAGGTCGTACGCTTTGCGCCCTCCCCCCGGGTCGATGATGAGCAGCGAACCGGGACCGAACGCGAGGTCGATTGCATTGGTAGGAAGATGCGCGACAGGCTCGAGTGGCCCGAGGAACGAGCGGGCGCGGTACATGACGGCCGGCGACCAGAAAAGAAAGCCGCCCCCCAGCCGAGCCGGGACGGGCTCACCGCCCATGAGAAAAGCCGGCGCGACCGTGCGGGCCTTTTCGACCGACCCGTCCAGAGCCACCACAGAACGCATGGCTCCTTCGATCACGCCAACGGACCCCCCTTCGAGAGCTGCGCCGTGCATGGCGCCGCCCCCCGAGGCGAGGAAACGGTAGGACGGCACCTTCGGGCCCGAGAACGCTCGCGCGTGCTCGGCAGAGGGCGGGGGCGCCGGAGGCCTTGCGTGTGTGCACGCGGCAGCCGCCAGCACGGCCGTCGCAAGAAGGGGGCGTCGGAGGATCATCGGGACGGGCGCTCGGCAGATGCGACGCGCCACGCCTCACGGATATTCATACGATTCGGTGTGGTCGTCCCGTGTTTCTAGGAGGGCCAAGGGCGCGACCGGAACACCGGATGTGCGATCGCTCCTGGGAATATTTACGCCTGAGACGTCCGGGTGCAGTCGTCCGTACGTCAACCACCTCGGCGAACGAGCGCCCCGCGCCCTTCGCACACCGTTGCGGTCAGCAGAACCCGCGCACGATCTCGAGGAGCCGTTCCAGGTCCAACGGCTTGGTAAGCACACCGGTGGCACCCTGCGGAGCGGCTGCTGGCGCCGACGAATGCACGATCACGGGGACCTTCGCGTACGTGGAGTGCGCGCGCATCTTCTCGATGAAGTCCCAGCCATTCATGCCTGGCATCAGGAGATCGAGCAGGACCATACAAGGGAGATCGATGCGCTCGAGCGCCTCGAGCGCGGCCTGACCATCGACCGCCGGAACGGCGTCGTATCCGTGCAACTCGAGCGCCTCGCACAGCATTTCTCGAAGGTCTCTCTCGTCTTCGACGACGAGTATCGTGTGGCTCATGTTCCGGTGCCTTTTCCCTTCACCGCAACGCAAGAACGTTCGAATCGCGAGGTAGCCTTACGCGAAACGTCGTCCCTTCGGTTGCGGTGGAGCGCACGTCGATGTCCCCGCCGTGCGCGACGACGATTTCGTGCGAAATGTAGAGACCCAATCCAAGGCCCGCGGTCTTGGTCGTCCTGCTATCTCGGTCCCCCCTGCGAAAGGGGCTGAAAATCTCCGCGCACACCGCCTCGGGGATGTGAGGACCGTCGTTGTGCACGTCAATTGCGACCTCCCCGTCTTCGTCCCGCACGTCGACCGCGACGGGTCGCGCGGGGTCCCCATAATGGATCGCATTGCTCACAAGGTTCGAAAGCACCTGTTCGAGGCGATCCCGGTCCCATGAACCCGTCAGGGTGGGCGGGCAATGGAGCTCGACCTGGCGGGAGGGATGCGCGGCTCGCAGTTCATCGACGATCGCAGTGATCATCGGGCACAAGAGCATCGGTTCCGGCTTGATTTCCAAGCCCCCCCCGAGTCGGGTGCGGGTCAGATCGAGGATCTGTTCGATCATGCGGGACATGCGACGTGCGCTCGATCGAATGCGGTCGACGAGGCGCGTCGTCTTTTCGTCGTTCAACGACGCAACACGCGGACGAAGGAGGGTCGCGCCCATGTCGATCGCCGAGAGCGGGTTGCGGAGATCGTGACCGAGGATCGCGATGAACCTCTCCTGAAACTCCTGGATCCGAGCCTTCTCCACGAGCACGGCCTTTTCCGCAGCGAGGTTCTGAAGAGCCTTCTCGTTCATCACTCGTTCCGTGAGGTCTCGGGTGACCTTCGCGAACCCGACGACCTCCCCCCCCTCCGGCTCGCGCAGCGCGGTGATCGTGACGTTGGCCCAGAAGCGAGAGCCGTCCTTGCGGATGCGCCAGCCCTCCTCCTCGAAGCGCCCTTCGCGCGTGGCGATGTCGAGCTCGGCCTCGCATTTGCCGGTCGTGGCCTCCTGGGGCGGGTAGAAGACCGAGAAGTGCTTGCCGATGATCTCCGACGCCCTGTAGCCCTTGATGCGCTCCGCTCCCGGGTTCCACGTCGCAACGATCCCATTCGGGTCGAGGATGAAGATCGCGTAGTCCTTCACGCTCTCGACCAGCAGCCGGAACCGACGCGATTCCTCTTCCGCCTCCCTCCTCTCGCGCTTCAATGCGGACGTGGCATCTTCCGCGAGGCGTCTTGATCGATACAGATCTGCGAAGACCGCGACTTTCGCTTGCAAGACTTCGACTTCGAGCGGCTTGTGCATGAAGTCCACGGCGCCGACCTTGTACGCTCGCAGGATGCGTGCTCGGTCCGTGTCGATGGCCGTCACGAAGATGATCGGGACTCGGCGTCCGAGCTTGAGGGCGCGCTCTCTCATGTTCCGGGCGGTCTCTAAGCCGTCCATGGACGGCATCTGGAGATCGAGGAGCACGAGCGCGAATTCTCGTCGCTCGAGTTGATCGAGGGCGTCCCGGCCCGAGGTCACGCAGACAAGCTCGTACTCTCGCGAGTCGAGCACGGCTTCCAGTGCGTCGAGGTTCGCGCGTCGATCATCGACGAGCAAGATCGGCGCCTTCGGCGCTCCCGTGCCGGAGGAGCCCAGCGCCTGGACCGAATTCGGGCGAAGGAGCGTCACCGGTCGCTCTCGCGCTCGGCGCGCCGGAGATCCATCGGCACGGTGGAGTCACCCATTGCCCCGTCTCCTTCGACCCGGCCAGGGGCAATCACGGGCCGGCGCCCCTTTGCCGCGAATGCGCACACGGGGGCAATCGAGCAAAGTGCGTGCCGGGGATGCTTTGGCTTGAGCCCGCCCGGGCCGCGAGAGCGGACATGAGGGGCCGGCCCCGTTACCCTGATCCCCCGTGCCGCGGCTGCGATTGGGTCTGAGCGGATGTCGCGTCTCGGTGGCAACCTTGTGGCCCATGCTGCACGGACTTCGGGCGATGGCCTTCGACGTCGATGCGATCGTCCGAAGCGCGGCGCTGAGGCTCGAGGACCTGCAGGACCCCGACCAGCGCATCCCGTTCGAGCTCGCCATCCAGCTCTCGGCGGCGGCCGCGCAGGCAGCACGCGACGCGGCCTTCGGGCTCCACCTGGCAGAGCGGTACCGGCCGGGCGACTTCGGTCTGCTCGACTACCTCGCGCACAACAGCCGTACGCTGCGCGACGCGCTGGTGCGGCTGTGCCGCTACAACAGGATCCTTACCGACGTCGCGGAGATCGTGCTCGACGTCCGCGGCGACCACGCTGTGGTGTCGCAGCACGTTCTCGCGAACGTGTGGCTTCCGGACGCCATGACGGAGAACGCGCTCGCGAACCTGATCGTCATCGGCCGGCACCTCACAGGTCGCCCCATCGCGCCGCTTGCGGTGGAGTTCCGCCATCCGGCGCCGCCCTACGCGGCGGAGCACGAGCGCATCTTCGGCTGCGCGGTCCGCTTCGCGGCCGACCGCGACGCGGTGCTGCTCGCGGTTCGGGATCTGGACCTGCCGCTCACCAACGCCGACCCGGGGCTCTGCTCGATCCTCGACCGTCACGCCCAGCAGCTGCTCGAGGAGCTGCCGCGCACGGCCAGCTTCAGCGCGCGGGTGCGTGAGCTCCTCTCCGGCGCGCTGAGGGATCAGATCCCGACGGCCCCGCGGATGGCAGCGAAGCTTCGCATGAGCACCCGCACCCTGAGGCGTCGGCTCAAGGAGGAGGGGACGACCTACGAGCAGGTGCTCGACCAACTCCGGCGCGCGCTCGCCGAGCGTTACCTAGATCAGGGGGACATGAGCCTGACCCAGATCGCGCTGCTGCTCGGCTACTCGGACCCGAGCGCATTCCGCCGCGCTTTCCGTCGCTGGCACGCTCGAAGCCCGACGACGTACCGGCGCGGGCGCGCGGAGCAAGCCCGAACCCGGAAGGGGGAAGGAGCCCGGGAGCAGGTGTCGGTCATTGGGCCACGGCGATGATGTCCGGGGCCGTGGGGTTCGCGGGGTAGTACTGTGCCATGTAGATGCACATGACGTTGCTGACGGCCGAGTCACCGAACGTGAGGTCGTTCGCCGTGTCGTTGTAGTAGGTGCAATCCCAGGTGATTGACTGCGAGTTGCTCATCGGGATTGCGCTCCTCGACCCGGTCGCCGTGGTCGGCTCTGCCATGCTGGGCCCGTGGTAGAAGAGGTTCGGGCTGTCCCAGTTCGTGTCGGTGTAGAAGACGGTCCCGTTGGTGCTTGCCGAGAACTTCAGCGCCGTGCGGTGCATGTGCTGCCAGGACGTGAAGATGTTGTACGTGGCCGGCAGGCTGATGTCCCCGCCCCACACCCTGCTGGAGTCGATGGGCGCCGACACCGGGGTGTTCGCGGGAACGCTCAAGCTCGTCTGGTTCAAGAAGATGGTTCCGACGTGCGTCGTCACCACGCCGGCGTTCGCCGGATAGAGCGTGATCTGCACGGCAGCGTCGATGGGCTGAGACGTCGCGTTCAGATAGTGCACGTTGATCATCAAGTAGTTCGTGCCGACGAACGGGTACCCCATCGGCGAGCCGTCGGCTGCGCCCGGGTAGCTGACGTCCCACACAGGCTGCTGAGATAGGTACGGGAACGGGTGGAACTCGAGGCCCTTGCCCGCGCAGTTGCCAATCGTCCCGACCGGTGGCTCGACTGCCGCCTCCAGCCACGAAATGTTGAAGAGGAAGAAGTGGTGCGAGCCCGCGCTCATGACACCGTGCATCTTCACGATGTCCGTATCGACGCCGTTGAACGGATTCGCGAAGACCTCGCACATGTAGACCTCGGCTCCAGCGGCGACCTGGAAGGGCTGCGCCGTCAGCGTGACGGGCGTCGCCATGTCGCTCGCCGGAACCGTGTAGCCCCAGGTGACGCCGCCGCCCGCGTCGCGGAAGACCACGCCGTTCGCCCCCCCGCTGCTCGTGCTGCCGCCAATCGACGTGCCGCTGCCACCTCCAGAAGCGCCGCTCCCGCTGCTGCTCGGCATCGACCCGCTGCTGCTTGCGCTGCCTCCCTTGTCGCTCGATCCGTTGCCACTGCCGGATCCGCCACTCGACGAGCTGGCGTCGCCCGTGCCTTGCTCGAAGCCGCCATTCCCGTGGCCGCCGCAAGCCAGGAGTAGCGAGCTCGCGATGGTGAGGATCCAAGCCTTGGTCATCATCCGTACCTCCAGCCATCTCCTTGCACAGCATGCCGGTCCGCCGGACAACATTTCGCCCCGCAGGGCCCCGGCATCGGCAAAAATGCTACGTCCCGGTCGCGCCCGCGCGGAGGACCGTTGGGGACAATCGAGCGGACACTTGGGGCCAAGTCCCGCGCCTCAGTGTGCGGTGCAGACCGCCGGCGTCGGCCCCGGATCTTCGCACTGGAAGTCGCTACATTTCCCTGCGAGGTCGGTCCCGCGGAGGCCAGAAAGCTCGGCGTCGCTGGTCAAGGGCCTCGCGCTCCGATACGATTTGAGCTGTCGTGGGAGGGGCGGGGCGAGCACCAGGAGGCTTTGCGAGCGAGCGCCCGGAGGCTCACGTCACCGAGGACGCCGTTGTGGGAGAGGCCCCTCGAAGAGCGCGCCCGGTCACCCGCGGCTGGAAGGGCTCCGAGCGGTACGAAGTGGTCGGCGTCCTGGGCGAGGGGGCGATGGGCTGCGTCTACGAGGCGTTCGATCGCCACCGTGGCGAGCGCGTCGCGATCAAGACGCTCCGTCATTTCGACGCGAGCGCCGTTTACCAACTGAAGCAGGAGTTTCGGACGCTAGCCGACGTGCGCCATCCGAACCTCGTCCGGCTCTACGAGCTCCTGAATGACGAGGAAGAAGGCGTCGTCTTCTCGATGGAGCTCGTGGAGGGGCGCGACTTCGTCGCCCATGCGAGGGGGATCTCGCTCCGACCGGACGGCGCGACGCGCAAGCTTCCGGCTTCCTCGGCCGCCTTCGACAGGCTCCGCGCCGCGCTTATCCAGTTCGTCGAGGGCGTCGCGGCGCTTCACGCGGCGGGAAGCCTGCATCGCGATCTCAAGCCCTCCAACGTCCTCGTGACCTCGGAGGGTCGCGTGGTCGTCCTCGATTTCGGCGTCGCGACGGAGCTTCGAGGAAAGCGCAACCCAGACGCCGACGGCGATGTCGTAGGAACCCCTGCGTAC
>DATGJA010000107.1:0-10552 GCA_035295445.1 Polyangiaceae bacterium | reverse complement strand
CACATCGAGTCTGGGAGCGGGCGTCTTCTCGACTACACCACCGTCGCAAAGGACGGAGTCACAAGCGGCAAGCACCTGTTCCATGCCGGGCACATCTTGTACTCGAAGATTCGGCCCTACCTCGCCAAGGTCGTCGTCGTGGATTTCGCCGGGTTGTGCAGCGCAGACATGTACCCGGTTTCGACAGACCTTGAGACGCGGTTTCTTCATCGGTGGCTGGTGTCCCCGATGTTCACGGAGCAAGCGGCGCACAACCAGGGTCGTACGGTCCTTCCGAAGATAAACCAAGACGCCTTGGCGCGACTGCCCGTGCCCGTCGCCCCCCTCAGCGAGCAGCGCCGCATCGTCGCCAAGCTCGAAGCCCTCCAGGCCCGAAGCCGTCGCGCACGCGAGGCGCTCGACGCCGTGCCGCCGCTGCTCGAGAAGCTGCGTCAGTCCATTCTCGCGGCGGCCTTCCGCGGCGACCTCACGAAGGACTGGCGCGCGAAGCACAAGGACGCGGAGCCCGCGAGCAAGCTCCTCGAGCGCATCCGCGCCGAGCGCCGGAAGAAGTGGGAGGAGACCGAGCTCGCCAAGCTGACGGCGAAGGGGAAGACGCCGAAGGGGGACGAGTGGAAGGCGAAGTACAAGGAGCCGGAACCGGTGGATGCCAAGGGGCTGCCGGAGCTCCCGGAGGCGTGGTGCTGGGCGACCGCCCAGGACATCTGTCACGACATCACGGTGGGGCACGTTGGACCCATGGAGAGTCGCTACGTGCCGACCGGCGTACCCTTCCTGCGGTCGCAAAATGTGCGAGCGAACCGCTTCGATCCGGCCGAGCTGCGCTTCATCCCCCCCGACTTCCATGCGGAGCTATCTAAATCGAAGCTTCGACCTGGAGATCTGGTCATCGTGCGAAGCGGAGCCCCGGGTACGGCTTGTGTCATCCCCGATGAGCTGGACGATGCGAACTGCGCCGACCTCGTGGTCGCTCGCCTGGTTTCACTCGTGGACCCACACGTCATGGCGTTCTACATGAACAGCATGTGGGCTCGCGACGCCGTGCTCGATGCCCAGGTGGGCGTCGCACAGCAACACTTCAATGTTGGGTCTATGCGGCGGCTCCACATGCCGCTTATGCCCCAGCTTGAGCAGCAGCTTCTCAGAGCAAGACTCACCGATGCCCTGGCCGCGGTCGACGCACAGCTCTCGCGCATCGGCGAGCTGGAGCAACGGCAGGCGCACCTGCAGCAGTCAGTACTCGCCAAGGCCTTCCGCGGCGAGCTCGTCCCCCAGGACCCGAACGACGAACCCGCCGAGGTCATGCTGGCGCGGGTTCGGGCGGCGAACACGGTCACGACGAACGGGGCGCTGTCGAAGCGCCGGAAGAAGTCCGCGAGCGCCAAGGAACGGTCGACGGCCGCCGAGAGTCACGTCGACGACAACGACGGTGGGCCCGCTCTCGTGGAGGAAGGATGACGGTCGCCGCCCGAGTTCTTCGAGAACCTCGTGCTCGAACTGCTCCACGCCATGGGGTACGGCACGAGCCGTTCGGACCTGCAGCGCGTCGGTGGCTCCGGCGACGGCGACCAGCTCTCCGCGCTGATGATGGACCACGGCGTCGGCGTGAGCCACAAGGCGCTGCAGGTGCCCAAGGCGGACAGCGACTACTTCGAGGACGACTGACACCGCGAGCCGCTTCGTCCACCGCCGGCGCACGAGAGGGCGGGATTCGTCGCCGACGTCTTGCCCTTCGGGCAAGGCCGAGCCGCTCGACCCCCGCCCTCTACGCAGCCCTCGCTGCGCGAGGGCTAGCGGAGAGGGCGGGATTCGAACCCGCGGCAGGCTTTTGACCTGCGCCCGCTTAGCAAGCGGGTACCTTCGGCCACTCGGTCACCTCTCCAAACGGGCCCGGGACCCTACACCATGGGCTCGCCGGGACAAGAGGCGCGGCCGCGCAGCCTTCTTTTCGCAATCTTGTCGGTATGTTTCGAGCACGCTCGCTTCGCCTGAGCATGCCGACTACCTTCGCGTTCCGCCCATGCGCGAGCGCCCGGCCGTCGTCCTCGGGACGCTCGTCATCGCCTACGGGGCCTTCTACCTCTGTCGGTCGAACGTCGAGAGTTCGTTTCCGCTCTTGCAGGGCGCCTTCGGCTTCAGCAAGGCAAAGCTCGGGTACCTCTCGTCCGCCTCCATCGTGGCCTACGCGGTCGGCAAGGTCCTCATGGGGATGCTCGGCGACGTCATCGGCGGCAAACGCCTGATGCTCCTCGCCATGACGGGGTCGGTCCTCGCGACGCTCGCGTTCGCGGCGTCGGGCCAATTCGGGCTCTTCGTGCTCTTTGCCTCGGTGAACCGCTTCTTTCAATCCGGGGGCTGGAGCGGCGCCGTGCACGTCGTCGCCCGCCGGTTCGAGCGGCCCCGGCACGGCTTCGTCATGGGAGTCATGTCGACGAGCTACGAACTCGGCAACGTCTTCGCGCTCCTCTTGTGCAGCCGGATCACGGCGCTCCTGCCGGGCTGGCGCCCCCTCTTCCTCGTCAACCCCCTCCTTCTCGCCGCGGCCACGATCTTTCTAGCCCTCATGCTCGGGGAGGGTCCTTTTGCCGGGACGGACCGCGCGCGGCAAAACGCCTCCGCCCAGGAGAGCGCGGACGTGCAGCTCGTTCCGATCCTCGCGTCGCTCGCGAAGCGCCCCGCCTTCTGGGTTGTGGTTTCGCTTTCGGTTCTTCTGACGTTCCTCAGGGTTGCCTTCATCACGTGGACGACGCTCTACCTGTACGAGGTCTCGCACTTCCAAGACATCGCGGGAGCGATCGCCAAGACGGCCACCTTCTCTGCCGCGGGCGTTTTGGCTGCGCTCTCGGTAGGTACCCTCAGCGATCGTCTGGGGCCCGGACGTCGCGCGCCGCTGATGGCCGCGTCGCTCGCCGTCGTCGTCGCGCTCGTCCTGGTCCTCGCTCGGGGCGCCGTCCACACCCCGGGCGCCGCGGCGGCGATCGTGGGCGGGATCGGCTTCTTCCTGCTCGGGCCGTACTCCCTCCTCGCCGGCGCGCTCGCCCTCGACGTCTCGGACAAGGGCGGGGCGGCGACCGCGGCCGGCATCATCGACGGGGCGGGATACGCGGGCGCGAGTCTCGCCGGGGTGACGCTCGGGACGCTTTCGGAGACGCGCGGCTGGGCGGCCACCTTCTCGGCAATGGCCGCGGTCGCCCTCGTCGCGACCCTCGTAAGTGCGAGCTGGTCCGTCGCCGCCTTGCGCCGGGCGTAGCCGGCTCGGCGCCTCCGAGGCTACGGTCCCTCCCGCGCGCCGCCCATGATTCGCCTCGTCTACTCGAACCTCACCGAGGAGCTGCTCGACGAGCTCGCACGAGGCATCCGATCCCAGCAGTTGCGCGACGGCGTCCTCTTCCCCGTCCGAATCGTCGTACCGAGCGCGAACGTCGAATCGTATGTCCGTCTCGGCCTCGCCCGCTCCTGCGGCATCGCGGCCAACCTCCAGGTTGAGCTCCTGACCCGGTTCGCCGCGCAGATCGTCGCGGACGCGTCGGGTGCGCGCGTCGCCGACGCCGCCTCGCTCGAGGCGATGGCGCTCGCCGCCTTGCTCGACGACGAACTCCTGGCCAGGCCCGAACTCGCGCCGGCGAGGGCGTACCTTCACGCCGCCGGGGACGCCGACGACGCGGTGGACCTGCGCAGGATCCAGCTGGCCGCGCGTCTGGGCCGCCTCTTCGAGGAGTATACGTACTCGCGCGCCGACATGCTGGCCGCGTGGCGTGAACGCACGACCCTGGGGGAGGGTTACGCGGACGTCGAGCCATGGCAACGCGCGCTCTGGCTCGCGATGCTCGGCGCACGACCGATTGCGCCGACCGTACCGCTGTGCGACGCCGTGACCTCGCTCCGGCCTGAGGCCCTCCCGCGTGCGGTTCACGTGTTCGGTTTTGCGCACGTGGCACGCGCCTTCCACACGCTGTTCGAGCAGGTGGCGCGGGCGGCAACCGTCGTCGTCTACGCGCTGAGCCCCTGCGAGGGCTTCTGGGAGGACACCGACGCCAGCGACCCCGAGCTCCTTCGCCTCTGGGGCCGTCCGGGGCGCGATCAGGCGAGGGCCCTCAACCTGCTCGCGGGCTTCGATCACGACGACCGCTTCGTCGACCCTGCCTCGCGTTCGTCGACCGGCGGCCTCACGCTCCTCGCCCGACTGAAACGAGACCTCCTGCGCCGCGAGGTCTCGGGCGACCGGGCGCCGGCCGACGAGAGCATCCTCGTGATCGATCACGCCAGCATTCGTCGCGAGGTCGAGGCCGTCGCGAGCGAGATATGGCGGGCGGTCGAGTCCGACGAGACCCTCACGTTCGACGAGATCGCCGTCCTCGTCCCCGACGCCGACGCGGCCAAATATGCGGTTCACGTGTCTGCTGTCTTCCGGGAGGCGTTCGACCTGCCGTACCGGATGGTGGGCGTCCCCAACCCGGGCGGCAGTCGGATCCTCGAGGCAGTCGAGCTCCTCCTTGGACTGCCCCTGGGCCGCTTCACGCGTCACGAAGTATTGCGCGTTGCCGTGCACCCGTCCGTCGTCGCCTCGCTCGACGACGTCGATCCGAGCGAGTGGGTTATGTGGTGCGACGCGCTCGGGGTGGTCCACGGCGCCGGTCGACAGGACCACCAAGGAACGTACATCGCGCGCGACATCCTCAACTGGGATCAGGGTCTGCGACGCTTGGCTTTGGGCGCCTTCATGGTCGGCGACGCGGGGGGCGACCGCAGACCCTGCGAGATCGGCGGCGAAGCCTACGTTCCACACGAGCTGCAGGCGGCCGACGTGCGAGACGCAGCCGCCTTCGGTGTCTTGATGCGTTCGCTCCTCGAGGACGCCCGATTCGCGCGTGACGCGCAGCTGACGATGACGGGCTGGTCGGACTTTCTCAAGGAGCTCGTTCGCGCGTACGTGGGGCCGAGCCGCCCCGCCGAAGAAGAGGACCTCGCCCGGTGCTTGCGACGCCTGCATCGCATCCGAGAGGTCGACCTCGGTGGACGCCCCGTCGGCTACCGGCTGGCGGCGGAGGTCGCCCGGCGACGCCTCGGCGACCCCCCGGCCGCGCACGGCGGCGAGGGCGTCGTCGTCTCGACCCTGTCCGCGCTTCGACCGCTCCCCTTCCGCGTCGTCTTTGCCTGCGGTCTCGGCGAAGGCCGCTTTCCCGCGCCCGAATCCGATGATCCCCTCGACCTGCGATGGGCGAAGCGTCGCGACGGGGACGTGTCAGCGCGCGACCGCGACAAGTACTCGTTCCTCGAGACGCTGCTCGGCGCGCGTGACCGTCTCGTGCTCTCGTACGTGTCGCGCGATCCCGTCACGGCGGACGAACTGGCGCCCGCGTCGGTGGTCAAGGACCTCCTTCACGTCCTCGATCGGTCGTACCTGCGGGACGGCGCGGCTCCTCTGCGCCGGCGGCACCCGTTGCGGCGCTGGGACCCCGCGTACTACCCCGACCTCTTGCCGGGACCGAACCGCCACGGCTCGCTGGGGACGATGCGCCTGCCCGAGGCCCGCGCCGAAGCCCGGACCCTCGCTCTACGGCAGAGCCTGGACAAGAGCGGCGACCGCCTCGACGCCGCCCACGTCCGAGCACGCGCCGAGACCGACCCGCGCTGGGCTTCGTTGGCCGAACACCTCGGCCTGGTGCGCCTGCCGGAGACCCCCGTCGCGCTCGGCGCGCGCGTCGTCGTGCCGATGTGGGCGCTCCTCAAGTTTCTCGAGTTTCCGTTGCAGGGGTGGGCGCGCTTTCGGTTGGGGCTCGACGAGCAAGACGAGGACGACGTCATGGCGCGCGAGGACGAGCCGTTCGAGACCGACTATCGCGACGAGACGATGCTCCTGCGGGGTGTCCTGCTCGGCGCCGTCGACGGTCGCACGCTGGAGCACGCCTACGACGCCGAGGTTCGCGATCGCGAGCTGCGCGGGACCGGACCCTCGGGGGTCTTCGCCGCCGCAGAGCGGGGAGCGCATCTCGCCGCGCTCGAGACGTGGCGCGCGGAGCTCCAAGCGCAGGCGATCGGCCCGGGGGACCTGGTCGTGCACCGCTTCGGCCGCGCCGGCGAACAAGCCCGCGCCGATTTCGTGCACGACGCGCTCGTCCTCGACGTCGCCCTCGTCGACAGGGGCGGCGTCACCCGCCTGCACAAGGTGGAGGTTGGGGGGCGGACGCTGCCGATGGGCCCCGCGTCGCGCACGTCCGTCACGCTGCTCAAGCGCCGCGAGAAGAAGGACGATCCGTGGGCCAGGGCCGGACGGGAGCGGGCAACGCTGCGCGCGTTTCTCGACCAGGCGATGCTCGCGGCCACCGGCGTCGTCGAGGGCCAGGAGCACGGGTCGCTCAGCGTGGTGGCCACGCCCGACGGTCCGCTCACGGAGCCGGTGACCTTTGCGCCGCTCTCGCGCGACGAGGCGGTGGTCTGGCTCCGGACGATCGTACGCGAGCTGCTCGGCGCCGCTCACGCGTACTTCTTGCCGTGCGAGGCTGTCCTCGTGCGGGCCGCACGGGAGCCCGACGGGCCGCTCGCGCCGTTGCTCGAAGAGGCGCGAGAGCTGCTCGAGCGCTCGGACGGGCCCCTCGCCCTGAGATCGGCCTATGGCCCCGTGCCGCGCGTGTACACGTACGCGCCGCCCGACGAGGCCAGCGCGCGCGCGATGGTCGAACGCCGGTTCGCCGCGTTCTTCGCCAAGCGGGAGGCGTGGCCGTGGTGACGCGCCGTATCCCTCGGCCGGCCGTCTTCCGGACCCTGCGGCTCGATCGGCACGGGGTCATCGAGGCGTCGGCCGGAACTGGAAAGACGTTCACGATCGAGCGCCTCGTCGTGGAGCTGCTGGTCGCCACGGACGCGACGCTCGATCGGCTGCTCGTGGTGACGTTCACGGAGAAGGCGACCCACGAGTTGCGCGCGCGGGTTCGCGCGCAGCTCGAGGGCGTGCTCGCCGGTCTCTTCGAGGCCGACGCGGACGTGAGCGCGAAGGACGGCGACGTCTGGGAGCTCGACGCCGCCGCCCTGGCGAAGATCGAGCGGGCGCTGCGATCCTTCGACAGCGCCACGATCGCGACGATCCACGCGTTCTGCCAGCGCGTCCTTCGCGAACACGCGTTCGAGGGGGGGAGGCTCTTCCAGGAGGAGCAAGTCGACGGTCGAGCCGCGTTCGGCCGGGCGATGCGCGACGCTCTGCGGAGGGACGTGGCGACCGATCCAGCGCGAGCGCATTGGCTCGAGGCGGCCCTTCGGGCCGGCCGCTCGATGGAGAGCCTCGAGGACCTTCTCTGGAGATGCGTCCAGGCCCGCGCCGACGTCCGTCCCGAGTTCGACGTCGCCGCGCTCGACACGGCCCTCGCCGCGTTCCCGGTCGAGGCTGCCCGACGCGGCGGGGCGGCCGCCGAGCTCAAGTCGCTGGGCGTCCACAAGGCGACCGCCGAGAAGCTCGCCCGGAAGATCGCGGAGATGGCCGAGCGGGTGGAGGAGGCGCGGTCGAACGGCGGCGCCCCGCGCTTCGCCCGCGAGGCGACGGGTCTGGAACTCGGCTGGCTCCTCGAGAAGCTATGGCCGATCGCGAATCGCTCGGGCGCAGCCGGACAGGCCTGCGCGGCGGCGTTCGACCTGGCGCGCCGCACCCCCCCGTTCAACGCGGCCGTCGTCCAGGCCCTGCTGCCGAGCGTTCAGGACGAGCTCGCGAGGACCAAGCGGGCGGCGGGCCGATACGACTTCGACGACATGCTGACGTTGGTGGACGAGGCGCTCCGGGGGCCCCGCGGGGGCGCGCTCGCGGAGGCAATGCGCGCGCGGTGGAAGTACGCGTTGGTGGACGAGTTTCAGGACACCGACGAGACCCAGTGGTCCATCTTCCGCCGGGCGTTCTTCGCCCCGGGTTCGGCGAGCCGCCTTTTTCTCGTCGGTGATCCGAAGCAATCGATCTACCGCTTTCGCGGCGCCGACATCGAGACGTATCTCCGCGCGCGGGCGGAGGTGCTCGACACCGGCGGCGTTCGCGTGTCGCTCACGCAGAACTACCGGGCGACCGCCCCGCTCGTCGCGGCCATCAACGCCATCTTCGCGCCCGACGTCGCCGAGCCGTTCTTCAGCGGGGACGTCTCGTACGAGCCGATCGAGTGCGGACGTCCCGATCGCCGGCTCGTCGACGGTGCCGGTCGGGCGGTGGATCCGGTCCAGGCGATTCGCTTCGACGGCGAGCTCGATCTGACCGCGCTCGGTGCGGTCGTCGCGCGGGAGGTCCGTTGCATCACTCATCCCGAGCGTCCGTGGCGGCTCGACGGACGGGCGCTTCGTGCGAGCGACGTATTCGTCCTCACGCGCACCGGATGGGAGGGGCGAGCCGTCGGGGCCGCGCTCGCGGCGGCGGGCGTGCCCTACGCCTACTACAAGGAGGAGGGCCTCTTTCAGAGCGCCGAGGCCAAGGATCTCAGGGCGCTTCTGTCGGCGATTTGTGATCCGGACGATCGTTCGCTCCGCCTCGCTGCCTGGCTCACTCCGTTCTTCGGGCTCCCCCTCGAGACCATCGAGCAAGCGCGCGACCTGCCGGCCTCCCACCCTCTGATGGAGCGCCTCTACGGGTGGAAGGCGCTCGCCGACGCGCGGGATTTCGATCGGTTGTTCGAGAGCATCCTGAGCGCCTCGGGCGTGGTCCGGCGCGAGATCTTCTTCGGTAGGGGCGAGCGCTCGCTCACCAACACGACGCACGTGCTCGAGATGCTGCTCGACCGCGCGCGCGGGCCGCACCTCACTCTGCGTGAGCTCGTCCGCGAGCTCTCGGGGCTCATCGCGAGGACGCGCTTGCCCCTGGACGTCGAGGGCAACGTGCAACGGGTCGAGAGCGACCGGCCGGCCGTGCAGATCATGACGATCCACAAGGCGAAGGGCCTCGAGGCGGCCGTTGTGTTCGTCGCGTGCTCGTGGGGGTCGCGGCGGCCGGAGGAGGTTCGCATCTTCCACGAGGGCGCTCGGCGGTTCGCGTGGGTCGGCAGCGTGTCGGGCGACCTCAAGCCGCACGTGGAACGCGAAGAGCGCGAGGAGGACCAGCGCCTGATGTACGTGGCGTTGACCCGCGCCGCCGGCCGGCTCTACCTGCCCTACGCCGAGGCGTCCGCGCGGGCAAAGCCCGTTCGCGGGCCCTATGCGCCCGTCCATCGGCGGCTGGCGGCGCTTCTTTCGTCAGCAACCCCCGGCTTCGGCGTCGATGACGTCGGCGAGCGGGTGCGCGACGCCCCTCCGCCAGAGGCGGCGCCCGTCGCGTGGGAGCCGGTTGATGCGCTGCTCGGGGTCGACGACGTGCGGGCGTCTTACGACGCGCTCCGCGCCGGACACGCGGGGCCCATCGTCACGTCGTACACGCGGCTCAAGGGGACGCGCTCCGCGTCCGACGAGCGGTGGGCCGAGCCCACGGAGGGCCGACGTGCGGCGAAGGCAGCCGAATTCGCCGAAGGCGCTCGGGGGGCGACGCTGAAGGCGGCGCGCGCCTCGGGCGTCTTTCTCCACGAGCTGCTCGAGAGCGTCCCGCTCGCGTCCTTCGCTGGGGCCGGCCTGGACGCTTGGAGGCGGCGGGCGGACGTGGCCCCTCTGTTCGACGAGGCAATGGGGGCGCACCGGATCGACGCCGCGCAGCGCGAGGACGCCGAGCGTCTCGTGTGGACCGCGTACACCACGCCGGTGACCCTGCCGGACGGCCATCGCATCGAAGGCTTCGCCCTCCCAGGAGGCGTGGTGCGAGAGATGGACTTCGCCTATCCGCTCCCGGACCTCGACCATCCGTCGCTCGTCGAAGGCTGGCGGCAGGCGCCTGCTCGCGTCGGCCCAGGCTACGTTCGAGGGTCGCTCGACCTCGCGTTCGAGCACCTCGGGCGGACGTACTTCGTCGATTGGAAGAGCGACTTGCTCGCCGAGTACGAGCCGGAGGCGTTGGGGCGCCACGTCATGGCGCACTACGATGATCAGGTCAGGCTCTACGCGCTGGCGGTCATCCGCTTGGTGGGGATCCGTTCGGCTGACGACTACGACGAGCGCTTCGGCGGACTGGCGTACTGCTTCCTCCGCGGCTTCGGGCCTTCGGGCCGCGGCTTGTGGGCGGCGCGACCGGTGTGGAGCGACATTCTCGCTTGGGACGAGCGCTTTCGACGGCGCCGTCAGTGGGGAGTGGCGCGGCGATGACGCTCGATCCCTCCGGCACGGCGCGAGGGCGCTTCCTAGGCTCCTCCCGTCCGGCGCCGCCCGACGACGACTTCGAAACGACGTACCTCGGCTGGGAGATCGCCCGCTGCGCGCCTGCGTTGGATCCCGAGGAGCGCGAATCGCTGGCCGCGCTGGCGACGGCCACGCTCGCGTCGCTCCGTCTGGGGAACACGCGTCTGCCGCTCGACCCTGCGCGGCTCGCCGAGGCCCTGGCGGTCGTCGGGGCCCGCGAGCACCTCGACTGCGCACTTCGTCTCGTGCGGCAAGCGGGCGAGCCGGACGTCGGCGGGCCTGCATCGTCGGTCCTGGGGCGACCCGGCGACCGAAAGCCGCTCATCGTCGAGGG
>DATGJA010000106.1:0-8958 GCA_035295445.1 Polyangiaceae bacterium | reverse complement strand
GCCGGGTTGACGGTCGGCTCGAAGTTGAGCGCCGCGTCGTCGCTGTGGTTGTTCGGGCCCGTCGGCAGGTAAGACGCACCGCTCGCGTCGTCGCCGTTCAGCGCGTCGAGGCGGTGCTGTGTCGCGGTGGCGACGTCGGTCCACCAGATCTCCGAGGGCAGGCCGGTCGTGCCGCCGGCCTTGCTCGTGCCCACATACTGTCCGAAGGACGTGTTTCCCCCCGTCGACCCGGTCCCGCAGGCCATCCGCGTCAACTGGACGAGCAGCGCGGCGCCCGTCGGCAAGAAGGACGGGAAGCCGACGCAGGCCGACTGCCCCGCGGGGAGCGTGAACACGTTCTTCGGCGCGCTCATGGCGGGACCGGACGGGTCGAAGTCCAGCGTGACGACGTGGGTGCCGTCGCCGACGAGCGTCCCGAGCGCTCCGGCGACGTGGGTGAAGGCTACGTGCTTGTCGTCGGGCGAGAACACCGGCGTCGCGCCTTTGACGCCCGCGGGCAGGCCCGGGACCGTGACCGGTGACGCCGTCGCGCCCGGGCCCAGGCGATAGAGCTCCGTCTGGCTGTCCGTGTCCGTTCCCATCCAGACGCTGTTCGTCAGCGCGTACGCGCCGTCCGGCGAGACCCCCGCCCATGACAGAGGATACGGCGGGCTCGAGGGAGGAGGGGCGGCGACGAGGGTCTCGGCGAGCGTCTGCAGGTCGTAGCGCGAGGTCTGCGAGTACGGGTACTTGTCGTCCTGCACGAGGAGGCTCGACCCGTTGGCGGCGACCGAGTGGCACGCGCGGCATCCGACGCCGGAGCCGAGGGTGGCCGCCGGCGTGTTCGTCCCCGCGACGACGCGAGGTGCGGTGTCGCCCGGCTTGATGGCCAGCACCGCGGCTCCGACGTAGCCCCCCCCCTGGGCCTGAAAGTCGGAGTTCTTGACGAGCTCCGTTCCGTACGACTCGTAGTACACGGTTCCCTGCAGGATGCCGGGGGCCACGGTCCAGGTCTCGGTGAGCGGGCCTCGCGGTGCGCCGCCGGCGAGGAGCACGACGCTCACTTGAAGCGTGTCGGTCCCCCCGGTGCTCTCGGTCGCCTGCTGCCAGACGTCCTGTGGGATCGGGTGGCGGACGAACGGCGAGGAGGCCGCGAGGGCCGCGGGCCGACCGAACGTGCCGTCGTACGTGAAGGTCTTGCTCTGCATGTGGATCGCGATCCCGCTCGCGTCGCTCTGCCCCGGGGTCCACTGGAGCAGCGGCGCGAGCAGGCCCCGCGGCCAGACCGTCCTGTCGTACGGGTAAAGAAAGGCGCGCGAGGGGTCCGCGGTCGGCGGCTGCTGCAGCGCCGTCACGTCGCCCGTCGCAAGCGGGCCT
The DNA here is from genome assembly GCA_035295445.1 of Polyangiaceae bacterium. GTDB lineage: Bacteria > Myxococcota_A > Polyangia > Polyangiales > Polyangiaceae > Palsa-1150. The sequence continues at coordinate 7,602 of DATGJA010000106.1, read as the reverse complement.
CCGGGGCCTTCACCGCCCACGCCGCCGTAGCCGCCGCTCGTCGTGAGATCGACGGACCCCGTGAACCCGTTCTGCGTGCGATGGATGATCACGGTCACGGTCGTGGAGACGACGGCGGAGCCGTCCCGGGCGACGACGTGGATGGTTCCGCCGGCCGTACCGGTGGGGGTGAAGACGCCCGCGGGCGTGATGGCGGCGACGCTGCCTTGATCCACGCTCCAGCCCACGTGGATCGGCGCGCCGCCGCTCGTGGCGTCGAACTGCACGGTCGGCGCGTTCGTGACCATGCCGTCGGCGATCGTGACGGTCACGGTGGGGTTCATCGGCGTGACGGTGAACGAACCTGGAGCCGTGGCGCCGTCTGCGAGGCCGAGGGGTCCGAAGGGTGTCCCGCCGTCGTCGCCGCCCTCGGTGGAGCCGAGGCTCGCGTCGTCGCCGCCCGGCGCGGGGCGGTCGTTCGCCGTGGAGGCACATGCGCCGCAGGCCATCGCGAGCGCAAGAAAGCCCTGCCAGACCGTACGGAGGGAATGCGAGCGCATCGGGTCGGAGGCCTTCGGTGCCGATCTTTTGAGTGGCACGGCACCCCCTCCATGGCTCAAGACAGTGGTGGGAGGTACGAACGCTCCCGCGGGGGCGGAGGCTTGGCTTGGTACGACGACGGCGATTGGCGCTCGGGGCGGGGGCGATCTTGCTCGCCGGCTGCGGCGGAGGGACGAGCAAGCCGGGCGGCGCTCGCGCCGAAGGCCTGGACGGCGGCGTGACGGGACGCGCGTGCATGACCCAGTCGGAGTGTCCGGGCGCCATTTGCGTCGTACCCCTCGGCCAATCCGTTCCGTTGATCGCCGGACAGTGCACCACCATGTGCGCCAGCGCCGGCGACTGCGTCCCCGGGTGGACGTGCGATTCGAAGGGCCTCTGCGCGTGCACTTCGCCGACGCCCGAGGTCTGCGACGGGAAGGACAACGACTGCGACGGCGTCGTCGACAATGAGCCAGCCTCCTGCGCCACCACGTGCGGCGTCGCGTGCGTGGATCCGTCGACCGACGTGTCCAACTGCAGCGGGTGTGGCGTGCGCTGCGACGGTTCGTGCGCCTCGGGTCGGTGCTTCACGACGCTCGCGATGATGTCCGGCCCGTCCCCGGATTGCTTTCCGCTCGAGCCTTTGCCGGCGGGAGCATTCGAAAGGTTCCGATCGTGGGCGGCGCCGTCGCGACGCTGGCCTTCGGTGGCAATCCGACCCGGATCGCGCTCGGCGCCGCGAACCTTTGCTGGACGGACGCGTCGGGCTCCTCTTGGCGGTGCCCCTCGGCGGAGCGCAAGAGAGGATGATCGCGTCGGGGCTCGACAGCCCAACCGCGATCGCGGTCGAAGGGGCGAGCGCCTACGTGGCGACCTTTTCTGGGACCGGCAGCGCGGTGCTCTCTGTCTCGTTGAGCGACGGCGGGACATCCGCGCTGCCGACGATACGCAGGGTCCCGGGAGCAGCTCCATCGCGGCTCTCGCCGTCGGGACGCGCGGGGTCTTCTGGAGCGAGGGCGGCCGCCGGCAGGAGGGGTGCGGTGCCGCTTCCCGAGCGCCGTGGCCGTCGACGCGAGGCTCGTCTATTTCATCGAGCAGGTTGGGGGCGGCGGCGGCGCGCTCGTCCGCACGCCGAAGTAGCGTCGCGATTGCATCTCCCCCGGGGTCGATCCACGCTCCCCGGCGATGGCGTCGGCCCCGCGCGAGCGGCTTCCCCGTGCTGCCGGCGTGCTCCTCGTGGCGCTCGCGGGCGTGCACGCGGTCGGGCGCGACGGGCGCGCGGCCTCGCCGGACCAGGCCCCCGCGGCGGCGCGGGCTCAAGTGGCGACCGCGCTCGCGGCGCTCGGCTCATGGTTCAAGGGGCACCCGCGACGGCTCGCGGCCGGCGCGGGGGGCACGATCGAGCGCGCGATCGCCGCGTACGTCCCGGGCGTGTTCCGTCCCGTGGACGAGGGCGCGATCACTCCGGCCAAGGCGGGCGCGCGCTGCCCGCAGGACATGGGGCTCGTCTTCGGCGCCGTGTGCGTCGATCGGTACGAGGCGTCCGTCCTCGAGCGCGCGGCCGACGGCACACTCTCGCCGCACCCGTCGAACCTACCTCTCGAGCCGGGCCATGTCTTCGTCGCGCGGAGCGTCGCGGGCGTGCTCCCGCAGGCGTACGCGAGCGCCGCGCAGGGGCTCACGGCGTGCCGCCAGGCAGGCAAGCGGTTGTGCGCGCCCGCCGAGTGGCGCGCGGCGTGCGGCGGAAGCGAAGGATACGCGTTCCCCTACGGCCCCGAGCGGGTGCCGGGGCGCTGTCACGACAGCGGCGCAAACCCGATGCTCACGTACCACGCCGACACGCAGGCTCGCGGCTGGGGTCCGCTCGAGCTCAACGACCCGCGTAACGTGGAGCTCGACGGCACGCTCGCGAAGACGGGCGCCTTCCCGGAGTGCGTCAACGACTTCGGTCTCTACGACATGATCGGCAACTTGCACGAGTGGACCGCCGACCCGAACGGCACGTTCCAGGGGGGCTACTGGCTCGACACGACCCTCCACGGGGACGGATGCGCGTACCGGACGATCGCGCACCCGTTCGACTACCACGACTACTCCACCGGGTTCCGCTGCTGCGCGGACCCGGAGACTCCTCCGCCGCCCGCGCCGGCCAGCCGACCTTGAGGCCGCCGGTGGCTGCCGTCCTTGGCGTCTCGGCGGTCCAATTGTCTTCTTCAGCACCCGCTACGCGTCAGGGAGCCGGGTGAGCCAGGAAGAACTTCATCACCTCATCTCCCCAGACGAACGAGTTCGGAGGCTGGCACGCGAAGCCGAAAACCTGACCGGAAACTCCCCCGTCCAGGTCGTTGCTGCCCGGAAAGCAGTGGCCCTTGGTCAGCGATTGCACCGACGAGTAATCGTGCTGGATGAACTCGAAGACATTCCCGCTGGGGCTGGTGTAGCGCAGGCGCTGAAATGTGTTGTCACCAGCGATCATCGTGCCCCCGCTCATCTGCCATCCTGCGATGACGGTGTCGCGCTGCGGAATGGCCACGTTCGTGAAGTTGACGAGCGCGTCCTTGGTGCCGTTCACGGCGAGCACGGGAATCTCCCGCGCCGGAATGGATGCGCTGCCCCACATGCCCGCGTCGCCGCCGAACGAGCAACCGGCGCCGGCGGCCGGGGCGACCGAGGCGAAGAAGTCGGCGTGATCGCAGAGGAAGCGGTATGTCATGTAGCCGCCTTCGCTGAATCCCGTCATGTGCAGGCGCTTCGGATCGGCGTGGAGCGTCTGCGCGGCGAGCTGGATGAACGCGAATACTTTCGGGTCGTCGGTCGATGGGGTCCACGACGAGACCGGCGGCGCCGGGTTCGCGTTCGGCTGGACGACGATGTACCCGTACCGCTCGCCCAGGGCCCGCAGGTTCGTGTTGTTGTCCTCCATCTGGCCGTTCATCGAGAGACCATGCACGTCAGCGATCAAGCCGCATACGCACGACACGCAGGCCTCGGGGATGTTGACGTCGTAGACGAAGCCGTCGCACGAGACGGAGTGCAGGCCCGCGGACGTGTCGACGATGCACGCCGAAGCATCGCTGCCCCCATCCGCATCGCTCGCCGGGGCGGCACCGGCGTCGCTCACCGCGAGGGGCCGGCACGTGAACGTCCACGCCATAGCATCCCCCGACGCGTCGGGTGGCGATGTGGCGGACGAAGCCGACTTCGAAGAACTCCCGCAGGCGGCAAGCTCGATCCCGAGCATCGTCGTGCCGAGGGTGCAAGCGACCAGCAGCGCCCATCCTTTTTTGGCAAGCATGCGCTGATGCACCAGTGTGCTCGTCAGGGTCACTGGTACCACGCCGATCGGGCCATACCGCTTCGAACGGAAAGGTCCACGGAGGCGCAAAAGCAAGCTCGGCCTGCGCGGGTGAGGGGGCGAAACCCCGCCCACGTGCCTGGCGCTACTTCGGGCTCCTCCACACCTCGTTGAAATAGGCGTCCACCCAGTAGACGCTCGCAGCGTTCACGGCGATGGCCCACGGCTGTCCGTGCGTGGTGAGGCCGCCGTCGACGTTACGACTGCGCGCACGCGACCATCGTGGCGGGACCGCCGCCAGGGAGTTGTCGGCGAGCCCGCTCACGATCGTCGCCTTGGGACCGCCGTCGATCGAAAGCCGGAAGACGTCGGGGCCGTCGCTGACGTAGAGCGCACGGGGGCGCCTTTGTTCCGGAGTCGGTGTATCCGTCCGACGCCGTGAGGGTCGTGCGCGGGGAACCGATCGCGTGGAAGCTCCGGCGGAGCCCGCGCGTTACGTGCGGGGCGTGCGGGACGCGCCCCTTCATCGACGTACCGCCCCTGAAGCTTCGGGGCGTGAACGGCTACCTGCTGGCACCGGACGAGTTCCAGGCGGCGTTCCACATGCAGTGCCGGTTCGCCGTCCGCCCCGTGCGTGACGGGCTCCCGCACTACAAAGGCCGGCCGGCAGGGTTCGGCGGCAGCGACGAGACCATGGATTGGTGATCTCGGGCCGCTCCCCTCAGACGGCAGGTGCCTCCAACACGCGCCGCACCGCCTGCAAGAGCGCATCGGGGGCAATCGGCTTGGGCAAGAAATGGACCCCGCGGTCGATGACGCCTTGGTGGATGATCGTGTCCTCGGTGTATCCGGACATGTAAAGGACGCGCGTTTCCGGCCGCTCCTTCAGCAGTTGGTCGGCCAGCTGCCTACCGCTCAGCTGCGGCATGACCACGTCGGTCAAGAGCAAATCGATCTTCCCCGGATGACTGCGCGCGCGCGCCAGCGCCTCCACTGGCCCCGCGGCATCCAACACACGATAGCCGGCGCGGCGCAGCACGGTCAGCGCGGCCCTGCGAAGCTGGGGCTCGTCCTCCACCAACAAGACCACGGCGGCTTCTGAAAAACGTGCCTTGGCCGAGACATCCGCGACCGCGTCCGCCTTGGCAGGCTCCTCCGTGCGCGGGAAGTACAGCGTGAACCTCGCGCCCTCGCCGACCTCGCTGTCGACGGAGATCCCTCCGCCGCTCTGCTTCACGATCCCGAACACCGTCGACAGACCCAGGCCCGTCCCCTGCCCTGGACCTTTGGTGGTGAAAAACGGCTCGAAGACCCGGCCTCGGGTGGTCGCGTCCATGCCGACGCCGGTGTCCGAAACGATGATGGTCGCATAAAAGCCTGGCTCGAGGTCCGGATGGAGGCGCATCTGCTCATCGTCCATGAACACGTCCGCCGTCCCGAGAGTGAGCGTGCCGCCCCGCGGCATCGCGTCGCGCGCGTTGACGACGAGGTTCATGATGGCCTGCTCGAGGTGACTGTCGTCTCCCTTGATTCGGCCGGCGTTCGGGTCCAGACGAAGGAGCAGCTCGATGTCCTCGCCGATGAGCCGCCGTATCATCGGGACCATCCGCTCCAGCAGCGTGTTGACGTGCAGTACGTGGAGCTTCAGGACTTGCTTGCGGCTGAACGCGAGCATCTGACGCGTCAGCTCGGCCGCGCGCTCGGCGGCGCGGGTGACCTCCTGCAAGTCGTCGCGGGCGGGGTGATCGAGCGGAAGCCCGTCGGCGGCGAGGGTGGCGAAGCTCAGGACCACGGAAAGGATGTTGTTGAAGTCATGCGCGACTCCGCCCGCGAGGCGACCGATGGCCTCCATTTTTTGCGACTGGAGGAAGAGCGCCTCCAGGCTTTTCTCCTTCGAGATGTCGCGCGCGACGGTGGAGAGGAACGCGACCTGCCCGCTGGCGTTCTTGTGGGCAAGTACGAGCAGCGAGACCGGGAGCTCATTCCCGTCGGCTCCGCGATAAACCGCCTCGCCCTTCCACACGCCGTCGCGCAGCGCGCCGGGGATGGCGATTTCCGCCAGGAGGTTGCGCGTCTCTTGGGGGTGTCTGGCGTCCAGCGTCCAGGCGGAGATGTCATCGCTCGGGGTAAGGTGCAAGAGCCGCCGAGACGCGAGGTTCAGGTACAGCAGGCCGCCCGACGGGCCTGCGATCGCGACGAAGTCCGGTGTGGCGTCGAGGATGGCGACGAGTCGGTCGCGCCCCTCCTCTGCCTGTTTGCGCACGGAGATGTCACGGGCGTAGGCGACGTGGAGCGAGCCGGTCGGCAGGCGCAGGCGCTGGCTGATGACGTCGACCGGAAAGGACGTGCCGTCCTTGCGCCGCAGGGTGGTCTCGATCTGCAACCGGAACTCGGTGCCTGCTCGCTCGAATCGCTCCCGGTGGGCGTCGAACTCGCTGCGCGGATAGTGCGGATCGATGTCCCAGAGGCCCAAGCCCAGGAGCTCCTCGCGCGTGTAGCCGAGCGCACGGACGGCCTGGTGGTTGACGTACTCGAACCGCCCGTCGTCCCGAAGCCAAAAAACGGCGTCGGTCGAACTCTCGATCGACTGTCGGAACAGCTCGAGGGCATCGTCGGCCCTGCGCCGCTCCGTGAAGTCGACGATGGCGCCGACGGTTCGGACGGGGTGCCGCGCGGCGCCTTCTCCCGCGAAGATGGTGACGGAGCGGGTGCGGATCCAGCGCAGCTCCCCGTCGCGGCGGACGATGCGGTGTTCGACGTCGAACAGTCCGTCGCCGCGCGGGTCGTGGGCGCGTTGCACGGCTGCGGCGATCGCCGAGCGATCGTCCGGGTGGAGGACGGCGAGGAAGGCCGGCATCGTCACCGGTTCGTCTGCGCCCCAGCCGTGGATCTGCCGCATCCGCGGTGACCAGTAGTGAATATCGGTGCCGTGGTCGTGATCGAAGATGCCGATCTGCGCCGCGCGCACGGCCTGCCGCAGGCGCTCTTCGCTGTGACGCAGATCGTCATCGACATGGCTGCGCTCGGGCCGGACGTGGATCAGGAGAAAGAGGCAAGCGCCCGTCCCCTCCGCGAACCGCCGTATGGCCACCTCGGCGGCGGATCGCCGGCCGTCGCGTCGCCGGAGGGTCGCTCCTCCGCGGGTGAGCTCTGCCTCCGCAGGCGCGTCGGGCAGGCCTTCGGGCGCGAGCGCAGACACGTGGAGGGCCTTCAATTCGTCGAGCGCGTATCCGAAGAACGCGGCCGCCAGCGCATTGGCAGCCGCGATTCGCCCGCCCGGCCCGACAATGAGCGCCGCCTCGGGCACGACGTCGACCAGAGCCTGCATGGGTTCGTCGGCCCCCTCGCCCAGGTCAAAAATGCCCAACGGGCCTCCGGAAGTCCAACCAATTGTCTCGGTGGTGACGAGCCACCGGCGCCGCGACCAGCTCGATGAAACGTCGCCGTTCGTGGCACCGAGCCAGCGGCGCGCCGCGAGACCTGCCCGCGGCGCGCCGCCGGACTCCCGTCGCGTCAGGCGTCGGCCTCTGCCTGCCGTCGCGCGCGAACTGCCCCCGACGCGGCGATCGCCTGCCGGAGCGTTCCCTGGAGCTCCCCGTTGCCGGCGATCGTGTCGCGAGAGCGTTCGCGCCCGTTGCCGAGCGGATGGCCGGCGAACGTCAGGTGGTTGCCCGACTTCTCGATGAGGCCCCGACCGACGCCCATGTCGAGGAGCTCGCTCATCGCGTCGATGCCGGTCCCCCAGCGGATCTCGAACTCTGCCTCGGTAAACGGGGGCGCGCACTTGT
>DATGJA010000105.1:0-9270 GCA_035295445.1 Polyangiaceae bacterium | reverse complement strand
ACGCTCGCACAAGGTTCGGACCTTGGCGCGCACCGAGTCGATGCGGGGGTCCTGCTCGGCCGACGCGCCCCGCGCCACGCCCGTCGGCGCTCGGAACTCGCCCAGAACGTCGCGCAAAGCGGCGCCCCACTCCCCCGTCGTGACGCCTGCCTTCGCCGCGGCGATCGAGAGGGGCATGATGTTCTGCCCGCGCGCGGCGCCCTGGCGCAGGGCCTCGATGGCGCGCTTCACCGCGGCCGGATCTCGTGCCGCGCGCCACGCCCGCACGGCCGCGACCTGCGCCGCCTCGGCCGCCGGGTCGACCGTCAAGATGGCGCCGGGCGCGTCGCCCTCGGGCACGAGGGGCGAGGGTTCGCCCTCGGTGAAGCAGTTGACGCCGACGACCTTGCGCGTGCCCTCCTCGATGGCGCGCAGCCGAAGAGCGTTCGAGCGCACGAGGCGCTCCTTGATGGTCCCGTTCTGGACGCACGCCACCGTTCCGCCGAGCCGCTGCACCTCTTCGACCTCCGCCCACGCCGCCTCGGCGATGACGCGCGTTCGGTCCTCGATGACGCGCGAGCCCTCGAAGATGTCCGGATACTCGAGGATGTCCGTCTCGTAAGCGAGCACCTGCTGACAACGGAGCGACCACTGCTGGTCCCAGGGACGGGGCAGGCCGAGCGCCTCGTTCCAAGCAGGCAGCTGCACGGCGCGCGCGCGCACGTCCTTGCTGAGCGTCACCCCGAGCGTCTCGAGCAGGATGCGAAAGACATTGTTCTCCGGTTGCGCCTCGGTCAGGCCGAGCGAGTTCACCTGCACGCCGTAGCGCAAGCGCGTGGCCTTGGGGTCGTCGACCCCGTAGCGCTCCTTGCCCAAACGGCGCCACAGGGCGGAGAGGGCGCGGAGCTTGCACACCTCCTCGATGAAACGCATCCCGGCGTTGACGAAGAAGGACATCCGGCCGAACACATCGGTCATCTCCCGAGGCGCCAGGCGCCCGAGCTCCCGCACCGCGTCGAGTACCGCGATCGCCGTGGAGAGCGTGTAGGCGATCTCCTGCACCGGCGTCGCTCCCGCCTCTTGGAGGTGGTAGCTGCAGAGGTTCATCGGGTTCCAGTTGGGGACGTTCTGCACCGCGTAGAGGATCGTGTCGCTCGCGAGGCGGAGGCTCTGAGCCGGCGGGAAGATGTACGTGCCGCGGGAGAGGTACTCCTTGACGATGTCGTTCTGCGTCGTGCCCTGCAGGGTCCGCGGGTCGACGCCGCGCTCTTCGGCCAGCGCGATGTAGAGCGCAAACAGCCACGGGGCCGTCGCGTTGATCGTCATCGACGTGTTCATCGTCTCGAGGGGTATCCCCGCGAGGAGCGCGCGTATGTCGCCGAGGTGGCTCACGGGCACGCCGACCTTGCCGACTTCCCCGCGGGCGAGCTCGTCGTCCGGGTCGTAGCCGAGCTGCGTCGGCAGATCGAACGCGATGCTCAGCCCCGTCTGGCCTTTCGCGAGGTTCGAGCGGAAGAGTCGATTGGACGCCTCGGCGCTGGAGTGCCCCGAGTACGTCCGCATGATCCAGGGGCGTTCCGCCGCGCTCGCAGTTTTCTCGGCCATCCTTGGCAGCTTTGCCATGCACGGCCAGCGACGTCCAGCCGCGCAAAGACCGTGGGGAGTTGGAGAACAAGTCGATGAGTGCCGACAGAACCGTGGATCTCGTTCCCATCGGAACCCTTCCGCCGCTCGGCGTCGTCCCGAAGACGATGCACGCGTGGACCATTCGGACCGACCGCCACGGCGAGCCGCTCAAGTCGTTTCGCGAAGAGGTCGTCGACACACCGGTGCTCGGTCCGAACGAGGTCCTGGTCCTGTCGATGGCCGCGGGCGTCAACTACAACGGGGTCTGGGCGGGCCTCGGAAAGCCGGTGAGCGTCCTCGACGCGCACAAGCACCCATTTCACATCGGCGGGTCCGATTGCGCAGGCGTCGTCTGGAAGGTCGGCAACGCGGTGAAGCGGTGGAAGGTGGGCGACGAGGTCGTCCTGCACTGCAACCAGACGTGCGGCGAGTGCCCGTCGTGCAACGGCTACGACCCCATGGGCTGCGACAATCAGAAGATCTGGGGTTACGAGACTCCGTACGGGTCCTTCGCCCAATTCACGCTCGTTCAAGCGCAGCAGCTGATGCCCAAGGGCAAGGACATGACGTGGGAGGAGGCGGCGAGCTATTCGCTCGACCTCTGCACCGCGTACCGCATGCTCGTGGACCGCGCCAAGCTGCGCCCCGGAGAGACGGTGCTCGTCTGGGGAGGGGCCGGTGGTCTCGGGACCTTCGCCTGCCAGATCGCGCGTCTCGTCGGGGCGGTGCCCGTCGCCGTCGTCTCGAGCGCGGAGAAGGCCGCGATGGCGATGCGCTTCGGCGCCGCGGGGACCATCAACCGCAAGGACTTCCCGGGGCTGGCCTACACGCCCAACGAGACGCCGGAGCGCAAGAAGCAACGGCTGGACGCGGCCAAGGCGTTCGGCAAGGCGTTCATGAAGGCGGCGGACACCGGCCGCGGCCCCGACGTCGTGTTCGAGCACCCCGGGCAGGAGACCTTCCCGACGAGCGTCTTCATGGCGGCGCGCCTCGGGCGCATCGTGATCTGCGCGGCGACCTCGGGGTTCGACCTCGCCTTCGACGTACGCCACCTGTGGATGCGGCAAAAGCAGATCATCGGCTCGCACTTCGCGCACGCCGAAGAGTGCTGGCGCGCGAACGATCTCATCCTGAAAGGGCAGATCAAGCCGTGCATGACGGCCGTGTACGCGTACGCGGACATCGCGCGGGCGCACGACGACATGCTCAACAATCGCCACATGGGCAAGCTCTCGTGCCTCGTCAGCGCGCCGCGGACGGGCCTGAAGACGCTCTCCGAGATGCTTTGATTTTCCGGCAAACCGTAAGACAAAGAAGTCCGAGACCATGACCACGCCTCACCCCAGCACTGCATCGATCACGCAGGCCGCGCTCGAGCGCAACCAGCCGATCCTCGCCCGCCTCGCGTCGCAGGAGATCGACCTCCCTCCCAGGTTCCTCCTCCAGATGGCGCACCTCACGTGTCCGGCCACGGTCTGGAAGTACGTCGAGGCTGCCGCGACCCGGAGCGCCGCAAGCCTCGTGATGCTCGATCTCGAGGACAGCATCCCCCGTGGCGACGCGGCCAAGCTCGCGGAGGGTCGCGCCAACGTGATCCGGGCGTTCGACACGCTCGCCTGGGGGTCGCGCCTGCGCTTCTTCCGCCCGCGCGGCCTCGCGCTCGATCCGCGGCACGAGGACATCGCGGCCGTGGTCGAGGCGGCGGGAAAGAACATCGACGGACTCATCTTCCCGAAGACCGAGACCGCCGACGAGGTGCGCAGCATCGACGCCACCCTCACCGCGCTCGAGGAGAAGAACGGCCTCCCCGTCGGAAAGATCAGCATCCAGGTGCTCATCGAGAGCGTCAGCGCCGAGGAGCAAGTCTTCGAGATCGCCGCGTCGTCGCGGCGTCTCAGCGCGCTCATCTTCGGCGCGTACGACTACTGGGGTTCCCTCCGGATGATCGGAGAGCCCTATCGAACGGACCACCCCCTCGTCGGCCACGCGCGCGCGCGCATCGTCAAGGCCGCGGCCAGCGTGAACATCCCCGCCATCGCGGAGATGACGCTCAACTACCCTACCAAGGAGAAGTCCGACGCCGAGAAGAAGGCGGCGCTCGAGGAGTGCCGGCGCGACGCCGAGCTCGCGCGGTCCTTCGGCTTTCGCGGCAAATGGACGGGCATCCCGCCGCAGACCGAGATCGCGATCGAGGTCTTCTCGATGGATCCGGCGGTCATCGAGCGCGCCGTGACCGAGGCGAAGGCGTTCCTCAGCGCCGAGCGCCAGGGTCTGGGGGCCACGATGATCGACGGCAAGATGGCCGATCGGGCGACGGATCGGATTAACCGGGTGGCGCTCAAGACGGCGTTCGCGCTCGGCAAGCTCGATCCGGCGACGGCGGCCGAGCTGGGCATCCGGTGAGGGACGCATGACGAAGGGCTATCGAACGCCGCGCTACGGGCGCCTGCTCGAAGAGTTCGAAGTAGGCGCGGTCTACCCGCACCCTTGGGAGGTGACGGTCGACGCCGGCGCCCTCGCGCTCTGCGCGGGCAGCTTCCTCGACGCGACGCCGGTCTACGCGAGCGCTCGCTTCGCGCGCGCCCTGGGCTTCCGCGACCGGCCGGTGCACCCGCTGGCGCTCCTCAACTTCGGCCTGAGCTTTTCCGTGCACGACGTGTCCGAACAAGCCATCGCCCACCTGGCGTACATCGACGTTCGCTTCCCGAACGCCTGCTACGCGGGGGACACGCTCCGCGCGTCGAGCACGGTCCTCGGCGTGAAGCCGTCGAGCGAGGGGGCACGGGGGGTCGTGCACGTGCGAACGGTCCTCGGTGCCGACGGCGCCGACGGAGCGCGCGTCGTGTGCCAGTTCGAACGCAAGGTGTTGGTCAAGGCGGGGGGGACCGTCCTCGACCGTCCGGCCCCGCCGGCGACGCCTCCGTCGCCCCACGCCGCGGTCATGGGGCGCCTTCCGCCCCAGCTCGGCGGGTCGCTCGATCTGCGCGGTTGCGCGACGGGCTTCGCCGGGTTTTTCGAGGACTTTGCGCCCGGCGACGTCATCTGCCACGACATCGGTCGCACCGTGAGCGAGGCGGAGCACATGCAGCTCACGTATCTCTTCCGCAACACGCACCCGGTCCATTTCGAAGAGCCGTACGCGCTCGGCGGCTTCGCCAAGACGCGCGTCGTCTACGGGGGTCTCGTGTTCGGCTGGATCGCGTCGCTCGCCAGCCGCGACACGAGCGGCAACGTCCTCTGGGAGGCCGGCTTCGACAAGGGCGCTCACCCGGCGGGGGTCGTCGCGGGCGACACGCTCTACGCCGCGAGCCGCGTGGTCTCGTGCGTGGACAGCGGGCGCGAGTGCGGGACGGTGACGTTCAGGCTCGTCGGTACCAAGAACGTGAAGCCCGCCGCGCTCCTGGACAAAGGGGCCGATCTATTCTCGGACGAGCTGTCCAAGGCCGGACCGGAGAAGGTGCGCGAGAAGGTCTTCGAGATCGAGCGGACCTCGCTCGTGCGCAAGCGGCCGTAGTCTCCAGGCTCCTCACGTCGCCGGCGATTCGGTGACGCGAGGTCCCCTCGTCAACCTGGCGTTCCCTCGTCGCCGAGACAGAAGCTCGTCGAGCGACAAAAGGCCGGCGCCTGCGACCACGAGAAACCCGCACGCGAGGAGCATGGTGACGTCGAGTCGCGCTTGGTACGCGAAGGCCCAGAGACCCGTCTTGGGCGGCGCGGCGACGGGCTCGGGACCGACTCCGAAGAGGAGAGGCACCTTCGTCGTGGCGATCGCCACCATCATGTCGACGACGAGCGCCAGCGAGGCCAGGCGGACGAAGAGGCCGACCAGCACCAGCGCGCCGCAGACGACCTCCGTCGTACCGACGAACGCCGCGAGGGCGGGCGCGTGGGGGAGGCCGATCTTCGCGAAGCGTCCCGGTCCCTGGTTGTCGAAGAGGAACTTGACGAGCCCGGAGGAGAGGAACACCGACCCGACCGCCAGTCGGACCAGGAAGGTTGCGCGGGAGGGTTCGCCGACGCTCGGACGCAGGAAGAAGGTCGCGAGGTTACGGACGCGTTCGACGGGCGAGAGGGTCTCGGATGAGGTTTTTGCGTTCATGATCCCAACGTCTCCAACGACCGAGGAGCGCCAAACGTTCTCCCCGAAGGGGGCCGGACGACGATTGCAGGGGACGGCGGGTCGGGTCCACGCCGAGCCTCACCTACTCGCCCGGAGGGCTTTCTTTTCCGGCCGCGTACCTGAGCACACGCACCTTCTCCATGGTGACGAGCGCCCCCCCGGTCAGCATCTCGTCGAGGATGGCGACGAGCCGATCGACGTGATCCTGGTCCTCTATCACCTCGATCACGACCGGGAGGTCGGCCGACAGGTCGACGATGTGCGAAGTGTGAATCACGCTCGCGGCGCCGAACCCCGCGACCCCCCGCAGAACCGTGGCGCCCGCGAAGCCTTCGCCCCGGAGGCGCTCGAGCAAAGCGCGGTCGAGCGGGACGTGCCGCCACTTGTCCGAGTCGCCGATGAAGATCCGAACCAGGAACTTTTCACCGTCTAGAACTCGCATGATTGCCTCCTAAGGACTGGCGATCCGCCGCGCAACGACGAGGCCGAGGAGGCCTGCCACGAAGCACCCGCACAAGGTCGCACCCAGGTTGAGCGCGCCGCCCGCCCACGCCCGCTCACGGAGGAGGCCCGTCGTCTCGTAGTTGAAGCTGGAGTACGTTGTCAGTCCGCCCATGAATCCGGTCGTCAACGTCAGCCGCAGCGTCGGGGAGATGAGGCTCGTGGAGATCGCGATCTGCGAGACGAAGGCGATGAGGAAGCAGCCGGCCAGGTTGACGAGGAGCGTCCCGTACGGGAAGGCGGTGCCGAGGACGCGCCCCGCGTAGAGGCCGACGAAGTAGCGCACGAGCGTCCCCGCGGCTCCCGCGAGGCCGATGCAGATGACGCGAGTCATGGCAGCTGTCATGAGAGACGTTAGCGGCCCTTTTTGACCGCAACCCGGGCGCGGCGCAAGAGTCCACTGCGGCGCCCCCGCGCTTGACGCCGAGCGCCGGGGAGCCCATGCAATGTCTCGTGGGAGTGCATTCGTCGTCCGCCGCCGCCTCGGCGTCGCTCCCCGTCTGGCTCGCGATCGTGGCGCTCGTCGCCCTGGCCGCCCTCGCGGCCGTGCTCGGGTCCCGCGCCGGCCAGCGCGTCCTGGCGACGACCTGGGTCGGGGCCAAGGCCGTCGCCGGATGGGCAGCGCTTCTTGTGCGCGGCAAGCGTCGGATGGGGCCCCCCGTGCTGCGACGCGCGTTCGAGGACCTCGGGCCCACGTACATCAAGCTGGGTCAGCTCGTAGCGTCCAGCCAGGGCCTCTTCCCCGAGCGCTACTGTCAGGAGTTTCGCAAGTGCCTCGACCGGGTGCGCCCCTTCGCGTTCGCCGAAGTCGAGCGCATCCTTCACGCGGAGCTCGGCCGCAAGGCCGATGAGGTCTTCGCCTCGATCGACTCGACGCCACTTGCTTCGGCGTCCATCGCCCAGGTGCACGCCGCGCGCCTGCGCGACGGCCGGGACGTGGTCGTCAAGGTACAGCGGCCCCGCATCGGCGAGATTGTCGAGGCGGATCTGGGCGTCCTCCACCTTGCGTCGCGAATCCTCGGCGCGCTGCCGATCAGCGAGCTCGCGAACCCGGTCGGAATCGTCGAGGACTTCGAGGCGAACATCCGCGAGGAGCTCGACTTCCGGCGGGAGGCCGCGAACATGGCGGAGTTCAACCGCATCATGGTCGAGCACGGGCAGACGCGAGTGGTCGCGCCGGCCTCGATGGCGGGTCTTTGCACGCAGCGCGTCCTCGTGATGGAGCGGTTCTTCGGCTTCCGAGTGGACGACGTCGAGAAGCTTCGCGGCGCGCACGTGGACGGTGAGGAGAGGCTCCTCTTGGGCATGCGCGCGTGGTTTCAGTGCATGATCCTCCACGGCTTCTTTCACGGGGACGTGCACGCCGGCAACCTCATGGCGCTCGACGACGGTCGCGTCGGGTTCCTGGACTTCGGGATCGTGGGACGATTCGAGCGCGAGCGGCGGTTGCAGGTGACGGACTATCTCATGGCCTTCTCTACAGGCGACTTCCACAAGCTCGCCGAGGTGATGGTCGCCATGGGCTCGATCGAGCGCGACAAGGTCGACCTCGACAAGCTCGCAAAAGACCTCGCCGTGGCGTACGAACCGCTCCTCGCGACCGAGATCTCCGCCGTGAAATACGCGGACGTCATCCCCGCAATCATGCGGACCGCGATCAAGCACGGGATGCGGATGCCGCGCGACTTCGTCCTGGTGGTCAAGCAGATGCTGTACTTCGACCGGTACGCGAAACTCCTCGCGCCGAACCTCAACGTCTTTCGCGATCCGCGCATCGTCTCGGCGCTGGCGATGGACGTCATGATGGCTCGAGCTTCCTGAGGCGCGACCGCGGGAGGGCCGCTGGTCGATGCCGCAGGCGTCGGCTAAGCAGGTCCTCGTGAGGACGCGCAAAGTCGCTCGGCTGGCGTGGTCGGTGCTCGCGTATGCCCTCGCCGTGATCCTCTGGGGCGCCTACGTGCGCGCGAGCGGCGCGGGAGCCGGTTGCGGTCGGCACTGGCCGTCGTGCAACGGCGAGATCGTCCCCCGGGCACCCCGCGTCGCGACGCTCATCGAGTACTCCCATCGCGTCTCGAGCGCCGGGGTCCTCGTCGCGACCGTCGTCCTCGCGGTGGTGGCGCTGCGCGCGTATCCGCTCCGGCACCGCGTCGGGGTCGCGGCGCTCGCCACCGTGGCCCTCACGATCGCCGAGGCGGCGATCGGGGCAGGCCTGGTCCTCTTCGGCCTGGTCGCGCGCGACGAGTCGCTCACCCGGGCGCTCAGCATGAGCCTTCACCTGATGAACACGTTCCTTCTCCTGGCCGCGGCGGCGCTGACGGCGTGGTGGGCTTCGGGGGGGGCCGCCCCGCGGCTCCGGGGGCAGCGCGCGGTCTGGTTGGCGCTCGCCGGGCCCCTCGTCGCGATGTTCGCGGTGGGCGCGAGCGGCGCGGTTGCCGCCCTTGGCGACACGCTGTTCCCGGCGCCGTCGCTGGCGGCGGGCTTCGCGCAGGACCTCTCGGCCGGGTCGCACCTCTTCGTGCGCCTTCGCGCCGTTCACCCCATGCTGGCGATGGTGACGGCGGGCGCGATCGTCGTCGGCTCGGGGTTCGTGCGCGCGGTGCGGCCGTCGGCCGCCGTCCGCGCGTGGTCGAGGGCCGCGACGGCGCTCGCCACGCTCCAGGTCTGCGCCGGTCTGCTCGACGTCGTCACCCGGGCGCCGACGGCCATGCAGATCGTGCACTTGTTCCTGGCCGATGCGGTCTGGCTCTCCCTCGTCCTGACAGCCGCCGCCGCGCTCGCCGAATCGCCGGCCGCGCAAAAGACGGGAGGACCTGGGGTCCTTCGGCCTTCGGCCTCAGGATGACGAGGAACGGCTGCCGCGGGGGCGCGTCGCGAGATACACGAGCGGCCCGAGCGCCACGACACACCCTGCGAAGGCGAGCGCGTTGACCCCTGCGATTCGCTCGTTCAGGTTCTTCACGAGTGCGAAGACGAGGAGCCCCGCAGGCGCGACGCCGAGCAGGCATGCCCCGGCGATCCCTCCGGGCACGCGGAAGGGTCGAGCG